>CAMAVJ010000004.1 GCA_945861725.1 Rickettsia typhi
TATTATATATCCGATCATAATGTTTGAAAGTGCTCTTCAAGTAGGTGTGTAATTTGAGCTTTAACATCAAAAATTGGCTTACTAAAATGTGGAACTGATTCCGTTGAAAGATTGATTAAATCCTCAAAAACGGCAATATGTCCTTTACAATTGGCTCCAGCACCAATACCAATTGTGATTGTATCGGGAAATTTTTCAGCAATCTCATTAGAAATATCATCGGCAACGTTTTCAAGCACAATGGCAAAGGCTCCTGCATTGTAAACTGCTTCGAAGTCCTGCATAATTTTTTCATTACAACTGATTTTTTTATAACTTCCAATGGTGTGAATTTTTTGCGGCATTAATCCAACGTGGCCAACAACTGGAATTCCTCTGTGATGTAAAAAATCAATAGTTTCAGCCATTTCCACTCCTCCTTCAAGTTTAACAGCACTGGCACCAGTTTGTGCAATAACTTTGCTCGCACTTTCAAACGCTTGCTCTGGAGATATTTCATACGAACCAAATGGCATATCTACAATAACAAGTGCTTTTGAACTCGCAGAAACAACTGATTTTCCATGGGATATCATCATTTCAAGCGTCACATTATGAGTGGATGGCATATTATATAATACCATTGCCAGTGAATCTCCAACAAGAATGGCATCCGCAATTTTATCGGCAATTCTTGCAATGTTTGCTGTATACGATGTAAGCATTCTTAACTTTCTTGTTTGTGAAAGTGCGATTATATCAAGAATTGTGTTGCGTTTCATAGTATTGCATTAAAATGTCATATCCATCTTTTTTAAGACCAATAAGTGGGCATGCGAAATATTCAACCTTGGCATCAGTTTTATGCAAAAGTACACTTTCAACATTGAGACTTATAAATGTGGAAGAAAAACCGCAAATTGGCATACCAAATTTAAGCCATTCTGCCATTTTTTTGTGAGCATCTTCATCTTTGCTAAAAACATAAATACTAGCATTAAGCAAAAGAGCCATTTCACCAATTCTTTCCTGAGTGTGTGACGGATATTTTTCAGGCATTAACATTAAAATACGCCCATCGTCACCAATTCCGATACAGTAAATATGCTCCTGTAAAATTTTCTTTAAACCAAGGGGACTTGCAATTCCTTTTAGGACAAGGTTCTCGCATAACTTGGCATCAGATGTAATTAAAACATCGCCTTTTTTTCCAAGTTGCAAACTTCTTGTCACCCTTGATTCATCAAATAATGAAACATGTACTTGCAATTTTTGTGCGATTGCGACATCCTGTGCTAAATTTTGCAAATGATACATAACATTGGAATCTGTCGTAACGATGCTAATATCTTCAATTTTATGTGTATTTTCTATAGCTTCCAATGGCTCTATATAAGGTCTAACGCTCGCATTCGCAGAAGGACACAAAAAGAAGACCAGTAAAGTTATAATAATTTTAACAAGACCAACAAACCTAGCTTTGTAAGAAGGAATCATACTCTTCTTTAGACATATAACCGTTCGTTTCATTAACATCCAAAATTTTAATTTTACATATCCAAGCTTGTCCCTCTTTTGAATCATTGATTGTATCAGGACTAGTTTCAAGCTCTTTATTTACTTCAACAATTTCGCCAGAAACTGGTGAATAGACATCGCTCGCCGATTTTGCCGATTCAACAACGCCACAAGCACCGCCAATGGAAACAGAAGAGCCAACTTCAGGAAGCTCAACATAAACAAGGGTTCCAAGTGCTTCAGCTGCGTGCTCTGTAATACCAATAATGGCAATATCTCCTTCAAGTTTAATCCACTCGTGTTCTTTTGTGTATTTTAGTGACATAAAAAATAAAAATCTTCAGACAAAAATTGTCTGGCAATTTAATTTGTCAAGTTTTTTGTTTAAAGTTTGAGTTGATCACAACCTTTAATCTTATATTTTACGCAGTTCAATGAAAATTTTTCCGTCCTTTGGTGGTGTGTTGGAGCGAACAAATTGGTAGCCTTCGGGCGGCGTTGGGAGGGTTGGGTAATCTTTTCGCACCCACGCACCCTCAAATTTTGTTATATCTATATCGTGTGCACCAGTAAAAATTGCCCAAGTTAAGTTCGCATCTTTGAAAGATACCTTATGCAGGTGTGCAAAAGAAAAATCAACGTATTCCAATTCCCTCCAAAACACGCCAAATGTAAAGTTTCCAGTGTTTTTTCATATCCCACCACAAAAAGCACTAGCACAAAACGCAATTGCAATAGCATCATATTCATCACTGGTTAAATCAGATTTCACACCCGAAACAAGGCGTTGAATCATAAATTCCACTTGAGATTTTTCCGCCTTTCCAGCCCCCGTTACGGTTTTTTTCACGGCATTTGGACTGAATTCCACAATTGGAACCTCGTTTTTTGCAACAGCTGTAATAATTGCCCCGCGTGCTGCCCCAAGTTTAAGGGACGATGTCGCGTTTACATTGACAAATGTCTCCTCAATTCCACAAATTGATGGTTTATAAAGCTTGCAAATGTGATCGATTATTTCAAATAAATGAAGGAGTTTTTTTGGAAATTCATCCGTGCCTTTGTTTTTAATCACACACGATTCCACAAGGTGAAAAGTTCCGTTTGAGTTTTTTGAAATTATTGCGTAGCCTGCGTTGTTCAGGGCTGGGTCAATGCCAAGAATGGTCATTTTACTCGTTGTGCCTCAACTTTTGCTTGCGGTTGTTGTTTTGAGATTTTATTTGTAACACTTACCATAATTACAACAGTCAGTATAATTGAAGCAAACCATAAACCAGCCTTTACTAATATTTTCATAACATCACTTTTGCAAGTCTTCCATTTGTCTTGATAGCATAAATCAAATGCTTTTTTTAATGCATTTTGCATTGTTGCAGATTTTATCAATGCTGTTTCGAAATGCTCGGAAAAGTAATCGGTATTTTTCATTTTACCATCAATTTCCTGCGAAACACTTTCTTTGAATTCGGTGTTTGTAAAATCAGCTTGATTTTTTACCATATATAACAATATTATTTTCCAAGGTGTTCATCAAGTGGTTCAACTGCGATAAGGCTACCATCTTTGCGATATCCAACAGTTTTATTATCATCACTACTAATTAACACACTTATCATAAATCTCATCATACTTTGCTCATCTACAAAGCCCCAGTTTTGTTTTACTTCGTCAAATTTTTTCCTGTCCCCATTGTCCAAAACCAGAGTCAATTCCGTTTCAGCGTATGTAGCCTTAACCGACATATCTTTAAATATTAATTAACATTTTTTATAATTTATATTGACATAATGCCAAAATCATTTTATTTGTCAAGCCTATTTCAGAAATAAAATGTACACATTTTCAATCTTAAAGAACTTCTGGGTGGAGGAGGATCATTCACGCGAAGTTGTAAATCGTATAATTGCAGAACATAAAACATCGTATATCATCGCAAGACTTTTGTACCTTATTCCAAACCTTGAATTTGAACAGGTGCTGGATTTCCTTACGCCGAAAATGAAAAATTTAATGCCAGACCCAAACCATTTACTCGATATGACAAAGGCAGTGGAGAGAGTATATCAGGCTATCATTGAAAGACAGAAAGTCACAATTTTTGGAGATTATGACGTTGACGGTGCAACGTCATCAGCAATAATTCACAATTATTTGAAATCAATTGGTGTTGATAGTGAAATCTACATTCCCGACCGCGTTCGCGAAGGTTATGGACCAAACATCGAAGCAATGAAAACAATTGCAGAAGGTGGAACAAAATTACTAATAACAGTTGATTGCGGAACGGTGGCATTTGCTCCTCTTGAAGAGGCACACACACGTGGAATGGATGCAATTGTAATTGATCACCACCTTGGTGTGAAGGAAACTCCAAAATCAATTGCGATAATTAACCCAAACAGGCTTGACGAAACAACTTCTCTAAAATATCTTTGCGGTGCAGGTGTTTCATTTTTAATGATCGTTGCCCTTAATGCTTATTTGCGAGATAAAGGATTTTTTATCGAAAAAAAAGAACCAAATCTTCTTGAGCTCACTCCCCTTGTTGCCTTGGGAACGGTTTGCGATGTTATGAATCTTGTTTCATTAAATCGTGCTTTTGTCACAACTGGTCTTCAAGTTCTTTCGAAGTGGAATCAATCCACTTGGGGCAATTTAGGTCTAAAAGCATTAAAAGAAGTTTCTGGAATTGAAAATTTTGATGAACAGACTTTTGGCTTTGCGTTTGGCCCTTGTATTAACGCCGGTGGAAGAATTGGTGTTGCATCACTTGGAGCAAAGTTGCTCACCGAAACAAATTATGAAAATGCATTACAAATTGCAAAACAACTATACGATCTCAACATTGAACGCCGTACAATTGAAAAACAAATGAAAGAGGAGGCAATTATAGAGCTTGAAAATTCAGAATTCTTTAAAAATGGATTCACTGATGGCTTTGTTTTTATTGGAAGTGAGAAGTATCACCAAGGAGTAATTGGCATTTTGGCCGCAAGATTAAAAGACAAGTATAATAAACCGGCAATAGTCTTTTCTAAACTTGATGGTTATATTAAGGCTTCTGCAAGGTCAATTTTGGGAATTGACATCGGTGCAACAATTAATAGAGCGGTAAAAAGAGATTTACTAATTGCGGGCGGGGGACATGCTATGGCGGGTGGATTCACTTGCATAAATGAAAAGGTTAATGATTTAAGACAGTTTTTTGAAGATGAAATTTCGCAAAAAGCAAAGGAGCTCACAAAAGTTCGTATTCAAACATTTGCTTGCGAATTATCACTTTCTGCGATTAATCTTGAACTTTACGAGGAAATACAAAAACTTAAGCCATTTGGTCAGGGAAATCAAAAGCCTCTTTTTGTAATTCGCGGAGTTGAAATTGTTTTTTCACAAAAACGAGGGCAAATTCACCTTGCGGCCACATTTATGGATGAATCTGGTGCAACATTAAAAGGAATGTTTTTTTCTTTTTTTGAAAATTGTTCTGACATGGATTTCAAAAAACTTGAAAGCGAAAGGCTTGATGTCCTTTGTGAAATTTCCCTTAATGGATGGAATGGAAAGAAGTCGGTTGAATTGATGATTAAAGATATTGCAGTTTCTGGCGATATATCAAGTCCGAGTTTGTACAGTTAACCCTTGAAAGACCATAAGAAGTTCTTCAGGTTTAAGTTCGTTTGGGCGTTTTTTTGCAAATTTTTCGTCAATTGTTTCATCAAAAATTGTGGAAAGCATTTTTCTGTTATAAGAAAATGCTTTATGAAGAAAGCCCCAGTATTCATCGATTTTGTTTATTTTTTTGATTGGGGAAATCTTGATAACTGCCGAAAGAACGCTTGGTACGGGAGAGAATGCCGAAGATGGAACTGTGCAAACTTGTTCAATTTTACAAAATGTTTGGAAAAATACCCCAAGCTGATGATAATTCTTGTTTCCATATTTTGCAGTAATTTTTTCAATAACATCCTTTTGAAGCATTATCACAATTGAGTTTATCCCCTGTAAAATCGTCGTTCCAATATGGGTTAGAATTTTCGTTCCAACATTATAAGGCAAATTGGAAACAATAACCGTGTGCTCATTGGAAATTCGTGCGAAATTAAATTTTAGTGCATCTTCGTTTAAAAATTTTGCATTTGTTTTGCTAAAAACTTCTGAAAGTTTTATATTTAGTTCCGCATCTTTTTCAATACCCACAAAGTTTTCTGTTCGCATTAAGAGAAACATCGTTAAAGAACCAAGCCCAGGGCCGATTTCAATAATATTCGTTTTTTCCGTTACTTCAAACGAATTTGTGATTTTTACAATAACTTCCTCACTTACTAAAAAATTTTGCCCAAGGGATTTCTTCGCAATCCTCTTTCCTTCAAATGCAATATTGCGAAGAAACTGTGCTGATTTTATATTTTGCATGAGTTTGAATATAAATTCTGGTAGAAATTTTCTTTTTCTGCATTGTGAATTTCTGTGATTAATGTTGTCTGAAAATCAATGATGGAAGTTTGTACACCAAGAGATTTGACCGAACAAACGCCAAAATCCGAAATACCGCAGGGGATTATCCCGCTGAACTTCTTTAAATCGGGGCAAATATTAATTGCAATTCCGTGCATTGTTATGCCTTTTGAAAATTTAACACCAATGGCTGCGATTTTTTGCTCAATTCTATTATTGACAACCCAGACACCAATGCGATCCTTCCTTTTTTCACCAATAATTCCAATTTGTGCAAGGGAATTTATTATAATATCCTCAAGACAGCTCACAAAACAACGAACATCGGGGATTTTCTGCGAGCGTTTTTTCAAATCTAGCACGAAATAACACACTTGTTGACCAACGCCGTGATATGTAAATTTACCACCTCTTTTTGTTTTGAAAACGGGAATTTCGTTTGTTAAAAGCTCGTCATCATTGGCACTAATTCCTGCGGTGTAGACATCCTCGTGTTCTAGTAGCCAAATAAGTTCATCTGCTTCGCCGTTTAAAACCTGTGCGTGACGCCCTTCCATTTCAACCATTGCTTGCGAATATTCCACCGGCTTTTCACTGATTTTTATTTCCATCGTTTCTTTCAATTGCAACTATTTTTCACAAAGTTTGAAGTATTTGCATGAAATTGCAAGTGAAATTGCAAGTGTGGAATAAATTTCCTTGACAAAGTTGTTTTTTTGTGGTATGTTTGTATATTAATTAAATTTTAAAGTTTTATGGTAGAACAAAGACTTGAGCGGGAAAAACAAAGACTTAAGGGGAAAGATGCAGTCGAACACATTAATGGTAACATATTTAACCAAGGTGCACAAAGTGTTAATTTTGTTAATTATGAAGCATTAAGGAATTTTACTAAGAAAAAAATAGACTTTGCCTCAATTTCAGATGAACAGCCTGTTCAGCGGTTAGCAGATATTGTTGACAAAATCTTTGTAAGGATACAAAGAGCCGAAATTGATGCCATAGATTTCACATCAGGTTTGTCTAGCTCACTCTTATCACTCAATGCTTTCTTATTAAAGCTTGCCGAAACGGGTTTAAATTCTGAACAGCTGTCAGCAATTAAAACGAAGTACGATGCAAAATTTGGGCAACATATCGAGCTTACAATGAGAGTTAACACCAATAATGTAATAGCATTGGAAATGGCACTTGGGGGAAATGCTACAAATGGCAACCCTCCAACAATCAGTGCACACCAAAAAATTGTAACGGATGTAAAATAGTTTGAAACACAGTTTGCAGACCAAATTACTGCAAAGGAGAAGAAGGAAGGTGTAAACGCAGCACTTAATGTAAAAGCGAAACAAAATGAAATTCCAGATCAAAGCGACGAACGATTAAACCAAGAGCTGGAAGTTCGTAATAGGGTGGGGGAAATTTGGAAAGAATCATTGGCTGCACTTCAAGACGAAAACGACCACCTTGCACGAAATTGCCTTGCAAAGCTTTGGAATAAAAAGACGATTGAGAAAAACCGTTTGGAAATTGATAACCTTGACAAAAAATTATGTGATAGCGGATCTGTTGCATACAGCGAAAACAGGAAAATTCAGCAGCAGCTTCCAACAAAAGTAGTAATTGATGGTCAAAGACAAGGTGGACAAGGACGACTGTGAGATAATGGTGTGCCCGAAAGGGTTCGAACCTTCGACCTGCAACTTAGGAGGCTGCTGCTCTATCCAGCTGAGCTACGGGCACATTGGGTTTATTCTGATTATAAAATTTGGGAAAGCAAGAACTTAGTGCATAAAGTGGCGAGTTTTTGCAAAAACAAGGTTAATCCCCTGTTTTTTTGCTTCTTCAATCACTTCGTCGTCCCTCATTGAACCAGATGGTGCAATAATATTCTTAATTCCAAATTTTGTCGCAAGCTCAATGTTATCTTTAAATGGGAAGAAGGCATCACTTGAAAGAATGCACTGCGAAACATCAACGCTTTTTTCAGCCATTTTTTGTAGCGCGATGTTCATTGAATCGATGCGGGAGGTCTGCCCTGCTCCAAATGAAACGAACGATTTTCCGCTTGTTATCAAAATCGCATTAGATTTCAAAAACCTCACGGCTGTGAAGCTAAAAATTGCGTCTTGAATACTAAACATTGTTCCGGATTTTACTTCAAAAGAGCTTGCATCAATTTGAGTTAAATCCCTTTCTTGCTCAAGAAGTCCCCCAGAGACAAAGCTGTATTGTATTTTTTCACTGATTTCAAACGGAAGCTGGAGGAGTCTTAAATTTTTCTTTTTTGTCAGAATGTCTAGTGCTTTTTCGCTGAATTTTGGTGCAATAATTACCTCAAAAAAATGCTTTGAAATTTCACTTGCCAGCTCTTCGTTAATATCACGATTCACGGAAACAATTCCACCAAATGCCGAAGTTGAATCTGCCGCAAGTGCGTTTTTGTAAGATTCTTCAATTGTTTCTGAACATGCAATTCCGCACGGGGTTGCGTGTTTAATTATTATGCATGTTGGCAAATTTGTTGATTTTTGGAAAAACGCAGAAATGTCATAAGCGGCTTGCGAATCTTTAATGTTGTTATAGCTTAATTCCTTGCCACCAAGTTGCCTGAAGTTCATAAAACCACAAGAATTCCCCCCACTTAAATAAACTTTTGCTCTTTGATGAGGATTTTCCCCGTATCTCAAATCCTTTACGCCTTTAAATCCAAGCGTTTTAAATTCTGAACTAACATCGCACTGCAGGGCAAAATAATTTGCGATAATTGAATCATAATATGCACTCAATGCAAATGCTTTTCCTGCCATTTTTTGACGAAATTCAAATGTCGTGAAAAAATTATTTGTCTTTAAATGTGAAATTAGTGCTTCGTAATCGTTTACGTCGGTGATTATTGTTTTATACTTATGATTTTTCGCAGTTGAACGAACCATCGAAGGTCCTCCGATATCAATTTTTTCAATTATCGAATCGTAATCGGTCGTTTTTGCAAGTGTCTCTTCAAAGGGATAAAGATTTACAATCACCAAGTCAATCGATTCTATTTCATGTTCAATTAGCAATTTTACGTCCTGCTCTCTGTTCAACAGTCCTCCGTGAACTTTCGGGTGTAGGGTTTTGAGTCTTCCATCCATCATTTCCGGAAATTTTGTGTAGTCTGAAATTTCAATCGCGGGAATATTATTTGCATGCAAAAGAGAGTAAGTGCCACCCGTTGAAATAATTGCAATACCATTTTTGTTTAAAAATAAGGCAAGCTCAACTATTCCTGTCTTTTCTGAAACGGATATAAGGGCTCTTTGAATTTTTTGCATATCGTGATATATTGTTTATGCTTGCGTAAAATCGATAGATTTCTAATTATCAAGAAAAATTCTTGACATTTTGCTACCATCAATCACCCATTCACACTTAAAAATAAACGCTAAAAAGGGTATATATAGAATTGTATGGCAAAAAACATTACACAAATTTCACCATTTGCACCAAAAGAAATCCAAGTTCCTTTTGAAATTTTAGGCATCAAATGTGCATCAACTTGCTGTGGATTGTATAAACACAAGGAAGACCTCACCCTATTTTCCTTCACCAACGGAACTTCCGTTGCTGGCGTGTTTACAAAATCTTTGATGGCATCACCCCCAGTGTTAAAATGTCGCGAAAACCTTACAACGGGTAAAGCTTCAGCATTGATTGTAAATTCAGGCAACTCCCTTGCAATGACAGGTAAAAAAGGTGAAGAAATTGTAGATGATATCATTAAATCCGTTGCGGATGAGCTCAATATTCCACAAAACGAAATTTTTATTTGCTCCACTGGGGTTATTGGACATTTATTTGATCATTCAAAAATTACGAATGCAGTTCCAAAATTAACAAAAAATCTATTACCTTCGAAAATCATCGATTCAGCAAATGCGATTATGACAACAGACACATTTCCCAAAATTATTTCGCTGAAAACTCAAATTGATGGAAATGAAGTTACAATAACGGGAATTGCAAAGGGTTCGGGAATGATTGAACCCAACATGGCAACAATGCTTGCTTATATTTTCACCGATGCTTCAATTTCAAGTACTGCCTTGCAAGAATTGCTCAATGAACACATTGATTCAACATTTAACTCAATAACTGTTGATTCCGATTGCTCAACGTCAGATTCCCTAATCGCCTTTGCAACAAACAAAGTTGGAGAAATAATTGATGATTCCAAACACCCAAAACTGAACGAATTTTCAAAGGCACTTAAGGGTACAATGGAAAGTCTTGCAAAGCAAATTGTAATGGACGGCGAAGGAGCACAAAAATTTGTAACAATAACAGTTGAAGGGGCTGAATCCGTAAAATCAGCAAAAATTATTGCAAAATCAATAGCCAACTCTCCACTCGTTAAAACGGCAATAGCGGGATGTGACCCCAACTGGGGAAGGATTGCAATGGCAGTTGGCAAAACAAGCGAAAGTATCGACTTAAAAAAATTCTCAATCCAAATTGGCGAAAATATCATTTACGAAAATGAAGCTATCTCACCAAAATTTAACGAGGAGGCAGCTCATCAATATCTTTGCGGTGCATTTATTGAAATATCCGTGAATGTTGGGGTGGGGAAGTATGCGTCAAAGGTCTGGACTTGCGACCTCACGCATGGATATATCAATATCAACGTTGATTATAGATCCTGAATTGCATCGGGTACAATCAATCCTTCTTTGGCCATTTTTCGAAGCCACATAATTTGTTTTTTCGCATAATTTCGTGTTTCTTGTTGTGACTTATCCACCATTGCATCAAAAGGCATTTCACCATTTAGATATCTTGCGACATAACAAAAGCCAGTTGCCCGCTTAATTGGTAAATTTGCAAATTCCATAACAGACTTTACTTCATCAAAAAGACCATCATCAATCATATCCAAAAACCTGCCATTACAAGCATCGTAAACGTTCTTTCTTGTTTTGCGTGGAATTATTACTTCAATCTCACCTTCAAACATTTTTTGTTGCGGCAAAAGTGAATATTGAGTAAGGGATTTCCCAGTTTGTAAAATTAGGCAATGGTTGTAGATTAACCGCTGCTTGTCATTTGGAGTTTTATCATCCATTTTCTGCGTAATATTCAAAAACTCATCGTGTCCAATTTGTGCATAAAGTGCATTTGCACAATTACGAATTGAATCATTGATTTCAGGAATTGGACTAAAGCCATTAAGGAGCATATAGGCATACATCATCGTTCCACCGATTATTATAGGTATCAAACCTTTTGCTCTCGCATTTTGAACTTCCAACTCCACCATTTTTGCCCACCTTCCAAAGGAAAGGTTGTAATTGTTTGTGGCGAATCCGTAAAGTTTGTGCGGAACTTTTGCCAAATCTTCAATGCTTGGTTGTGCGGTAATTATTGGAATTGATTTATAAATTTGCATGGAATCCATGTTAATTACAATGCCATTTATTTTTCTTGCAATTTCAATTCCAAGTGCAGATTTGCCGGAGGCTGTAGGTCCAATTATTAATTTTATCATGCAAAAATTCGAAGTTATTTATTCAAAAGAACAGATTCAACAAGTGTTAAATCACATTTTGGAAATAGCAAACTCTTCTTCTATAATTTTTCCAATCATTTTTTTACATGGGGAAATTGGCACGGGGAAAACATTTCTTGTTTCGCATTTGCTTAAACAACTTGGTGTTACCGAAACAATTACAAGCCCAACATTCAGTATTTTCAATGAATATCAAACGGATATTGGGCTGATATTCCATTACGACCTTTACCGAATTAAAAAACCGGAGGATCTGATTTTTGTGGATCTTGAAGACAACCTTGAATCTGGAATTGTTATTATTGAATGGCCGGAAATGGCAAGGCAATATGGCGTTGTTCCAACTATGGAAATTTCTCTTTCATATTGTGAAAATTCCGAAAAACGAATAGCACGAATTGAAGCTTTTCAGCAAAAAAAATCTTGAGAAAAATTCTTGACAAGTAAAAGAATTAAATATGTTATCGCTTATAACTTATTTTTTACAGGCTATGCAAAACAAAGCTCTTTGGTTTATTTCTTTGATTTTCTTCTCTTTTATTGTTCGCGAACAAGTGTTTGCAGCAGCAATGACAGACGCAATGTGTAATGGATACAAAATTTTCAATGGTCCCGTTGGTAAAATGGTGGCGGTTTTTTCAATTGTTGCACTTGGTGTTGGGCTTTTCATGGGTAAAATTACATGGGGGCTTGTTGTTGCGGTTGCTCTTGGTATTGGTGCGGTTTTTGGTGCTCCAAAAATGGTCGCAGTAATGACGGGCGGTCAAGAAATGTGTGCGGGCGTTGCTGAAGCAGCGGTTTAATTGCAAATGCTTTTAAATGCTTGCAAAGGAACTTGTTCAGTTTCGGCTATTCTTGGAATCCAGACGGCTTTCCAAGAATACCGTTTCTGCATATGAATCCGATATCAACATATTCCTTCAACATTTCACGAATTTAAAAGAAGAATTAATTTACGAAATTACTCAAGTCCAAATTCAACAATTTTTGCAAAAGCAGAAATTTGAAGGAATGGAACTTTCAACAATCGCACGAAAACTTTCGGCTTTGAAATCGTTTTTCAAGTTCACTCAAAAGAAATTTGGCAAAACTAATCTTGCAATTTCAAAAATTCGAAACATAAAAATCAAGCAAACACTTCCGCGAGCAATCGACCAAGAAATTTTCCCCAAATTAACAAAAATTGTGCGTGAATCTTCGCCAGACTGGGAAGGCATTCGAAACGAAGCCTTATGTTATTTAATATATTCCACGGGAATGAGAATATCCGAGGCACTTTCCCTTAACCACAGTTCAATTGGAAGAAATGATTCTTCTGTTCGGATTGTTGGCAAGGGAGAGAAGGAGAGAATTGTTATTATTCATAAAAAAGTTTTGGAGAAAATTTCCCAATATTTGGCAAAAATGCCAAAAGAAATCACAACAAAGTTTGTCGAAGAAACAAAAACTCCGCTTAATAAAATACCAATATTTCTGAGTAAAACTGGCAGAAAATTAACACCGAGAATGTTTCAAGAGGTGATTTCAAATGCACGAAACGCTATTGGACTTCCTCAGTCTTTCACGCCGCATGCACTCCGACACTCATTTGCGACGCATATTCTTGAAAATGGGGGAGACATTAAAATTATTCAAGAAATCCTTGGTCATTCATCCCTGAAAACAACACAGAAGTATTTAAAAGTAAGCAATAATGCACTTGAAAATTCTTACAATAAATTCCATCAATAATTGCATTATGCAAACCTGATAATTAAAAAAATAAAAAACTTGACAACTAATTTTTGTCTGTTTTATTTCCGTCTAAATCTGAAAGTAGTATAAAAAATTATCATGAGAAAATACGAAGTAGTTTTATTGATCAACCAAGATGTTCCACATCAAGGAGTTGCAGTTATTGCAAAAAAAATTGAATCCCTTCTTGAGGATTTATGCAAAATCACACGCTCAGAGTATTGGGGCTTAAGAGAGCTTGCATATCCAATTGGAACGCAAAAAAAAGCAAGATATTTCCTTCTATGCGTTGAAATGTCCCCTGAAAATGTTAAGATAATATCCGACTACATTCGGATTAACGAAAGTATTATAAGATCCGCTGTCTACGCAGTTGAAGCATTTGACGATAACAATACCCAAATGTTGACATACACAAAAAATCTTTCAGAAAATATTGCTGAATCGGATTATAAGTCCCTTTTTCCAAATTCAATCATAGCAAGTGCAAGCACAAATAATTAAAGAATATTATGACAGAAAAACACAAAACTGTAAATCTTGATGAATTCAAGAAAGATGCATCGCAGTTCATACAAACTCCGTCCGAAGAATACGTTGATGTTGATTTTGATGACAGCTACGGCGGTTTAAAAATTAAAAAAGACGATCTTGAAAAGCTTTCAAGATCTGCCATCGCACTAATCAAGCACCGTGGAAAATTACAACTTTTTAACAGAAAGGCCGTTGCAACACCAATTAACGACATCGCTGAATCTGAGATTTCTTATAAAAATGTTGCACTTCTAAAAAAGTTTTTAACACTTGGTAATAATATTATTTCATCTAGAATAACATCTGCGATATATAAGCGCCAAAGAACATTAAAAACATCAATCAAGCGTGCTCGCGAACTTGCATTATTGCCGTATCCAGGTCAAAAGCAAAAAAACGACAGCAACTTTAACTCTTAATTTTCACCAAATATGTCATATATAATCCTCAAGGAAAACATTAGAAAGCTTGGCAGAATTGGTGAGATTGTCAACGTTGCACCAGGTTATGCTTTCAATTTCTTAATACCACAATCTAAAGCAATCCCTGCAACTCAAGAAAATAAGGCTGCTCTTGAAAAACAACGCGAACAGATGATTCAAGAAGATATTGCACATAAAAATGTTGCTCAACAACTTGCTAAAACGCTACCATTGAGTGTTTTTTTATCTCGCGATATCAACGAGAACGGCGTTCTTTATGGTCATATAACGGCAAAAGATGTTCTTGAACAGTTACCACAAATTAAAGATAAGCACTCAATTCATTTCAAAAAAAATATACACTCTTACGGCGTTTATGATATTGAAATTGAATTGCACCACGATGTCGTTGTAAAAATGCATCTGTCTATTTCCGATTCTGTCGAAAATGCAAAAAAACAATTACAAGACTTCCTTCAACCTAAGAAAAAAGAAAAAAAAGTAGCGGAAAGCGCATCTGAAGATAACTCCGTTGAAAATGAAACTGCTGTGCAAAGTTAATTTGCACATCGTATTTAAAAATAATCTTAACCACGAACAATGCTCGAGCAAGATACAACTGTCCTGAATAATCCAACTGATTCAAATCCACAAACTACCACAAGCGAAAATTCCTTACCATCTGAGGGAAAAATTTCGCTTCCAGCTCAGCCAAGTGTTGCAATTTCTCAGCCATCTAGGTTAAAAATTCCGCAAGCATCCCCTTCTGAACGAAGTACTGATGCTGACAAGATTCCAGAAAAATCTAAAGAAGTAAGTAATGCCAAGGAGGCACACGATGGACCACCTGAAAGGCGTGACACTCAACAGAATCAAAATTCTAACCAAAGCAGATTTCACGACAGGGGTCACAACGATAGACATCAAAAAAGAACGCACAATAGACAAGATGAGGAATTTCAAGAGGAAGATATTAATCTAAATGCTATAGATCCTGCAATGATCATCAAGGTCGCAGATATGAAGGAGAAAAGTTATGATGCAATTCTGAAAATTGCCGAGGAACTTGGTATCGATGGCTGTGCTGGAATGCCAAAAAGGACTGTAATATTTTCAATTTTACGTGCACAATCCCAAAGTGGATATCTTATAGAGGTGCAAGGTGTTTTAGAGATCGTACAAGATGGATTCGGGTTCTTACGCTCAATGACGGAAAATTATTCAGCAGCACCAGATGACATCTATGTCGCATCACATCAGGTTCGAAAATTTGGACTAAGAACTGGCGATAACATTATTTGTTATACAAAGGCACCAAAAGCAAAGGAAAAATATTTCGCTATGCAAAAAATTATCAAAATTAATGGAGCCGATTTTGGTCACAGAAATTCGATACCAAATTTTGACGATCTCACGCCTTGGTATCCAAAAGAAATGCTCAATTTTGACATAAACCTTCAAAGTGAAGCTGATAAATACGATCAAAGTACTCGTGTAATTAACCTAATCAGCCCAATTGGAAAGGGTCAAAGGGCTTTAATTGTTGCACCTCCAAGAGTTGGTAAAACACTTTTAATGAAAAATATCGCTCATGCGATTGAACGTAATCACCCTGAGGTTGAATTAATTGTGCTTTTAATCGATGAAAGACCTGAAGAGGTCACTGATATGTCAAGATCCGTTAGAGGCGAAGTAGTTGCTTCGACCTTCGATGAACAATATACAAGACATGTATCACTTGCAGAAATCGTAATTGCCAAAGCAAAAAGAATGGTTGAGCGCGGAAAAGATGTTGTCATATTACTTGATAATATCACCCGTCTTGCAAGGGCATATAATAATGTCGTTCCGTCTTCTGGAAAAATTCTTACTGGTGGTGTTGACGCAAATGCCCTTCAGGCTCCAAAAAGATTCTTTGGTGCAGCAAGGAATATCGAAGGCGGAGGATCTTTGACGATCATCGCAACGGCACTTGTTGAAACTGGCTCGCGTATGGATGAGGTAATTTTCGAAGAATTTAAGGGAACTGGAAACAGCGAAATCATCCTTGATAGAAAACTTGCGGACAAAAGAATTTTTCCAGCAATTGACGTTCTGCGTTCTGGTACTCGCCGCGAAGAAGAGATGGTCAACCCCGAAATTCTCTCTAAAATGTGGGTCTTAAGAAGAATACTCGGTGGAATGTCCAATGTTGACGCGATGGAATTCTTATTAAAAAAATTACGAGTGACTAAAACAAATGCTGAATTTTTTAAATCAATGAATTCTTAAGTTTTTTTAGTCTCCATTTTTTAGTCTAATATGACAACAAAGGCGATAACGATCGACATCATTCAAATGAAGCCAAAGCTTGGCGATATTAAAGAAAATGCACGTAAAATTCTCGAATTATATAATAAGTCAAATTCTGAGATTGTATTATTTCCGGAACTTTGCCTAACAGGATATTCCCCAAGGGATGATCTTCTTTCGCAAAAATTTATTGAACACTGCCATGAGGAGTTATTAAAAATTCTTCACGAAATCAAAGAAAGAGTGTGTATAATTTCAATGCCATACTCAGAATCAGGAAAACTTTATAATGCCGTTCTTGCACTACAAAGTGGGCAAATTATCGCAAAATCTTTTAAAACACATCTTCCAAATGATGAAGTTTTTGACGAAAAACGATATTTCACCAAAGGAAGTGCATCATTTTTTGAATATAATGGTGTAAAATTTGGACTGCCAATATGCGAGGATATTTGGCACGACGATGTTTGTATGGCGATGCAAAAAATAGGCGTTGAAGTGTTGTTAGTAGCAAATGCCTCTCCATTTTATATTGGAAAAATGGCCGAAAGGTTGGCTATCGTAAAAAAACAATACTTAGAAACAAAAATTCCCATCATTTATTGCAACCAAGTTTTATGTCAAGATGGTATATTGTATGATGGCTGTTCATTTTGCTTTGATGGAGACTATGTTGTATATGCAAAATCCTTTGAGGAAGATACTCTAAATGTAACGCTGCAAAATGGGAAATTAATTAACAGTCAAAAAAATTATAGGCAACAAATAGAGCATAATCAAAACAATGAAGTGGACTTGTACAATGCTTTGATTTTTGGGTTAAAGGAATATGTGAATAATGCTGGATTTCATAATATTGTTCTTGGATTTTCTGGTGGAGCAGATTCTGCCCTTGTCGCAACGCTTGCAGTGGAGGCATTTGGAGTTGAAAATGTCAAAGCAGTATTTATGCCATCGCAATTTACAAGTCTTGAAAGTTTTGAAGATGCGATTCAGCTCGCGAAGAATCTTGGCATTACAATGGAAACGATACCAATTGAACGACCACTTAAAGCATTTGGCGAAATATTAAAGTTGTCAGGTATTGCTTTGGAAAATATTCAAGCGAGAATTCGCGGTAATATCCTTATGGCGATCTCCAATCAAACTAATTCAATGCTTTTAACGACTGGGAATAAAAGTGAGATCGCAGTTGGCTATTGTACAATATACGGAGATATGTGCGGCGGATACAATCCAATTAAGGATTTGTACAAAACGCAGGTTTTTGCAATGATGAAATTTATAAATGACACTCATATTGCAAATATTCCAGAAAGAATAATAACAAAAGAGCCATCTGCTGAATTAAGAGAAAATCAAAAAGACAGCGATTCTCTTCCACAATATAGAATTCTTGATCAAATTTTAATAGAATTGATTGAAAATAGAAAAATACCAGAAGAATTAACCAATTTTGAGATAAACCTTGTCACAAAAATTACTAAATTAATTATAAAATCAGAATACAAAAGGCTTCAATCTTCACTTGGCACAAAGATATCAAAACAGAGTTTTAATATCATAGAATGGAGGAAAAATAGTTAATATAAGTATCTTTTTATCACTTATAGTAAATGTAATATATAGAAAAGATGAAATAAATCAAAGAATGAGAATTGTGTGATAATCAATGAATGCTTTATAAGTCTGGCTATACCTACTCTCCCACAATTAAGCAGTACCATTGGCGGAAATACGTTTCACGATAGAGTTCGGAATGGGGTCTTGTGGTTCCATATTTCCAATAATAACCAGACTTATAAAGCATTCATTAATCATTTAATGAATGCTAAAATAAGATCAAACAAACGCAAATACTATTAATACCGCATAGAAAATACACTTCTAAACTAAATCAATCGAGTTATTAGTAATGGTTAGCTTAATACATCACTGTACTTACACACCCATCCTATCAACGTGATGGTCTATCACGGCTCTAATTGGGAAATCTAATCTTGAGGCAAGTTTCACACTTAGATGCTTTCAGCGTTTATCTCTTCCATACTTAGCTACCCAGCATGCCCCTAGCGGAACAACTGGTACACCAGTGGTATGTTCACTCCGGTCCTCTCGTACTAGAAGCGAGCCCTCTCAAATTTCCAACGCCCACGGCAGATAGGGACCGAACTGTCTCACGACGTTCTGAACCCAGCTCGCGTACCACTTTAATCGGCGAACAGCCGAACCCTTGGGACCTTCTACAGCCCCAGGATGTGATGAGCCGACATCGAGGTGCCAAACAGCGCCGTCGCTATGGACGCTCGGGCGCTATCAGCCTGTTATCCCTAGAGTACCTTTTATTCGTTGAGTGATGGCCCTTCCTCGCAGAACCACCAGATCACTATGACCGACTTTCGTCTCTGCTCGACCTGTCAGTCTTACAGTCAGGCAGGCTTATGCCATTATACTCTTACAGTGGGTTTCTATCCCACCTGAGCCTACCATCGCACACCTCCGTTACTCTTTAGGAGGTGACCGCCCCAGTCAAACTACCCACCATACAGTGTCTCACTCCTTCATTCAAAAGAGATGATTAGAAAACAAAAGCAAAAAGAGTGGTATTTCAAGGACGACTCCACACAAGCTGACGCTCATGCTTCATAGTCTCCCACCTATCCTACACATTTTGAATCGGTTTTCAGTGTAAAGTTGCAGTAAAGGTTCATAGGGTCTTTCCGTCTAACCGCGGGAACACCGCATCTTCACGGAGAATTCAATTTCACTGAGTCTATCTTGGAGACAGTGGGGAAGTCGTTACGCCATTCATGCGGGTCGGAACTTACCCGACAAGGAATTTCGCTACCTTAGGACCGTCATAGTTACGGCCGCCGTTTACCAGGGCTTCATTTCAAAGCTTGCACTTATTCACTTAACCTTCTGGCACTGGGCAGGCGTCAGACCCTATACGTCCCCTTAAAACGGGTTTGCAGAGTCCTGTGTTTTAGGTAAACAGTCGCTACCCCCAATTCTGTGCCACCTTAAATTACTTGCGTAAAATAAGGTCATCTTTATCCCGAAGTTACAGATGAATTTTGCCTAGTTCCTTCAAGATAGTTATCTCAAACACCTTAGTATACTCAACCCATCCACCTGTGTCGGTTTGCGGTACGGCCCAATGTGGAAGCTATTTCTTGGAGACAATTTACATGCTAGAAAAATCTAATAATCCCTAACAAGCATTTTGCCCCGTCACTATCCACTGGCTCAGGAATATTAACCTGATTTCCATCGGCTACCCTGTTTAGGTTTACCTTAGGTGCCGGCTAACCCTACGCTGATTACCATGGCGTAGGAAACCTTGGATTTTCGGTGTGCACGAATCTCGCGTGCATTATCGTTACTTATGTCAGCATAATCACTTCTGATACCTCCAGCATGCCTTACGGCATACCTTCACAGGCCTACAGAACGCTTTGCTACCGCCTGATTACATAAATGTATCAAGCCCGCGTCTTCGGTGTATAGCTTAAGACCCGTTCATCTTCGGCGCAAAAAGGCTTAAATTTAGACCAGTGAGCTATTACGCTTTCTTTAAATGATGGCTGCTTCTAAGCCAACATCCTGGTTGTCTTGGCCCTTTCACTTCCTTTGGATTCACTTAGCTATAACTTGGGGACCTTAGACGGCGATCTGGGTTGTTTCCCTTTCGACAACGGCCGTTATCAGTCGCTGTCTGTCTGCTGTGCTATCATTATCCGGTATTCGCAGTTTGATTTGGGTCGATAAGAACATAGTTCCCTCTAACCAATTCAGAGCTCTACCCCCGGAATGAAACACACAACGCACTACCTAAATAGTTTTCGCAAAGATCCAGCTATTTCCGGGTTTGATTGGCCTTTCACCCCTAACCACAAGTCATCCCATAATTTTTCAACATTAACGGGTTCGGCCCTCCAGTAGATTTTACTCCACCTTCAGCCTGCTCATGGTTAGATCACCCGGTTTCGGGTCTAATACATATGACTAATTCGCCCATTTAAGACTCGCTTTCGCTACGCCTACGGTTTAACCTTAAGCTTGCCATATACATTAAGTCGCTGACCCATTATACAAGAGGTACGCAGTCACAACAAAAGTTGCTCCTACTGATTGTAAGCATTCGGTTTCAGGTCTATTTCACTCCCCTCTCGGGGTTCTTTTCACCTTTCCCTCACGGTACTAGTTCACTATCGGTCACTGAGGAGTATTTAGTCTTGGAGGGAGGTCCCCCCATGTTCAAACAGGATTTCTCGTGTCCCGCCCTACTCAAGGATCTAAGGGTTTTTACTTATACGGGGCTATTACCCGCTATGGCTCATATTTCCAGATGATTCTAATTTATTGCCCAAAGACCACTGGACTGCTTCCGTTTCGCTCGTCACTACTAAGGAAATCTCGGTTGATTTCTTTTCCTCTGGGTACTTAGATATTTCAGTTCCCCAGGTGTCGCTTTTACTACCTATGTATTCAGTAATAAATATCCTTACGGATAGGTTTCCCCATTCGGAAATCCACGGATCAAAGCTTGTTTGCCAGCTCCCCGCAGCGTATCGCAGGCTACTACGTCCTTCATCGCCTCTCAGTGCCAAGGCATCCACCGAATGCCCTTACTTTTTTAATTTAGAAGTATATTATTCATTGCAGAATTAATAATACTTAAGTATACTAAGAATACTATGAAATTGATTCTCTATGCTAAAATTACATTATTATTAATAATATGTAAAGATGCGTTTGTTTGATTTATTCTTAACAACAACCAGAAAAGGAATGTTTTACATTTCAACCTTTCTGTATGAAGACTTATAAATCTTCTATTTTTCAAATGTCAAGTACTTTTTTAATTTTTTTTAAAAAAAATTAAAAAATACTGAAAATGTGCAATAAAACACACCTTTAATTGCCTTTAATAAAAGGGGCAAGTCCCTTAGAGGATTCCATTGATTGCGATACTTTAATAAACTCCGCAATTTTCTTTGAATAAACTCCTCCTCGTTCAATGGCATCTGCCTTTTCTTCGAATGAATTATGACTTGTAAGAATTTCATACGCTTGCATAATTTCATAAATGTCGCTCTTTTCAAAACCTCGCCTTTTAAGTCCAACAATATTTACACCACGAATTCCACCATAGACGGAGTCTAGGCATGGCGTCACAAGGGCAAATGGAATGATATTTTCTTTTACACCAACCATTCCACCAATCATCGCATACGATCCAATCCTAACAAACTGATGAATTGCAGCATTTCCACCAATAACAACATAGTCTTCAAGGGTGACATGTCCACCAAGTGGAACATTGTTTGCAATTGTACAATAATTCCCAACGATGCAATCATGACCAATGTGTGAAGACATCATGAACATATTATTATTACCTACTTTTGTAATACCACCACCAAACGATGTGCCAGGGTTCATTGTAACATGCTCTCTAATTAAATTATTATCACCAATTTCAAGAAATGTTTCTTCGTTTTGAAATTTATAATCTTGTGGTTTTGAACCAATGGACGCAAATGGAAAGATTTCACAATTTGCACCAATTGTTGTATTGCCTTCAATTGAAACATGATTTCTTATAATAGTATTCTTTCCAATTTTCACATTTCCCGATATACAACAGTAAGCACCGATTTCAACATCATCATCCAAGTGAACATTTTCTCCAATTATTGCAGTTTTATGTATTTTTTCCATAATATCTTATTTTATTATAACAATAAGGAATTTTATTTATGATGCCTAAATGTCAAGAAGATTTCTTATGATGATTTATTTCTTGACATTCTTATTTTCAACGAGATAAAATTGTTCGTCTTTTATTTTTTATGCATCAATGAATATTTTTAAAAAAATCCTTGGCATATCACAGCCAAAACAAATTTTGCTAAGCCTTGTTTTGGGTCTTTTAGTTGGATTTATATTTAAAGAAAAGATTGCTTTTTTACGGATTTTTGGCGATATCTTCCTTAGAATGATTAAAATGACAATCGCTCCCTTAATTTTTGTAACAGTTACGCATGTGTTTTGTTCAATGCAAAGTGCTGGTAAAATGGGAAAGGTTGCGTTAAAATCAATTGCATTTTATAAAATAGCAACGGTCATTACCGCTTCATTTGGAATTTTTGTCGCAGTCACAATGAAGGCGGGCGTTGGAATTAATATTTCACCTGAAATGCTTGGTGCTTCAACAGTTCAAGTAATGGATACTTCTAAAATTACCGCAAGCGAAATGATTTTACATATTTTTCCTGAAAACATTTTTGCCGCATTTGCAAAATCCGATATTATTCAAATTCTGGTCTTCTCCTGTTTCTTTGGTCTTGCTGTCAATAAACTTTCATCTGAAACTGGAAATATTGTTCGTGCAATTGATTCGATGTCAAAGGTTGTGTTTAAAATGATAGCACTCGTTATTAAATTCACGCCAATTGGGATTTTTGGAATTATGGCATACCTTGCTGGAACGCAAGAGCTTGCAACACTAAAATCATTGATTTACCTTATATTAATAATATACGGTTGCGGTTTTGTAGTTGGATATATTTTCTACGGAATAACGCTGTTGTGCTATGGTTTAAATCCAATTCCATTCTTTAAAAAAGTGTTCGAGGTTCAATCTTTTGCATTTTTAACAAGTTCATCCGCAGCTTCAATTCCACTTGCAAAGATGGTCGCTGAAAAGAAAATGGGAGTTAGTGAGAACACCGCATCGCTCGCAGTACCACTTGGGGGAGCATTTAATATGAGCGGCACCGCTCTTCACCTTGGAGCAACGTCAATTTTTTTAGCACAAATTTATGGGGCAAATCTTGGTATGTCGCAATACATTCAAATCATCGTTCTTTCAATTATGCTCACAATGGGTGCAGTTGGAATTCCGGCAGCTTCATTAGTTATGATGCCCGTAATTCTTATCGCAATTGGTGTTCCACCTGAATATGTAGCTGTTTATGTTGGAATTGACAGATTTTTGGATATGGTCCGCTCTATGCTCAACGCAACTGGAGATGTACTTGCCGCTGTAATCGTTGATAAATCCGAAGGCACTCTCAATAAGGAATTGTACAACAAAATGGACGCTAAAATTTAAATCTTGCACATTCCCTTGCGTTTTTGTTAAAAATAGACTATACTGTTATTTCATTAATGACACTTTTATGCAAGTAATAACATCGGAATACAAAAACATACTTCAAGACGAGTTTGAATTTTCCAAAAATCAAGACACCATAAGAACAAAAGACATTGCCAGCTTCTTTGGAGTGTCGATACGAAATTTAGATAAAAAGGCAGAAAGAGTGCTCGCCCACTTCAGTATAAACACCATTGAAACTGGACTAAAGGAGTCGCTTGCATTAATAAAAGAAAAGTTGATTACAAACGAAGTGAGCTTAGGTAACATTGCGATTTCAGTTTGTGGCGGACTTAGTGAGGCGAGGGACAGGGGTGAGTTTCAGTGGGATCCCGCTAAATATTACGATCAACCTAAAGAAAGACTATTAGGCGAACTCAATCATACATTTCCAGGATCTAAAATTACCTCTCGTAAGCCGACAAATGAATATTACGAGGAAACTCTTGCGCGGCAATGTGCCGAGTTAATGAGGAGTGGCAAGCTATCAAAGGAAGATCTTTTACTGTGGATGCGTACTCAGACGATGAACCTAAGTATGGAATCCACGGCGACGTCCACATCTATTTTTTGTAAAATCGATACGCATGATAAACATACCGATACACCTTTAAACGACCGTCAGCAACATCTTAATTTTAAAAATATGCAAGCTGTATCTAGCCAAAGTACATACCTCACATCTCCACGCACAAGTGAAAGCAATGCACAAAGTGGAGATAAGATGGAATATGATATCACTAAAATGCTCCATACAGGTCATGCGAGATAACTTTTTTCTTGACATTTTCTACAACATCGTCAGTTTGGACTGAAATTTAATCACCTCTGGCGATGTCACTCATTACAAAACAAATTCTTTCAAACTATGAATCAGATTCCCCAGCAACAAAGGCCAATCTTTATAGATTCCTTGAATCTGGAACGCTTGCCGGAACTGGGAAACTTGTGATTTTGCCCGTAGACCAAGGTTTTGAACATGGTCCTGAGCGTTCATTTGCACCAAATATTGAATCTTTCGATCCACACTACCACTTCCAACTGGCAATTGATGCAAAACTGAACGGATTTGCTGCCCCACTTGGAATGATTGAAGCAGGTGCGGACACATTCGCAGGTCAAATCCCCCTTATTCTAAAAATGAATAGCAATAATTCTATGATGCAAAAAGGATACGATACCAATCAGGCAATAACAGCAACGATCAAAGATGCTCTTCGCCTTGGTTGTAATGCAATTGGCTTTACAATATACCCATCATCAAATCAATCACTTGAAATGTATGAAGAAGTTCGCGATCTTATCGCTGAAGCAAAGTCGCACGGATTGGTGAGCGTTGTTTGGTCGTATCCTCGCGGTGGAGACCTTCCAAAGGAACACGAAACATCGCTTGATGTCATTTCCTATGGAGCTCATATCGCATGCTTACTCGGTGCACATATCATTAAAGTTAAGCCACCAAAGGCAACTTTATTTGAAAAAAATGCAAGCAAGTTACTTGAAGGGCAAGATTTTTCATCACTATCAAGTAGAATTGCACTCATTAAGCGTTCGTGTTTTAATAGTCGCAGAATTGTTATTTTTTCAGGCGGGGAGGCCAAATCTGAAGAAGATGTACTTGAAGAGATCCGTGAAATTGCAAAAGGTGGCGGAAATGGCTCAATTATTGGAAGAAACGCATTTCAAAGGTCAAAAAGTGATGCTATTTCGTTGTTGAATAAAATCTGCGGGGTTTATCACAAACAGACCTTATTGGAAAACAGCGACAAATAAAAATATCATGCATAAGATCGTTGACGAGAAGTCTGAACATCTCAGAGGGGTAGGTAGGCATTATTAATATCTGCCACAACCATTTCATAAGCCTTAACAGGGTTTGCGTTGTTGGTGATTGGTCGCCCAATTACAACAATATTTGATCCACAATCAAAGGCTTGTTTTGGGGTACAAACACGAACTTGATCGTCTTTTCTTTCATACCACTTCGGGCGAATTCCGGGCGTAATTATTATCGGTTTTTCGCCAAATTTTTCACGCACAGGGACAACTTCCATTGCTGAACAAACAATTCCATCTGCACCAGCGTTTAACGCAACTTCAGTAAGTGTGAGAACGTTGTGAATTGTTGCATCTTGGCTCGTTAACTTTGTTACGCAAATGATTTTTGTTATAGATTCCATTTCATCACGTGCCTTAACCGCAGCCTTAATCATTTCACTTTCTCCCGAAGCGTGGATCGTCAAAAATTTTATATTTGGAATTTCACAAGCATTTTTAACAGCGTGAAAAACCGTATTTGGAATATCGTGAAATTTAAGGTCAAGAAACACGTCGTGGTTTAATTCTGCAATTCCTTTTGAACCAAATTTTGTAAAATATTCAAGACCAATTTTAAAAATCACCTCCATTGGAAATTGTGATGTAAAGTCAAAAAGATTAAACTCGTCATCGCTTTTGTCAATTGCTATGCAAATTATTTTGTTATTCATATAGTTTCATACAGCGTTATTCAGCTTCAATAATATTGTCAAGCAATTCTTCTTGAACTTCTTGAACAACGGGTCTGATTGGTTTTGGCTTTTGATCTTCTCTGAATTTGCTAGCAACATCCTCTCCTCCAGTATAAAGCTTTTGTGCATAATATAAAATCTTTCGTGAAAATGGCAAGGCACAAGTTGCCCCATATCCACCATTTTGGTAAATTGTTGCAATTGCAAACCTTGGTGCGTGAAATGGTGCGAATCCGACAAAAAGTCCATGTGGTTTTTCTTCAAGAACTTTATACGCAGTTCCAAGTTTAACATACTTTGAAACAACCTGTGCCGTTCCTGTTTTTCCTGCAAATTCGAATCCAGGCTCTGTAATTCTTCCAGAATAAGATGTTCCTCCTGGGGAATTTGAAGCATTCCAAAGTCCATTTTTTAGCGTTAACAGCCCTTGTGGAGCAAGATTTAACGATTCAAAAGCAGTGGTTTTAACTTGCATCGTTGGAATAATTTTTTTCTCAGAAGCGATGCGAGCTATCATCGTTGAAAGCTGAAGCGTTGTGCATGTTACAGAACCTTGACCAATGATTGTATTAATCAGATCCCCTTTATACCAACCTTTTTTAAGTTTATTTGCCCATTTTTCATCAGGAATTAAACCTTTGGCTTGGCTATAAAATGGTAGATTTGGATAAACTTGATTCAAACCAAGTGCCGTTCCAGAGACCTGAATATCGTTTGAATTGATATAATCCGCAAGGTTATAAAAGTATACATTGCATGACATCCGAATAGCGTCGTGAAGATTAATCTTTCCGTGCCCACTTGGTTTCCAACAGCGAAATGTGTGTGAACCAGCTTTGTGACTTCCATTACAATAAAATGTTTTATTTGGGTCAAATCCACGCTCCAACGCCGCCATCGCAACGACAATCTTAAATGTCGAACCTGGTGCATATTTTGCTTGGTATGCTCTATTAAACATTGGGTCTCGTGGATCTTTTAAGATCTCACTCCACTCGTGGTGGGAAATCTTTTGCGAAAGTTTTTCTGCATTAAACGTTGGTGAAGATATTATCCCCAAAATTCCACCAGTCGTGATATCAATCAAAACAGATGACATTGTGGCATCAAGGGCGAGCTCTCCCATAAATTCTTGGATTCGTGAATCAACGGAAAGTTTAATATCAGTTCCATCGTTTGGCTCAACTGTTGCTAGTTCGCGAATATTGTGTCCAAAAGCGTTCGTTTCAATGGTACGATACCCAAACTCTCCAGTGATATCACTATTGTAATATCTTTCAAGTCCAGTTGCTCCAATTTTGATATCAGGATGCTTACTTTTGCCAGTATTAATGTCGTCAAGCGTTGGAGTTCTTACATATCCAACGATGTTGGAGTAATATGTTGGATGCTTGTAATATCTTGCAATTCCTTCCATTGAATATATTCCGGGTAAATCTGAAAGATTGAGTTCGATATCAGTCAGTTGCCCTTCCGTCAGAAATTCATAAACAACAAATTCTTCAAATGGAGTTTTGCGATATTGGTTCAAAATAAATCCTTGCCCTTCTTTTGGAACTTGAAGGATATCGAGTGTTTTTTCAATGGTTTCCAAATCCTTCTGTCTGCCTTTGTGAATTACACGCCAGTATTTGGAATTGTAAGCAATTTTTTGCCCATTACAGTCTAAAATTAAACCTCTTTTTGCTGGAATGATAAATTTTTTGGTGAAGTTATTGGTTGATTTATCAAGGTATTTTCTGTGTGCAAAGACTTGAAGATAAAATAACCTTCCAAAGATTATAATAAACGCTGAAAGCTTCAGAATTGCAATAATAAACGCCCTTCTGGAAAAAGTTCCAATTTTTTTTGCATCAAGGGACATATCTAATCGGCAATAATACTAAGGTCTCGCTCAACAAAGTTAGGTTTGCGACACCCAGTATCGTAAATTTTCCAAACACCGCCTTCGTGAAATATATAATAATCAGAATCTCTAACGCCATATTCACTCTCCATTTGCACTTTAATCTTGATGATGCCATTGTGTTTACTTAAAGTTTTGTATTTGATATTTTCCATCCAAAGAGAATCTTGTGCACATAAAATTGGATCCCAGTCTATTCCACAACTATACCCAACTTCAGAATTATTACAATTCTCAAATTCATATTTTGCAATAGCCTTAAGAAAATGTTCTGAAAAATACTTTCTACATTCACTTAATTGTTTCGGATTTGGTTTGATTTTTTTATAGTGATATTGATCATTCATAACTTTACTTGTGTAATATAAATCGCTTATACAAAAATTAATCGGATGAGATTTTAATTGAGCCGTTTTAGCATCTACTTCCTTTCGATCTTGCTCAGACATCTTCTTCCCTTCTTTGTGACGTAGTTTCCACATATTATTATACACATTACCTTCTTCATCGAACTTTGCTTGATACTCCTTTAGAGTATTATGCAGTGCATTTTCGGCACCCGTCTGAGGTTTATGATAATCTTCGCCCGCAAAAGAGTTTGATACCAAGCTTGACATCGCAACGTATACAAGAAACAATACGCAATGTTTTGGCATATCGATAAAATAATTTGCAATTATACAAAGTTATAATTGCATAATAAAAAAGCAAGAAAATATTGCTACTATGAAAATACAATGGAAACTTGAGTACAGCACGACGGACATAAGTGATCTTAATCAGAATTTCTCCAATTTTCTTCAAAAAAATCACTTGGAATTCAACAGCAATGATATCGTTTCATCGGCCATTACCTTAGAGCTTTTCCTCTACGAAAATTTTGACATTACCCATAATCTTCCAAAATGCGACGAAAGGATTATAAGAATAAATAAAAATTTTATTCAACGAACGGTTTTTCAGAAATATAAAAATTCTGAAATCCCAAATTCTTGGGAAAATGAATATAATTTCATAAGTCAGGAAGAATTTATTCATGATGTGTCGCTTGAAGAACACTGGGGAAGTTTTGAAAAATATGTCGCATTTGCAATTTTCACAACAAATGGCAAAAAAAAACACAAAAATGATTCAATATTTCACCTGCCAAAAAATATTTCAGAAAAAGATGATTTTATTCAAGTTGATGGCAATTGTATAAAGTTAAATGCAAACAATGATATCACTCAACGAAATGGCTTCAATTTAAGTGATGATTTTCCGCAAAAACAAGCAATGGATTGGAATTTGGGCTACTGTCTTTATTGCCATAAACGCGAAAAAGATTCATGTTCAAAGGGATTGCATACTAAATCTGCCATCAAATTGAATGAAGAAAAACAAGGTTGCCCATTAAAACAGGATATTTCCGAATCAATTTTTCTAAAAAGAGATAACTTCCACATAGCATCCCTTGCTGTTATTATGAAAGAAAATCCGCTTTGTATTTTAACGGGTCGCCGTATTTGCCAAAATTGCGAAGAGGCGTGTATTTTTCAAAAACAAGAAGCAGTTGATATTCAGTCGATTGAAACTCAAATTTTAATCGATATTCTTTCAATGGATTTTGGCATTGAGATTTATAATCTGTTGTTGGTATGGAATCCCGTTAGCAATGAAAGGATTTATAACATAAAAGGAAAGGCTGTTGTTGTTGCCGGACTTGGACCTGCTGGTCTTTTTGCCACACATTTATTTTCAAAATTTGGTGCAAAAGTGTTAGGCATCGATGCTCTCAATATTGAAATTCCTGAAAAAATAAAAAAAATATCGCAAAATATCATAAAATATCACGCAGAAATACTTACTGAACCGCTTGAAATGCGAATGCCATCAGGAATTGGCGGCGTAATGGAATATGGAATAACGGTTCGATGGAACAAAAACTTTCTCGACATACTTATTGGATTACTTCTTCGCCGCAAAAATGTTGAATTTCAAGGTAGCACAAGAATTGGCGGTCTGCTAAATTATTCTGATATTTTTAAGAATTTCAATTTTAACCACATTGCTCTGTGTGTTGGCTCTGCAAAACCGCAATTGCCTGCAATAAAAGGTATTTTTAGCGGATACTCCCTTACAAATGGCATAATGATGGCATCTGATTTTTTAATGTCTCTTCATATCGACCGTGAAAGCAATTTCCTTCGCACCGTGGTCAATTCACCGGTGTACATTCTTGGCTGCGGATTAACTGCCATCGATACCGCATGTGAAGTTCGGGCTTTTCTTAGGAAAATGGGTCAAAATATTGATGTCAAAATTCTGTATTATCAAGATATCGCTAAATCATCAAGCTATAAAATCAACCATTTTGAGTTCAAAAAGGCTATTGAAGAAGGAATTGAGATAATTCAAAATGTTGAAATTTTAGAAATAAAAAAAAATAATGGTCGAATTTCACATATCATTCTAAAATCTGAAGAAATTTTGGAGTGCAATCTTTTAATCATCGCAATTGGAACAAAACCAAATTTTGAACATATTGCAGACTTTGTACCATTTAGTGAAAGTATTTCACTGTTTGGAGACTGCAATCCAGAATATACAGGAAGCGTTGTAAATGCTCTTGCCTCGGTGAAGTATGGAATTCACGATGCAATGCAAAAAATAAATAATAATAACAATATCACAGAAAATTACTCCGAAATATTCATACGCAATATTTCAATTTCACAAATCACTAAAAGTGATGAACACTTTTTTGAAATAAGAATTTATGCTCCATTTTTTGTAAAAAAAGCAAAAGCTGGAAATGTTTTAAAGTTTCAGGAAATGTATAAAAAATCATTGGCACTCACAATTGCAAAAATTGATGGTGATTTTATCATACTATATATTCAAAACACAAATAACGAAACGCGAAGTATTATTGATGCGATTCAGCACGGCAGAAAAATTCACATTAATGGCATTAATTGCTCGACATTTCCAGAAATTCCAGAAAACTCCATAATTGTTGCCTCTAAAAAAGCACAAATGATTTTTACTGAAATTTTCAAAGACAAAAAACTACTTTTACCCGAAGAATTCCTTCGAGCCAGTTTTAATTCCAATAAAGCCAATCTTTTTATAGTAGCAGAAGACGAATTTTTACAAAAAATAACTTCACAACAATCTCACTTAGAAACAAAGATGTATAAACTATTCATTTACCAAAAAATGAACTGTATGCTTGGTGGAATTTGTGGAAGGTGTATTAAGCCTGATGGCACTTACGCTTGTATTAATAATATTATTGACAAATAATCTTTTGGAGATATTGACTACTCAACGTGAGAAATGCGTTAATTATAATTCTTTTTATTAATTTATTTTTAATTATATGATTGTATATATTCTTTCAGTAATTTTGGCTTTCATTACTGGTGTTATTCTTTCTGATAAAATTAAAGAATTACTTCGTCGATTGTAAAAATAGTGGCATAAAAATGCCTAAACACATGCTATTATTTGTGATTTCTCAAGGAGATGAGATGGATCTTTATAATACAGTGCATCGGTAATTAGCCCGCTTTGTTTTACAAACATTTCAAATTCTTTTTGCATTGAGTGAACTAATCCTTCAATTGTAAAATTATGCAGAAATATACTGCCAGAGAGTATTGCCATTATATTTAAAGTATTTGTGTGTAATAACTTGGAATATTTGTTGATATCACACGATTCATGGTGGTGTTCAATTGCATGAAAAAGCTGTTCGTTTTCTTCCTGTAGATTGATTTTATATCTTGCTTTAAATGCGGCAATATCAAAATTGGTGATTAACCTATTTGGGGATATATCCGTTGTTCCAACTGTTTTTACTGACTTTTGAGTTTCACAATCAAATTGTTTAATTTCCTCAATTTTATTACCGGAAAACTCAATTCTAATTGCTTCGTTCGTCGTGGCAAAATCCAAAATATACCCCCTCATACTAAACTCGGCCGGATTGTAAACGGTTGACGTTGAGTTATAACCCATTTCAACAAGTTTTTTTGCAATTTCTACAATAGAAATACTTTGTCCCTTCGTAAGGGTCATTCTTGTGAAGGAATCTGGCTCTGGCAATGGAAAGAATAACAAAGATGAGTGAATTAGTGTAACTTTTGCTTGGCTTTCAAATGATTTAATATAATTTTTCAAAAATGTAAAGTCGTTCAAACCTTCGTGATTTGTAAAAAATGAAAACCTCGGTGCAAGAATTGTGACATCGACACCAAGAAATTCCAAGTTATGTGTAAGTTCTTCTAAAATATTGTGACTTTGTGAAATGAAGATGACTTTATTTTTCTGGGAATATTCCTGTAAAATAAACGGCAAAGCTTCCTGATGAATAAATTCTTGCATTAAATTAACCTTTGAAAAATTGCCTCCGATGTAAACGGCAAAATTGGTGCAATTGCGGTTGTAAAATCCAGAATTACAGTGTAAAGAGTATTATATGCTGAATCCTTATCTTCATCTTTTTTAGCTTTCCAAAAGCGTTCTTTATTTCGACGAATATACCAATTATTCAGTACATCAATAAAATTTTCAATCAATTTACACGCGGTTTGAGTATTATACGAATCCATTTCGTGTTTAAAATCCCGCAGAAATTCGTGCAGCTTTGAAAGAATATAAATATCCATCGTGTTGCTGGAATTGTAGCTTTTTATACCAATGATTTCATCGGCATTGGCATACATTGCAAAGAAATTATATGAATTCCAAATTGGCTTAATGATTAAACGCAAAATTTCAGCAATTCCTTGTGAGGTTTTTGGAATGAATAAATCTCCACCGTTAACAACGGGCGAAGAAACGACGAAATAACGCATAGCGTCCGAACCTATTGTATCAAAAACCTCCAAAGGATCTGGGTAATTTCGCAAGCGTTTTGAAAGCTTTTGCCCGTTTTCGTCTAAAATTACACCGTGGCAAATGCAGTTTTTGAACGGTTCGCGACCAAAAAGTGCCGTCCCAAGCACCATTAATGTATAAAACCAACCACGAGTCTGTGCCGTGTATTCGACAATGAAATCGGCAGGGAAGTTTGATGGGCAAGGAAGTTTTGTTTCCGCCGTTGCAACAAAATTTTCAGGGTTTTTCTTAAAGCGTTCGTCCGCAAATGGGAAATGAACGGAAGCAAATGGCATTGAGCCCGATTCAAACCAACAGTCTAGGACATCTTCGACTCTTTTGATTCGGCAGTTAATTTGAATGCTGTCATCACGCAAATTATATCTTTTAAACTCATTTTGAAATGATGAGAGGGTTGTGTCGCTATTTGGTTTTTGTGATACATATTGTGATATAGCTTTCTCTATTATATCAAGAATTTCATCATAATTGTTTTCGCTGCAAAACAATGAATTGCCGTATTCTTCATAAATATGCACTATCCCTTTCTTTTTTAGCTCTACTACAACTTGCGACATTACAAAGTACGGAAGCGCGACTGGTATGATTTTCTCCACGCACTCCAAATTGTCAATAAACGGGCGGTGTAAATCTTTGACTTCCACCCCAAAGAATTTTTCCATTTCCGCAATTGAACCAAATACATATTTTGCGCCACTGATTGACTTCCAAACCGGAACAGGGCAACCCCAGAAACGATTGCGAGAAATTGACCAATCTCGTGCATTTTCCAGCCATTTTCCAAAAATTCCGTCCTTAACATGGTTTGGTACCCAGTTGATGTTTTTGTTATTTTCAACCATTTCGTCTTTGAAGTCGGTGACTCTAACATACCACGAAGGCATTGCTTTGTAAATTAGCGGAGTATCCGTTCGCCAGCAGTGTGGATAATTATGAATGTATTGCTCGGTTTTAAACCAAGAGCCCTGCTTTTTTAGGAATTTAATAATGTCGTCGTTGCAATCAAAAACTTGACGCCCAACTAGCGAAAGAATTCCAGTATCCAGCGTAAAATTTACTCTTTCATTACCAGATCTCTCGTAAATTTTCTTTCCTTTATTCGCAAATCCAAGTTTTTCAAGCACTTTATGAGATTGAAGATTGTCTTCGCCAGCGTATGCTGAAATTTCATTTATACCCGATACTTCGATAAGTTTTTTCCCGATTTCAACTGCGTATCCGCGTCCCCAAAATTCTTTGTGAAGAGTAAACCCAATCTGCTTTTCTTCGGAATTTAGAGTGATGTTATCAATTCCTGCAAGTCCAATAAATGAATTGGTGGATTGTTCGAATACCATTAACCGTGAGTGATCAAATTTTGCTTTTAGAGCAACATAAAGTGCAATTTCTGCGTGAATTTCTTGGTCGCTTAAAATTTGTTTGCCGTAAAACTTACGAACTTCGGAATCTTGGTAAAGCTTTTGTATTAATGGAAGATCTTCATTTGTTATTTCCTTTGTATAAAGACGATCTGTCTGAATATTGAAATTTTTTTGTGCGATTTTCTGCGAATTTTGGTCAATATCCCAAATTTCTGCGGTATACTTTCCCTTCTCATCAACTGGACAAACAGTTTGAACGCCAATTTTCTTACAAAGTTCATGGTCGTCCTCACCAAAACCAGGGGCAATGTGCACAATTCCAGTTCCATCTTCAGTGGTAACGAAGTCTCCGTGAACAACTTTAAACGCATTTGTGTGATTGGAGAAATAAGGGAAAAGTGGTTGATATGATGCACCAATTAGTTCAGAGCCTTTGAACTCTCCCATAATTTCCGCTTCCTTAAAATTCTTTGCAATTAAATTTTTTGCTATAATAATTTTTTCATCATTATGTATAACAACACAATATTCGACCGCAGAATTTATGGCAATCATAAGGTTTGCGGGAAGCGTCCACGGCGTTGTCGTCCATACAAGAAGTTTTGCACCTGCATATTTGCCGGATGTTACTGCAAACTTTACCGTTACGGTTTTGGATGTCTTTTCGCGATAGGAATTATCCATTCTTGTTTCAAAGTTTGAAAGTGGAGTCTCCGCCTTCCAAGAATATGGCATAACTCGGTAATCTTCGTAAATTAAACCCTTGTTGTGTAGTTGTTTAAACGCCCAAATCACAGATTCCATATACGATAAATCCATCGTTTTGTAATCATTTTCAAAGTTGACCCATCTTCCCGCTTTTTGAATATAATGTTCCCAATCGGCGGCGTATTTCATCACAGATGTTCGACATTGCTCATTGAAATGTTCAATTCCGTACTTGGTGATATCAACCCTTCCTTGAATTCCAAGTTGTTTTTCAACTTCCATTTCGGCAGGCAGACCGTGGCAATCCCAGCCGAAACGGCGTTCTGTTTTTTTGCCATTCATTGTTTGATACCGTGCATAGATATCCTTGATGAACGATGTTAAAAGATGACCATAGTGCGGCAAACCGTTTGCGAAGGGAGGACCATCGTAGAATATAAATTCGCCATCGTTTGTTTCTTCAACTGATCGTTCAAAAATTTTATTGTCTTCCCAAAATTTGGCGATTTTCTTTTCAATTTCCGGAAATGTTTCGTTTTCTAGTGGTTGGTATTGTTTTTTCATATATTTTTCATTAAATATAAATTCATTTCATCATCAACGGTTGTTGTTTCACCGTATTTTAAATTTTTTCCACAATATGCCACGCCATGCCCATCAAATTGATATCCAAGTTTGAGATACAACTTTAAGGCGTTGGAATAGTCTGCTGTTAAGCCGACGCCTAATCCAATTATTTTGGAATTTAATGTTTCTTTCGCATATTTTTCACACTCTTGAATCAATTGTGTTCCAATTCCGCAATTTTGATGCAATGGCAAAACATTCAAATCTGATATCTCTGGAATATTGTTTGTTGAAAAATATTCGTACTTGGATTTGTGTAAAAGTGTGCAATATCCCAAAGAAATATCACTTTCAAAGGCAACATAGCATTTTCTCAATCCAATTTCTTGCTCTTGAAGATATTTCTGAAATAATTCCACAGGTTTATTCCAGCCAATATTTCGAAAAGCATTGCTGACAACCTCGCGATCTTCAATTAACAAAGATTTCAATGTCAACATTATCTAACCCGCCCAAAAATCACCGAAGAATTTGTTCCACCAAAGCCAAACGAGTTCGAAAGAACTGCTTTAATTCCATCAATGTGTTTTGATTTCAACGGAACGAGGTCGAAGCCTTCCGTTCCATCTTCAATATCCTCAAGGTTAAGCGTTGGTGGAATATCACCAGTATTCATCGCCATAATTGAATAAATTGCTTCAATTGCACCCGCCGCTCCAAGACAGTGCCCGATCGCTGATTTCGTTGAAGACATTACAATGTTTTTTTGCTCTGCACCAATCACTTCACGCACAGCGTTGAGTTCGGCCATATCTCCAAGTGGAGTTGATGTTCCATGCGCATTAATATATCCAATATCTTTGATATCGATTCCAGCGTTTTTTATTGCCATTCTCATTGCAAGCTTTGCACCAAAACCTTCAGGGTGCGGTGCCGTTATGTGATAAGCATCGCCAGAGGCTCCTCCACCATAAACTTCGCAAAGAATTTTTGCACCGCGTTTTTTTGCGTGTTCATATTCTTCAAGAATTAAGATCCCCGCACCTTCTCCCATAACAAATCCATCACGAGCTTTATCCCAAGGACGCGATGCCCTGCGTGGTTCATCAGGAAATGACCGCGACAAAGCCTTTGCGTTGGCAAAGCCAGCCATTCCAAGTTCGCATATTGCGGATTCCGCTCCTCCAACGATCATAACGTCGGCGTCTCCCGCTTTAATTATATGCGATGCATGATATATGGCATGTCCTCCAGTTGCACATGCGGTTGTGATTGCACAGTTCGGTCCATTAAAGCCGTATTTCATTGAAACATAACCAGACGCAAGGTTAATAATTGAAGATGGAATGAAAAATGGCGAAATAACCTTGGCCGATTTTTCAAACATTTTTTTTGCATTGGATTCAATTGTATAAAGACCTCCAATTCCAGAACCAATTATTACACCAGTTCTTGCCCGCTCCTCTTCGGTTTCAGGCTTCCAATTTGCTTGTTCAACGGCCTCCTGTGTGGCAACGATGGAATAGCCCATAAATTTATCCATTTTTTTGATATCCTTTGCATCGACAAAATCCTCAATATTAAGTATAAAACCTGCTTCGTTTGGTGTTTGATTCGGCGTCTTAATTTCACCTGCAATCTTTACTGGAATGTTTGATGTATCAAAAGATTCAATTTTTGAAATACCAGAAACGCCATTGATAATGTTTTCCCAATTTTGCTTCAGATTTAGCCCAACGGATGTTACAACACCCATTCCTGTTACGACGATGCGTCTCATAGATTTTTTAAAAAATTACTGCGATACCATTCCAATGATTATTCTAATGGTTCAAGTAAATAAACTATATAATCCTTTTCTGGAATTTCAATCTTTTTTTCAAATTTGAAAATTGTATACGATAACTTGTCGCAAGAATAACTTATACCCTTGATGAGGGGAATGGCAATGTATTTATCTTTAAAAGTGTAAATTAAGTAACCAACCATTGCACCAGAAAGCTCCCACTTCTCTTTTACATCTTCAATAATTGCATAACCTTTTACCTCTTTGATGGAAATATTTTTATTTTCTATATCGTTTATCATTGATACAATATCTGAACCTGTGGAACCCTTATTCTCACCATAGAATCCTAAAAGACCGTGTGCAGAAAGAATACCTCTTTTCTCTCTAATGGCAAACTTTTGTGAATCTTCTTCGGCTTTAATGCTGATAAATGTTGCAGCGTTTGCATAAAATGAAATACACTGTTCAAATTTGGCAAGATTTTCATCGTATGCAAAGAATTTTGAATATTCTTGGGAAAGTTTACCATAAATATCTTCCAATGATTTTCTTTTCTGTTCTGCATTTTCAACTGGTGCATTTTCAGCACACATAGCACCGCTTATAACGTCTGTAACTTGTTTTTTTACAGCACCAATGCCTTCAAGCTCCTTAATGATATCTTCACATTTGGAAGCTTCATTGAATTTTTTGTTGATGACTTCCTTAACGGCATCATATTCGTAAACATTTCGTAAACTTGCGTCGTCCTTAATGCAACTTGTAATATTTTCAGCAACATTTTTTTCAATATTTGTAACGATATTCATAACACTGGAGGGGCTGCCTTCCGGAAGAGTGGAAATTTCTTCAGCAAATGAGTTTGTTGATAACACAAGTATTGCTACAATAGTTTGGATAATCATTTTATTTTTTAACAAGTTCATTGTGGGCAGCTCCGGATGGAATCATTGGCATAACATGTTCGTTATCGGAAACAATACAGTTAAATACCACGGCACCATCGTAGGCGATTGCCTCGTTAATTTTTTCTTCAAGTTTATCGACCTGAGTGCATGTCATTCCTTTAATTCCAAAAGATTCCGCAAGTTTTTCAAAATCTGGGAGTGAGTCCGTATAGGATTGGCTATAGCGATTTTCATAAAACAAATCCTGCCATTGCTTTACCATTCCCATATAAGAATTATTAATTATGAATAATTTAATTGGAAGGCGATACTGGCATATTGTGGAAAGTTCCTGAATATTCATTAAAATGGATGCGTCTCCGCTAATACAAATAACGACTTCATCAGGATGTGCAACTTGAGCACCAACGGCGGCAGGAAGACCATATCCCATAGTTCCAAGACCTCCAGATGTTAACCAATGGCGTGGTTTTTCAAATTCGAAATATTGTGCTGCCCACATTTGATGCTGCCCAACATCCGTTGTAACAATTGGGTTAAAATGTTTTGTCAATTTGTTGATTGTTGAAATTGCATGCTGAGGAAGAATGGCATTGTTTGATTGCTGTATGTATGCAAAGGAGTTTTCTGACCGCCAATTCTGGATTTTTTCACACCATGTATCAATATTTTGTGGTTTTGCATTTTGCAAATTCCATTCATCCAAAAGTGCTTCCGCAACTTCTTTTGCATCCCCAAGAAGTTTGATATCAATTTTGATTATTTTGTTAATTGAAACATCATCGATATCAACGTGGATTTTTTTGGAATTTGGAGAAAATTTACGTGTATCACCTGTAATTCTATCATCGAAACGAGAGCCAATTGCAATAATCAAATCCGCTTCATACATTGCAAGATTTGCTTCAATTGAACCATGCATTCCAAGCATTCGAAGGTTGCTTGGGTGGCTTGCCGGAATGGAATCAAGTCCCATAAGGGTGCAAGTAAACGGAAACCCTGTTTTGTTGATAAGCTCAAGTAATGGTTTGCTTGCATTTGCGTTAATAACCCCACCACCAATATAAAATACTGGTTTTTTTGCTTGTTTCATTAACTCAATTGCACTTTGAATTGCAGAATAATCAATAACAGAATTTTGACATTTTTTGGCAATAATATTTCGTGGTCCATCATCAAGTAAGCCTGTAAATTCTTGGTTTTGGATGTCCTTTGGAATATCAACTAACACGGGGCCAGGTTTTTTAGATTTTGCAATCAAAAATGCTTCCTTTAAAATACGAGGAATGTCATTAACATTTGTCACTAAATAGTTGTGCTTAGTGCAGGAGCGAGTCAATCCAACAATGTCGGCTTCTTGAAAGGCATCAGTTCCAATTAATGAAAGGGCAACCTGTCCTGTTATACAAACAATTGGAATGGCATCCATAAAGGCGTCCGTTAATGCGGTGATGGTATTTGTTGCACCAGGACCTGAAGTCGCAAACAAAACGCCAACCTTACCAGACGAGCGTGAATACCCTTCGGCAGCGTGACCAGCGGCCTGCTCATGACGAGTCAAGTAGTGCCTAATGCTTCCATTGCGAAACAGTGCGTCGTATATTGGTAAAATGGCACCTCCTGGATAGCCAAAAATTTCCGTAACATTAAGTTCTTCGTTTAGAACCTTTATAATAATATCAGCACCGGTGAGCATAACCAATTATTTATTTTTCCTGATTTTTCGTCAAATAAAACCATTGTTGTTAAATTGCAAGTAGAAAATTGAGTTTACAATAATTGGCAAAAACTCCCGTTATTTACATTGTTATGAATATTAATTACCAGTACCAATCTGCCACATAAAAGTCACATAAAAACTTCTTGACATTCCTAAAAACTTAATTATTAAATACATTATAATAATTTATTTATTTTCGTATGAATACATTTTCCTCATCTTCTTCTTCGGTTGCCAATGCTGGCTCAACTGGTTTAAGGGACTACATGGTCTATGTTTATCAAAGCATGGCACTTGCACTTGGAATTACTGGAATTGTCGCGTTTGTTTTATATCAAGCCGTTCTTGCGTCACCAGAACTTGGACGATTTTTATTCCAAAGTCCTTTTAAATTTGTTGTAATGTTTGCACCGTTTGTTTTAGTTTTAGTGCTCGGTTTTAAAATTGGCTCATTTTCTTTTGAAAAAGCACGCGGGATGTTTTATGCCTATTCAGCACTTATGGGTCTTTCTCTTTCGGCAATTTTTCTTGTATATACAGGAACGTCAATTGCAAGAGCATTTTTCGTTACAGCTGGAACTTTTGCCGCAATGTCACTTTACGGTTATACAACAAAAAAAGATCTAACAGCTTTGGGTTCATTTTTAATGATGGCAGTAGTTGGCTTAATTATCGCTTCAATTGTGAACATATTTTTGAAATCATCTGGCATGTCCTTTGCTCTTTCAGCTCTATCTGTTTTAATATTCACAGGCTTGACGGCATACGATGTTCAAAAAATCAAAGAAACATATTACCACTATCAATCTGGTTCAATTGATGATGAAACAATTAAAAAAGTGGCAATTATGGGTGCTTTAACGCTTTACATTGATTTTGTGAACATTTTTGTCAATCTTTTACACCTTTTTGGAGAGAAAAAAGATTAATATGCCCGTCTTACAAGTCTCAAATAATGCCCGCGAAAGATTATCTCAGATTTTATCTGGTGAGCTTTCGCTCCTTATTTCAGTGCAACCTGGTGGCTGTAATGGATTTTCCTATTCATTTGAAACGCCAAACACGGAGCCACAAAATTCGACAAAAGTGCACGAAAATCCTCCAGTTTATGTATCAGATTCCGCAAAAGATATGATATCTGGTAGCGTTCTTGAATATGAACAAAATGATATCGGAACAGCATTCTTTTCCATCAAAAATCCCAATGCAACTTCAAAATGCGGTTGCGGAAATTCTTTTTCAACTTTTTAAGTACAATGTCACAAAAAATTCCAAAAAAAAATGATGAAATCACAGCCAGAGAAGTTAGAGTTGTTGGTAGCGACGGCGAAATGCTTGGTGTAATGCTAATAAAGGAGGCTGTATTTAAGGCAAGATCCGAAGGTCTTGACTTACTCGAAATATCGCCAAATGTTGAGCCACCAGTGTGTAAAATTTTAGACTTTGGAAAGTACAAATATGATATCAAAAAGAAAGAAGCTGATGCTAAACATAAGCAACACAAGGTTGAACAGAAGGAGATTAAAATGACTCCAAACATCGGTGAGCATGACTACCAAACAAAGTTTAAACGCATAATGGAGTTTATTACGGACGGTCACCGAGTTTCGGTAATAGTACAGCTGAGGGGTCGAGAAAGAGGATCTCCTGAAAAAGCAAAAGAATTCGTACGCAAAATTGAACTATCGCTCACTGAAGTTGCGTCCGTTGTTGTGCCTGCAAGTTTTAGCGGTAACGCCGGATCGGTAACATTTGGTCCAAAGAAAAAGTAGCTAAATACTTTTTCTTCCGCTAAATGCTATTTGAAGAGTACCTTCGTCTATGTATTCAAACGAAGAACCGATTGGCAATCCATGTGCAAATTCTGTGATTTTTACCGCACCTCCATTTGGAATTTTCTTAATTTCTTCAATCAAGAAATGCATCGTTGCCTGCCATTCAAATGATGATGTACTTGCAAAAATAATCTCAAAAACTTCCATCGATTGAATTCTCTCAAAAAGCTTTTGCGTATTAAGATTTTCTGGCATCATTCCTTTTTGAGCAGACAAAAGCCCACCCAAAACATGGTAAGAGCCATTGTACCATAAGCCTTTTTCAAGATTTGCTATATCCTCAAAATCTTCAACAATACAAACCGTAGTGTGTTCCCTTTTATTATTTTGACAAATCGCACAAAGGCTTTCAAATTCGTTTTTAAATGCAATATTACCACAAATTTGACAAGTAGAAATTTCACTATTGATTTTTTCGAAAACTTTAACGAAATCATCAATTTTTGCCTTATTCCTTATGAAATGAAAAATTAACTTTGCACTAGATTTCCTTGTTAATCCGGGATTTTTCGCAAGACGAATAATGATTTCATCTATTTTCATTTTTTTTGTAAAACAATAAAGTAATTCACTAATGCAGTTGGTTCGAAAAAGAATGCTTTTAAAAGTGGATTATAGGAAAACCCTTGCGTTTTGATGTGCATAAAGCTTGGAAGGTGTTGCTTGATGAAACTTGGATTGATAAACTTCTTTTCGTTATGAGTCCCCTTTGGTACCAATTTAAAGAGATATTCAGCAGCAAACTTTGCTAAAATAGTTGCAAGAAAGTTCTTATTTATTGTTGAAATGATAAAAATTCCACTTGATTTCACTTTTTCACCAGCCTTTTCCAAAAACAAAGCAGGGTTTTCCACGTGCTCAATTATATCATTTGCAAAAACGATATCAAAATTATTCCCAGTAAAATTTTCAATTGGAATGTTTTGATAGTCAATTTTAACACCAGACTTCTGTGCGTGTTCAATGGCACAATTAATTGCCTCTTTTGAAGCATCAATACCTGTAACAAATCCGCCACAATGGGAGAGAGATTCTGACGCAATTCCGCCTCCGCAACCAATGTCCAAAATTGTTTTGTTCTTAACGCTTATCAGGGATAAAACAAACTCCATACGCAAAATATTTAATCTGTGAAGCATTTGACTTTCAAGAGAATTGCAATCCCACCAATTGTTGTGCGAAAATTTATGAACTTCTTCGTGGTTAATTGTGCTCATATTCTAAAATTGTTTTATTTACAATCGTGGAATATGAATAATGAAAGTTCAAGCTTAATTTTTCTCCTGTGTAATATTCAATTCCATCGAAATATTCTGCAGTGAAGTTATAACGAATAGTATGCACAAACCCTTTGTGTAATTGAAGTTGTGATAAACGTTAAATTTCGGTATTTTTTAGTATCAACCAACTGTCGTTTGTTTAAAATACGGGCTGTCAAATCTTAAGAATTTTTTACTTGACAAAAAACATTTTCAACATTTGTATTTTCGACACTAAAAAAATAAAAAAATGGGTTTAACATGCGGAATTGTCGGATTGCCAAATATTGGGAAGTCAACGCTATTTAATGCCATTTCAAAATCAGACATTGCCGCATCCGCAAATTATCCATTCTGCACAATTGAACCAAACTCTGCCAAAGTTGCATTAAACGATACAATTCTTAAGCAACTTGCTGTTGTTGCAAATTCGCAAAAAATCGTTCCAAATTATCTTGAAATAACCGATATTGCTGGTCTTGTTAAGGGTGCATCTAATGGTGAGGGTCTTGGAAATAAATTTCTTTCGCATATTCGCGAAGTGGATGCAATAATTCACCTTGTTCGCTGTTTTGATGATTCCGACATAACTCATGTTGATGGAACAGTTAATCCCGTTCGGGACATCGAAACAATTGAACTCGAGCTTATTTTTTCTGATATCGAACAGGCAGAAAAGATGCTAATAAAGCATGAAAAAAAAGCAAAAGGTGGTGATAAACTCGCAAAAGAAATTTGTGATGCAATGGATCCAGCATTAAAAGTGCTAAATTCTGGTAAAATGCTGAACACAATTAAGGATTCTGAGCTCCTTTCTGCGTTACAAAAACTCAATTTCATTACATGTAAGTCAAGCTTTTATGTTTGTAATGTCAAAGAAAACGATGCCATAAATGGAAACAAATTCGTTGAAACGGTGAAAGAATTCGCAAAGAAAAGTGGAGCAAAATGTGTGATGATATGTGCAAAATTTGAGGCAGACATCGCTTCAATTGAAAGTGATGATGAGCGATTTGAATTTTTACAATCAATTGGATTGGATCAATCAGGTATTGATGCTATAACCGCATTAGCATTTGAAACTTTAAACTTGAGGACATTTTATACAATTGGTCCAAAAGAAGCCCACGCATGGACATTTCCCGCAGGAGCAAAGGCCCCAGAATGCGCTGGTATAATTCACACCGATTTTGAAAAAGGCTTTATTAAAGCCGAAACAATTGGCTTTCATGATTACATCGAATTTGAAGGTGAATCTGGTGCAAGAGAAGTTGGAAAAATGCGTATGGAAGGCAAAGAATATGCTGTTCAACATGGCGATATTATGAACTTTAAATTCAACGTATGAGGTTCTTACTGGGATTAATGTTGTGGTTAATGATTGTTGTCTTAGCATCGTGCCAAGGTGGTGCTTCACGCACATACCCATCAAGCTCGTCAAAACACCATATACATAACAGATCGGTAAATCGTCCACATTGGGGGTCTTATCGGGTGTCAAGATTTTCATACTTTTCACGCAACAGGAATGTTGTTGGCAGTCGTTCACATTATCATCGCGGAAGTTCAATGAATCACTCGCGAAGTCATATCTCACACTTACACCATTAACATTAATAATATATACATATGAAAAAAATCATCGCATTGATATTGTCACTATCAATTATTGCATCTTGTTCGGTGAAAATTGCGAATTTTGAGAAATACCAAAAAGCACCATTACTCGAACTTGAAGAAATGCCCACAAAGGAGGATCTTTTAGTCAAACTTCCAAGAGTGATTATCATCACAGAAAAATCTGAAACAGACGATGCTGAACAAATAAACGCACAAAAGCAGATTAGAAATACCATACTAACGGAACTGCAAACTAAAAAATATGCAAATATTATTGAAAGGTTTGACAGTTCGGCGATTCAAAGCGAAATTAAAATCGCGGAAATTGAAGGTAAATCAAGCCATTCGTTGAGCTCCGTTGATTACATCATCAATATTGGTGCACCAAATGTAACATTTTCAGCAAAAACTGAAGAAGATATATTTTTCGTCGCAAGTGGAAGTGGTATTCCTATGAACCGCCCGATGATTTACAAATATAGTTCAATTGTTGATGGTATCGTTAAGCTTTACGAGGTTCCAAGTTTGAAAATTGCAAAAATCATCGCACTCAACGGATCCTATCATGAAAACGAAAAAGCATCTTCGACAGGCTCCACAACGATTGGAAATATCTCAATCAATACTGGTCAGGCAATACAATCGAAAACAAAAGACACAAATATCACATACAAAGCAATTCAAAATGGAACAAAAAAAGCTATCCTTGAAATGAAACAATTCTTTAAGAAAAAAGGATTTATTTCTGAAAAACGCCAACTCAAAGATGAAGTTATTTTCTCCATAAATAGAGGTAAAGAAGACGATTTCCTTCCACAAAAAAAAGTTATAATTGTTCGCGAAGTTGAAATTCACAACGATCTAACGGACGAAGATGAAAAATCTGAAGAAACGATTTGTTCTGGAACGATTGCCGACAAGGCTTTTGAAAAGACATCTTGGGTCATTTTTGACAAAAAATGTCAAGAAAAAATCCGCCTTGGGGATAAAACTATCATTGTGTATAAATAAAGGGGGATTGAAAAAAAGGGGTTTTAGCGAGAAATCAACATAATTGAATATTTACCAATATGATTCATTGTTATTTTCCCATATAGTTCAAGTTCGCTTAGGCATTCTTGAACACGCGAAACGTCGAGTCTTGTCATCGTGACAACGTCGCTGACGGAAATCGGGTTTGTTGAAAGTGAATTGTATACCATTTCAAGATCTTCATCGTCAAAAATCATCTCCTGTTCTCGCTCAAATTGTACACTCTTTGCAATACTTTCTAACTTTTCCAGCTTTTGTGCAGAATTTTCTGAAATTTGGTGTGAAAATAAGTCACTTTTAAAATCATTCTGTGTGTAATTTTTTACATAAGACTTCGTATGAATTTTAGAATCTCCAATGATTTCAATAATATCTTGTGCACAAGTTGTAAAATGTGCCGTGCCATTTTTTATCAAATTATTGCATATTTTTGAACGATCATCCAAAAGATTTCCTGGGTAAGCAAACACCTCCCTTCCTTGTGAAATTGCAATTCGAAGTGTGACCAAAGTCCCAGAAACTCCGCCCTTTCTATTGACTTGACCGATCAAAACTCCCGATGAAAGTCCTGTTATTATTCGATTTCGCGTTGGGAAGTGATCCGGCATTGCGGGCGTGTTAATTGGAAATTCTGAAAGGAAAAGTCCTCCATTTTCAACTACTTTCTTAAATAAATCAACATTGTTTCGCGGATATGGGCAGGCGAGACCTGAACCTAAAACTTGAATTGTCCCAAATTTTAACGCTCCATTGCAGGCAGCGGTGTCAACTCCATTGGCAAAACCTGAAACAATTGTAATATTTTTCTTTGAAAGATCTTCCGCAAAATTGTATGCAATCTGAAGGGCATCGGCAGAAGCTGATCGTGAACCAACGATTGCAAATATTTTGTTTTGAAGTAATGCATAATTTCCAAAACTGTACAAAGCCATTGGAAAATCAATAATTTGCTTTAATTGTTGCGGATATTCGGGACTTCTTGGTGTGATGATTTTCGCTCCAAAGAGTTGAGCTTCTTCATAAATTTTTAAGGCTTCTGCCGGTTTTAATGCTGGCAAACTTGTTTTTGATAAAATCTCTTCTAGTGCTTTAAAAACACAGAGGTGCTTGGCCAAATAAACATTGGCCTTTTCGCGTAATTTCCAGAGTGCGATCCAGCAAAGGATCTCCTCTTTGGAAACGTCCAATGTTATATTCAAAAAATTGAGCAATCCTGTATGGGAGTCGTCCGTTAGAACTTGTGGTTTAATTATTGCCATTGCGAGTTCACAAAGTTACTTCAAACAAGTCAACAGTTCTGGTAACAGCAACGCCATGGCGGTATTCAAAACATAACTTTATCAGGCGGTTAATATCAATAATGGCGATGTGTCCCGTTTTTTGGTCATCATTGGCAACAGATTTTGCATCTGGTGAAAATGTTGAAGTTGTTATGAAAATTCCCTTTGCTTTAAGTTTTGTAACAACATAAAGAAACGCTTGCATATCTTTCGATGAAACAGCATTCCCAGCTTGATACCTCTTCGCCTGAATGTATATTTTTTCCTTAATATTCAACTTATCGCCCGCAAGAATTGTGCCGTCAATTCCACCGTCTTTGACCCTTTTCCCTCGTGTGCCTTGAACTCCATAGCCCATTTTCACAACAAGTTCTCCGCAGAAATCTTCAAACTTATCCCATTCCATTGCTTGAAGCTTTGCCTTTAATTCTTCCTCCACGGCGTCCCTCATTTCACCTGCAACAACTTCAATGTCAACGTCGCCTTTTTCTTCGGTTAAGGTAACATCCTTGCTTAACACGGCAGATTTCACATTCCAGTTTGAACTGTAATTGGGCGAGTTTTCTTCTAAATATTTTATATTTAATGGAATATTGTTTGTTGTGCAGTCCTCTAGTGCCTTTTTGCCAAGTTCAGTAACAATGTACGACATTTTCCTATTAGGGTCTTTTTCAATATATTCCGCCTTTGTAAGGAATGTCATTGCCCAGCCAATTCTATCTTGCACTTTCGTGTTACCATTGGAAACGGCTTGATTCATTTCCTCCTCGCCAAGCTTCCATTGCAACTGAATTGCATCTTTTAAAGTTGCAAAAACCTCCGTTCTTTTGTATGTTTCGCCTTGAATTTTTTGCAAAACGGGAAGCATTAATTCTTCAAATGTTGGTATTGCCATAAACTAAATTTTGCTTAAAATGTTTTCCGCCGTAATACCAAAGTAATCATAAACTTCCTCTGCCTTTCCGGAGTGACCAAATGTATCAACGGTAAAATATAAATCACCTTCGCGGATTAAACCCCAAAACGAGTTGACAATTCCAGCTTCGATGAAAACACGACAATAATTTCCCAATGTTTTTTCAAGATATTCACTCGATTGCTGACGGAAAATTTCCAAACACGGCACCGAAACAACACGAATTTTCTTGCTTGATGCCCCCGCCACATCAAGAGCGATTCCAACTTCTGAGCCCGTTGCAATTATAACATACTCTGGATTTTCCTCATTTTTAACAACATATCCACCGAATTTTACAGGGTTTTCATGCGTTGATTCATTGACAAATGGTAGGTTTTGCCTGCTTAATGCAAAAAGTGACGGCGTTTCAAGTTCGTTTGCAAGTGCAAAACAGTTTGCGGTTTCGATTGCATCACACGGGCGGAAAACATTCAAGTTTGGAATTGCACGAAGCGAAGCAAGGTGCTCAACGGGTTGGTGAGTTGGACCATCCTCCCCTAAGCCGATGGAATCGTGCGTCATAATATAAAAAACTTTGGTTTTCATTAACGCAGAAAGGCGAATTGAATTTCGCATATAATCTGAGAAAACAAGGAATGTTCCTCCAAATGGAAGAAATCCTGAAAGTGAAAGTCCGTTCATAATTCCTGCCATTGCGTGTTCTCGGACGCCATAAGCAATATAGTTTCCACTAAAATCATTTTTCGTTATAAGGCGATTTTTTGCAGACTTTGTGTTATTGGATCCAGATAAATCTGCCGAACCGCCAATTACAAATGGCAAAGTTGAAAGTTCCTCAAGAACTACACCCGAAAGAACTCTTGTTGCTGAATTTGGTTTTTCTAAAGAAAATTTTACTTTAACTCGCTCAATTGCCTCTGAAATTTCTTGCTTAAAATTTCCATTAATGAATTTTTGTAAAAGTTCTTTTTTTGGCGATATTTCAACTTTTTTATTCCAACTCTGAAGTTCATTTTCAGATCTAACACCAATTTCACGCCAAGTATTGATAATATCAAGCGGAATGGTATCAATGTTGTAATCAACACCAAGCTTGATTTTAAGAGCATATATCTCGTCAGAAGAAAGTGGCGAACCGTGAACCTTCGCCGTTCCTTCTTTTGATGAACCAAAACCAATTTTCGTTGTTGCGATAATCACCGTTGGCTTTGTTGATTTTTGTGCCGATGCAAGTGAATTTTCAATTTCCTCAAAATTATGTCCATCACATTCAACAACGGCAAACCCAAACGATTCAAACATTCTTGGGTAATCAACTGATGATGAAATGGAAAGATCTCCATCAATTGTGATGTTGTTTTTGTCGTAAATTAAAACAAAATTTGAAAGACCTAAATGCCCAGCAATTTGAAGTGATTCGAGTGCAATACCTTCCATAGGGCAGCCGTCTCCACAAAGGCAATATGTTTTATACCCAATTAAGTCGCCGAATTCTGCATTAAGTTTTCTTTCTGCAATTGCCATTCCAATTGCATTTGCGATACCCTGCCCTAATGGTCCCGTTGTGGTCTCAATACCAGAAAGAAATCCGTATTCAGGGTGACCGGCTGTTTTTGAGTGAAGCTTTCTGAAGTTTTTTATCTCTTCAAGAGTGCAGTCTTCGTAACCCGTTAAGTGCAAAAGTGAATAAAGTAAAGCGGAAGCATGCCCAGCTGATAGAACGAAGCGATCGCGATTTAACCATTTTGGGTTTTTTGCATGAAATTTAAGGAATTTTGTAAATAAAACGGTTGCGATATCGGAGACTCCAAGTGGCATTCCAGGGTGACCAGAATTTGCACGAGAAATCATTTCAACAGAAAAAACGCGTAGTGCGTTGGATAGCACACTGGAAATTGTACTAGGAATGGTTTGTAATTTCATTATAAGTTATTGCGTTGCAATAAACATAATCCAATGAAAATTTATATGTCAATAATTTTAACTCTGCTGAACTACAAAATAATTGATGAAATATTTTATTATTTTAAATAGAAAAAAATCTTGACATTTTAAAAATATATATTTGAAATCCGTTAATTAATTAAATTTTTTATGTTTGAAAATAAACAAGTAAAAATCGCAATGAATATTGCATTTATGGTTTCCGTTGGTGGTGTTGCAGCAATTTTACACAATGCACCAGTAAGTGCTGAAACATATACTCCCGGTGCTGGAGCTTATGTGCCAACTGACTACACTGGCACAAATGCTGGGAATCCAATTAAAGCTATTTCTGGTGGCGTAGCAAAGGCACAAATTATGAAGCAGATTACATCGGCAACAGCTGGAACTTTGGATTTTGGTAAAGTTGTGCCAACTTCGGCACTTGGCACCATCGTTATCGCTGCAGATGGCTCAATTACAAACTCTGGTGGTGCTCGTTATATTCCAAACTCTGGTGCACATGTTGCACAACTGACATTTTCCGGTGAACCAAATCAAAAAATCGAAATTACTACTGCAGCTTCGGCAACTATTGCCAATGGCGTCAATACAATGACCATTGACTTCCTTTACCCAGCCGTTCCAAGTGCAATTGGTGCAGATGGTAATGCTGCTATGAGTTATGGTGGAACTCTTAATGTTGGGGCGAACCAAGCTCAGGGAATTTATTCTGGAACATATGACATCTTTGTAACTTATGTTTCATAAATGGTTTTGGCTTTTTAAGCTAATGGCATATTAACTATATACAATTAATTAATTTTTATTTTTTATGTTTAAAGAGAGGAGTAAACTTAAAATCGCAATGAATATTGCGTTCATGGTCTCAGCAGCGGGTGTTGCGACAATCGTACACAATGCACCAGCAAGTGCTGAAACATACACTGCACCTTCTTCGACGGGAAACTATACAGTTGGCGCTGACAAGGGTGATTATGTTGGATCGTCAACGACATATGGAACTTTAGACGTACTACATCTATTTCCATTAACAACGCAAAGTGATGCCAACAGAAAAATTACTGGTACAGCACAGGCACAAATTATGAAGCAGATTACATCGGCAACAGCTGGAACTTTGGATTTTGGTAAAGTTGTGCCAACTGTCACAGCGGGAACTGTTGTTGTAAATGCCAATGGTTCAATTACAAACTCTGGTGGAGCTCGTTATATTCCCAACTCTGGTGCACACGTTGCAACGCTATCATTCAGCGGGGAACCAAACCAAGGAATTTTAATTGATACAGCACCATCGGCAACACTTGCAAATGGCGCAAATACAATGACGGTCAACTTCCTTTATCCAACACTGCCAACAACAATTGGTGCCGCAGGAACGGCAACAATGAACTACGGTGGAACTCTTAATGTTGGAGCAAACCAAGCAGCTGGTATTTACACAGGTACATATGACATCTATGTAACTTATGTTTAGCAGATGGTCAATGCCAAATTTACACCTTTAAAAACCTCTTTTGCGGTTTTACTAAGGATGCTACTGGTATACACCACATTCAACCTTTCCCATACATTGCATTTCAATGCAAATGCAATTGAGGGAACGGTTGGCGCACAAGTTATGCAACAAATTGCATCAACTTCCGCTGGTAATATGGAATTTGGAAAAGTTGTTCCAACGGCAACAATTGGTACTGTAACAATTTCTCCAACTGGTGATGTTACAAACGCAGGTGGGGCTCGTTATATTCCAAACTCTGGTGCACATATTGCAACTCTGACATTCTCAGGTCAGCCAAATCAAAACATTAACATTGAAACACCAACTTCAACAACCATTGCCAATGGAGAAAATACAATGACGGTCAACTTCCTTTATCCAACACTGCCAACAACAATTGGTGCCGCAGGAACGGCAACAATGAACTACGGTGGAACTCTTAATGTTGGAGCAAACCAAGCAGCTGGCGTTTACACGGGTACATATGACATCTATGTAACTTATGCTTAATTAAATTTAACCTTTTTCATTTTTTATGATACTAAAAAGAGCCGTCGCTTTAACAATTACTACCACTACTATCGCTTTATTATTTGCATCATCAGCATTTGCTAGGCTTTCATTGACACCGTTACGCGTCGAACTTAACACCACTAGTAAAATACAATCTGTATTACTTATGAATGAAACAGCAGATGTAACAACATATCGTATAGGTTTTCGATACCAAACTATGACGCCAACTGGTGAAATTAAACTTGCAACAGAAGAAGAACATAAACTTATGCAACCAATCGAACAAATGGTTATGTTTTCTCCAAAGCAGGTGACGCTTCAACCAAAGCAAACTCAAACTGTGAAATTCACATTTAGGAAAATCCCAACTGCAACATTAAGCGAATATGCTGCTTATATTGTTTTTCAAGAACTTGATGACAGTCCAATAATTCCACAACTTTCAGAACAACCGGATGCAGGAAATGTTGCAATTAAAGTAAAACCTTTGTTCAAAATATCTATTCCAATTTTTATTTCAGACGAAACTTCAACAAGTCAGAAATCAGCAGAAATTAATAATATGAAAATTGACAAGGATTTGAATGTCATAATGTTTGACATCAACAATGTTGGACAATACTCAATGACTGGAAGAATTGTTGCGAAATTTTTCAAGGGCAAAAAAATGCTTGGTAAATTTGAACAAACAAATGTTTCAATTCCAAACCCTTTAAAAATGCGTAAAATTCTTTTACAATACGATGAAACGGCCTTTAAGGATGATGATATTACTTCAATTGAGGCAACTTACTTACCCCCAGTTGGAGCAAGAGAATACAGCATCGCCAAAAAAATATTGGAATTGACACCGCGTACAACGCTAGATTCAGATAAATAGATGATGGCGATAATTATGCTAACCAATGTTCCACTTCATGTGTTTAATATCAAAATTATTTCGCCAATTGGTTCAAATAACCATTATGGCGATCCATCTTATGTGCTTTGCAAGTACCATTTGGCGTTCAATATGCTTTGCAGCGGAATTACAAAAAGAGCAGACACAGGAGCAACGTCCAAATTTGCCTCAAGTTTCATCACAAACTAAAGATTTACCACAAACGGAAGTCCCTCAAGTTGTTGATTCTTTGGCAACAAATTTTACAACACCAGAAACACCTACAACTTTAAATACCCTACATCAAGTTCCTGATATTGAAGAGGCTAAAATGGCGGCAACGCAAATGGTTGTTAGTAGTGAAACGCAGAAAAAACTTCCGTATATCTCAAAACCAACGGAACCTTCAAATTACGAACCATATTTAACATCATTCAACCTTGGAAGTATTACCATTGCCGATGATTTTATCATATACGGAAGTACAATTCAGCGGGATAAATATTATATCCCACTTTCATTTTTCGCAAAATATACGCAAATTCCCCTTGAAGAAAAAGGAGATCTTCTTGTTGGGTGGTTTTTAAAGGAAAATAATAAAATTGAGATCAATACCAAAACTGGTGTTGTCAAAATTGGGAATGCAACCTACCAGTTTACAGCTCAAGATGCAGTAATTCTTTATACCGAACTCCTAGTTTCAATCGAAATGTTGGCTCAACTCTTTCCAATGGAAATGAAGTTTGACCTTTCTCAACAAGTTTTAAATGTTGAAACCAAAACACCATTCCCAATTGAACAAGCACTTGCAAGGCAAGAGGCTCTTGGAAATATTAATAAAGATAAAAACCCCGATGACGAAGAACTCAAAAAAGCCAAACTCGAAGTACAGGAATACCAACAATTTTCAATGCCAAATATTGATATGACATACAGTAATGCAATTAATAGCCAGACTTTCAAAATGAATCAAAATCTTTCATTTACATCAACAAGTCACTTGCTAAAATCTATATTAAATGTTACAGGGAGTGTTGTTGGAAATTCAGATCAGTTCAATTTGAACTCAATGAAGGCTTCACTTCGAAGAAATGATTCCATTTCTCACCCATTTGAACACTACCTTCACCCAAAGCAATACTGGGTTGGCGATATTGCCACAACGCCAGCAAATTTGATTTCAAGTGCAACAACGGGCATTGGGGCATCAGTTTCCAATATTCCAGCAGGTTGGAAAATTGACTTTAATAATTTGCAAATCACTGGTTATGCAATTCCAAATTGGTCAGTTGAAATTTATCTCAACAATAACCTTCTTAATTTTTCAACAGTTGATTTAACGGGGTTTTACCTTTTTTCAGAAATTCCGCTCAGTGCTGGTCTTAACACGGTGAAGTTGGTGTTTTATGGTCCATTTGGGCAATCTCGCGAGGTGATTCAAAAAGTTAATCTTTCTTCGTCATTATTACAAAAAGGAAAAATTGGGTACGAGTTTAGTACAGTTAAAGAACGAACATCCATCATTCCAACTGCAAGCTCAATACCAAAGGCGGATGATCAAACTTACGATACTCAACGATACTTCGGAAATATTCGCTACGGAATTGGTAATGAGACATCCCTTGCCATTGGAATGACATCATATATGAAAAACTTTACTGGCATTGCGGCAAATCAAGCTGAACGCCAGAACTACCTTTCGTCATCAATAACAACGTCGCTTTTTGGGATAATAGTCAACACAGATTTTGCTTATCATCTGAATTCACATGAAGGTGCAGCAAAATTTAGTTTAAACGCGCCGGTTTTTAAGGAATCCAATTTGTTCGTAAGCTCGCAAATCTTTACGGAAAAGTTTATTAGCGAAACAAGACCTCAAGCAAATGAAGCTGCACAAAAATCATTAAATGAAATTCGTATAAAAAATGGAATAAAACTTTTTGGGAAATTTGTCGTAGGAACATATTCCCTCAAGGTAAACACGCTTAATTCTGGAAACGCAAATTATACACTCGATGCACAAAATTCAATCACATTCATTAAATCCCTCTCCCTTGCAAATAGCCTACAAACAAGTGTTAACCAAAATGGCAACCAAGTTGTAAAGTCCACAACAGGAAGTGCGAACTTGACTTTTAAGTCGGAAAAAGGCTTTCTTTTACGTGGAACGGTAAATTATACTCCTCTTTTTGCACAAACCTTCTTCACAACATCGTCATTTAGTGCCAACTATAATCGTGGTTTATTTGGCACAACCAGCACTTATAATATGAATCTGGTTACAAACCAAGGTACTTACATGATCGGCCTCAATGTTAATAGTAAATATATTACGACAAGTTTTCAATTAGGCACGGATAAATCTATTAGTGCGAATATTAATATCAATTTTAACAAAAGCGTGATATTTGATGGTATTAAGCCAAAAATAAGTCAATCTGGTGCTGCGAGTGGGGGAATTATTGCTGTTAGTGCATTTATGGATGCAAATAATAATGGTAAATGGGATTTTGACGAAGTACCAGCAAAAGATGTCGCAATCAAGACTTCGGGCAATTCAAAAAAAGAACTCACGAATGCAAAAGGTCAGCTACTTTTAACGGGACTTCCATCCGATTCCGCTTTCCTTTTTGATGCCGATACTGGAATGATGCCCGACATATCAGTTCAGCCTGCACAAAGTGTGAAAAGAAAAATCATTCTTAAAGCGGGAGCTCCTCACAAAATTCTTGTTCCAATTGTAAAAATTATTGATATTGAAGGAACGCTTGTTGTTCAAATGAACGATGAGAAAATTCCCGTCTCCAATGCAACGATTCAGTTAATCGACAAAAGCAATAAAATCATTGATACTACAACGACAACACCAGACGGTTATTATATTTTTAGCAGAGTCGTTCAAGGAACTTACAAGGTTCGAGCTTCCAAAGAAACAATTGAAAAATATAAAAAGTATTTGCTCAATAAATGATGAAAGTTTTAAGAAATAATTTTGTGGTAATGTCACTCATCATTTCTTGGCTTTTGACTGGATGCCTCTCCGTTGAGCCAAGGATTTTGAAGGTTGAAGATCGTCTTAAACCGCCATACAACTATCTTCTTCTTAAAGAAGTTGGAAATGATACAACATTCGATTATAAATGGAGTAATTACGATGACGGTTATCTAAGAATGGGCGATAAATTCTTGAAAGCTTATGTTCATATTATGAATAGAATGGAATCGCAACCGCAGGATTTTATGTTTAACATTTATAAAAACCAAAAAGATGAAATCGTTGCAAGATTCAAGCAAAATGGTGAGGGCATTCAAGCAATTCACGAAAGAAGTGTGCTGAATGCATTTACAAAGATACTACTTGATGAAACTGAAAGTATTATTGAAACTGGCGATGAATTTTCAGTTGTAAATGATATTACAATCGTAATTCCACGAATGGACGACAAGTAAAAAATATTAGCGAATGATGGACGGCAAACCCTAGGGATTTTTCCCTAAAGTTTGCTAATGGGGAAATTTTAGTACATTCCGCCCATGCCTCCCATTCCACCACCCATTGGGGCAGAAGAATCGTCTTTTTTTGGAGAATCGGCAACAATTGCCTCAGTTGTGATTAAAAGGCTCACAATTGATGCAGCGTGCTTTAAAGCAACTGTTACGACTTTTGCAGGGTCGATGATACCAGCGTCAAACATATTAACGATTTTGTCGTTTTGTGCATCATAACCGTGTTTGAAATCTTTTTTTGCAAGAATTTCATTCATAATAACGGCACCTTCAACTCCAGCGTTTGAACAAATTTGCTTAACGACATAAGAAAGAGCTTTATAAACAATTGAGAGACCGGCGTTTTGGTCATCATTTGCAAGTTTGATGTCTTTCAACGATTCACGAGCAAACAAAAGAGCAGAGCCACCACCAGCAACGATGCCAGATTCAAGAGCAGCTTTTGTTGCAGCAAGGGCATCTTCAACGCGGTCTTTGCGTTCTTTTACTTCAACTTCCGTTGCACCGCCAACTTTTAAAACAGCAACACCACCTGAAAGTTTTGCAAGGCGTTCTTGAAGTTTTTCGCGGTCGTAATCTGAAGTTGTTTCTTTGATCTGACGCTCAATTTGCGAACATCTATCTTTAATATCTTGCGGATTTTTTGATTTTCCACCAACAATTGTAGTGTCATCTTTTGTAATCACAATGCGTTCGCAGGTTCCAAGTGATTCCAAAGTTACATCTTCAAGATTAATTCCAATTTCTTCAGAAATGAATTCTCCGCCAGTCAAAATTGCGATATCTTCAAGCATAGACTTCCTTCTGTCTCCAAAACCTGGTGCTTTTACTGCGGCAATTTTCAAGCCACCACGAAGTTTGTTCACAACGAGCGTTGCAAGAGCCTCACCTTCAATGTCTTCAGCGATAATTAAAAGCGGACGACCCGTCTTAACAACGGCTTCAAGAAGCGGGATCATCGTTTGAAGTGATGCAAGTTTCTTTTCGTAAATTAAAATAAAAGGATTTTCAAGTTCGGCAATCATTTTTTCTGAATTTGTTGCAAAGTAAGGTGAAAGATAACCTCTGTCAAAGTTCATTCCCTCTTTTACATCGATCTCAAATTCAAGACCTTTTGCCTCCTCAACTGTAATTGGACTGTTTGCACCAACTTTTGCAATAGCTTCGGCAATTTTACTCCCGATCTCAATATCTCCATTTGCAGAGATTGTTGCAACTTGTGCGATTTCTTTTGATGAAGTTCCAATTTTGTGCACCTGCTTTGATTCAACGTGTGCGACAACGGCTTTAACGGCAAAATCAATTCCGCGTTTTAAATCCATTGGGTTCATTCCAGCGGCAACAAGTTTAATGCCTTCAATTGCAATTGCTTGTGCAAGAACGGTTGAAGTTGTTGTTCCATCGCCAGCGATATCGTTTGTTTTTGAAGCAACTTCTTTGATCATTTGAGCACCCATATTTTCAATGTTGTCTTCAAGTTCGATTTCCTTTGCAACGGAAACACCATCCTTTGTAATTTTTGGTGCACCATATGATTTTTGAAGAACGACATTTCTCCCTTTTGGACCAAGTGTAACCTTAACAGCATCTGCCATTATGTTAACACCTTTTAAAAGTTTTTCGCGAGCCTCTGCTCCGTGTACTACGATTTTTGCAGACATATATTTATGAATAATTAGTTTAGATTGTTTTTTGATCGTTATTTTTTAATAGCAAGAACATCGGATTCTTTCATAATAAGATATTCAACGCCACCAATTTTGATTTCAGTTCCTCCCCATTTTGCAAAAAGAACAACATCGCCTTCGTTAACGATGAGTGCAACTCTTTTGCCGTTGGAATCAAGGGTTCCTTCGCCAACTGCGACCACCTTGCCTTCGATTGGCTTTTCTTTTGCTGAATCGGGAATGATGATACCTCCTGCTGTTTTAGATTCAGCCTCAATCCTTTTGACGATAATGCGATCGTGTAGTGGTTTTAAATTTATAGACATATTAATCAGAGAATTAATTATTTATTATACGTAGTGCTTAAAAATTAAAATTCAAGGGGAATTTTATTTTGCGATGATTTCTTCAACAATTTTGTGAATTTCAAGTTTGTCTGCGTTTGAAATGCGTGAAAGATGTTTTGTGTGTTGGTAACCAATTTTTTTATCGTTAAGATGTTGAATAATGCCGCAACCATTCCACCAATGATGAAGTGTTCGCGTATTCAAAATTACATAATCAGGCTTTAATTCTTCGATTGTATTATAAAAATGTTGGCGGTAGTCTTCGTTATAAATATAGTATTTTGCAGGACTTTCATTTACTTTCCTCATACAGTGCTAATTGCATTGCCGTTGAATTCGTGTTCGTCATAATGCTCGTTTGAATAGAATGATAATCCCATAAAAAGAATCTTATGCTTTTGCGATTGATACTCTTTTCCAATTCAAAAGTTTATCGTGATGTAAAAGTTCTTTAAATGGGATAATTACCATTATACCAGTAATTTTACTCCTTGACATATTAAAAATAAATTAACATAAGGATGGTAACTGATTTTTTGGGTAATGAGAGTTATTCTTAACGGCAATGAAATTATAACAAACTGTGAAAATCTTTTGAAATTACTTGAAAATATGGGTATTCAAAAAGAAAAAGTTGCAGTTGAAGTTGACGGACTTGTTGTGCCAAAATCCCAGTTTATAAACTTTACAATAAAAGAAAATTCAAAAATAGAAATTATTACATTTGTCGGTGGCGGGTAAAAAATATTTAATTATATCTTGTGTAATTGTTGCAATTGGTGCAATTTATTTCACATTTGGTACGAAAAATCACGATCCAAAGAAGGATTTTGAAGCTCAAAAAAAATCTTCATCTGTTAAAACGGGTGAAAACATTACGCTCCTTGTACAAAATTCTACTTCCACGGAAACGCCAAAAGTCGTTGAAATCTTTGGAGAAGTCGATCAAAATGCCATAACGGTAACGGCAGCAATGCCATCTGTCGTAAAATTAATCAAAAACGAAGGAGTAAAACTTAAACAAGGCACGCCCGTTGTTCAATTCATCAACGATGTCTTCATTCCAATCCCATTTGACGGTAAAATTTCCAACACATTTGTCAAATCTGGTGAAAATGTTACCGTTGGTCAAGCACTTTTTATAGCAATTCCAACTAGTGCAAAATCAACGAAGGTTATAATCGAAATGCCAATTGCATACTTGCCATCAATTGAGCAAGGGATGAATGTCAAAGTTTCCCATAATGAAAGAATTTTTTCAGGAAAAATTGAATATATAAGCCAGTATTCAACTCAAGAATCGGGCTGGACAAAGGTCGTAGTTGAAATGCCACGCACAGAAATTGCACATAATACTATTGTAAAAGTTTTCATTGAACTTTCAACTCACTATGCACACTTTGTTCCGAAAACAGCGGTGTTCCTTCAAAATAGTGAAACTTTTGTTAAAATTTTAAATATAAATAACCTTGTTGAAGGCATAAAGGTTGAAATCATTCAAGAAACTGCCGATGGCTTTTATATATCTGGTCTTGAAGATTCAGTACGAATAATAATAAAAAATCCATCATACGCAAGCGAAGGAAAGCAATATAAATTCACCATTGTTTAATAATATTATGTATTCTAAAATTGGAGTAGTGTTTCAGGAAAACACAGCTGAAGCGAATGTTGCTCAAGCAACAAAAAATGGAATAGTGCAGGCGATGCAGAATTTGGGTCTCAATTTTTGCGAAATACCATTTACTCAAGATTTTGTTAATGATATTAAGGAACATAATGTTGATGTAATTTTTAATGCAATGCACGGAAAATACGGCGAAGATGGCTACATTCAGACGATCCTCAACGCCATTGAAATTCCATATACCCACTCTGGCGTTTCGGCTTCACAAATTGGTATGAACAAGGTTTTGACCAACATTTATGCAAAATCTTGTGCAATTCCAACGCTTCAAAGTGAAGTAATTATAAAAGATGACATTCTTGATGGAAAATATTCAATATCCAGAAGAAGTATAATAAAACCTGTCGCTGGCGGCTCTTCTGTTGCAACATTTATTCTTGAAAGCGGTGAAATGCTTTCCAAGTCTCAGCTCAGTGAAGTGGAAAATTTCAAAGATGGTTCATTTTTTATGATAGAGGAATTTTTTGGTGGCAGGGAGGTCACAGTTGGAATTCTCAACGATGAAGTTATTGGATCATGTAAAATAATTACATCTGAAGAGTTTTATACATACAACGCAAAATATAGTAGCAAACAAACGATCTACGAAGCACCAGCACAAATTTCCGAAGAAATGCGTGAAAAAATCCATCACGATGCTATGAAAATTTATACATCAATTGGTGCCAGATCTATTTCAAGAGTCGATTTCCTCTGTGATGAGCATAACTACCGCTTCCTTGAAATTAACACACACCCCGGAATGACTGCGACATCACTAATGCCAAAAATATGTGCTTACAAAGGTATTTCTTATGAAAAAATCGTTGAAATGCTTCTTGAGATGGCTAAATTTGACGCTGTTTGAAATAAAAGACCGCCAACGTTCCAACACTTCAGTCAGTATAAACTCTTAAAGTTCTTAATTCCATTGCTGTGTTGTGTTTTCGTGCAATTCCTAGCAACAACAAAAAACACTTGACAAGCAAAAAACAAAGCAATGGAATTGCACATAATTAATGTTTTTGTTATGTCTGTTAATGCCCAAATTCAAGTGCTTGAGCGTACAAACTTCCCATTTTTCCTTCCAGAATTACCATTCGCCGATACATCGCTCGAGCCAACGCTTTCAAAGGAATCATTTGATTATCACCATAAAAAACATCACAATGCCTACGTTTTAAAGCTCAATGAGCTTGTTGAAAACACGGAGTATCAATTGCTTAATCTGAAGGACATTATTGTGAAATCGGAAAAAGATTCTAAGGCGGCAATATTTAACAATGCAGCACAAGTATGGAATCATACATTTTTATGGAATTCAATGCAAAAAAACGGTGGAACGAAACATATCTCAATTCCAGCAAAAAAATTAATCGAAAACTCATTTACAACCGTTGAAGAATTTCAAGCAAAGCTTATTGAAGCTGGTATTACGCAATTTGGTTCAGGTTGGGCTTGGGTCGTTTTAAACAAAGTGTCTGGCGGTCTTGAAATTGTTAAAACCACAAACGCTCAAACTCCATTAACGAATCCAAATTTTGTGCCTGTAATTACAATTGATGTCTGGGAACATGCATACTACATTGATTACAGAAACAAACGCCCAGATTACTTGAAAACATTCGTCGAAGAGTTAATTAACTGGTCTTTTTTTGAGGCAAATATTAAACAAATTTGATAACTAATTAATAATAAAGGAATATGCAAAAGTTTGATAAAATGAAGGTTGTTTATGGTGGAAAAGAGCTCGAGCTTAATGTTCTACACGGAACGGAAGGAGCTGATTGCGTTGACATCAGTCCTCTTGAAAGGGAGTTAAACCTTTATACATTCGATCCAGCCTTCGTTTCAACGGCGTCGTGTCATTCAAATATTACATTTATTGATGGAGACAAGGGTATTTTAGCACATAGAGGTTATCCCATTGAATCGCTTGCTGGAAGTCGTACATTTCTTGAAACATTTTTCCTTCTGTTTACTGGTAAGAATCATGAAGATTCTTACCCTGAATTTGAACTTTTCAAAAAAACAGCAATTGATAATATGAAAATCGACGATATTACAAAACTGGTTATCACATCTTTTAAAAAAACCGATCACCCAATGGCGATTTTAATGTCCGCTTTTTCACACATTGCTTCGAAAAACTGTGCGAATTGGAACCCTAACGAACCCGAACTTGTTCGCAAAACACTCATAAAAATTGTTGGCGAATTCCTTGCCTGCGTAATAACTATATACCGCTTTATCAAAGGTAAAACATTGGAAATTAAAATGACGCCACACTTTACCGAAACAATTTGTCTTAATATGTTTGATGAAGAACATTTTAAGTCGCATAAAAAAATCGTTGAAAATGTTTTTAATAAACTTTTTGTGCTACACGCAGATCACGAACAAAACGCCTCCACTTCAACAGTTCGAATGGTTGCCTCAACCGAAGTTAACCCTTATGCTTCAATTGTTGCCGGAATTGCAGCCTTATGGGGACCACTTCATGGCGGAGCAAATGAAGCTGTAATTAATATGCTCGAAGGCATTCATTCCGTTGATGAAGTGCCGTCATACCTTGCTAAAGTTAAAAGCAAGGAAGTAAAACTTATGGGCTTTGGGCATAGAGTTTATAAAAATTACGATCCAAGAGCTCTCTTAATTAAGGATACCTGCGACACCGTTCTTGAAACATTTCAACATGTTGGAGACAAGGAAAAACTTTTCATTGCCCGCGAACTTGAAAAACAAGCAATGGCTGATGAATACTTTACATCTCGTAAACTTTTCCCAAATGTTGACTTCTATTCGGGTATAATCTATAAAGCACTCGATGTTCCAACGTCATTTTTCACTGTAATGTTTGCCGCGGCAAGAGTTGCTGGTTGGTCTTCGCAAATGTACGAATTTTATGGAGAGCCAAGGAAAATTTCACGCCCACGCCAACTTTATACTGGAGAAAAAGTCAAACCTGTATAATACTTCTAAATGTTTTGGTAGATTGTTCGCTACGAAAAGTGGTCAAACCCTTGAATGTTTACTTCAAATGGACTATTGATCAACTCTACTCCAATTCCATCGGTTACTATGCCAATTTTCGTACAATTTGGAATTGTTTCTTCTTTTGAAGTGCATAGTATATTGTAATCATCACCAAATGATAGTCCTACCGAAAGCATTTCTGTTGTAATACCTCTAGCAAATGGCAAAAGGTTAAAATCAATTTCAAAGTGACACCGTGAAACACTTGCCATTTTGTTTGCGTCTTGAATCAGTCCATCTGAAATATCCATACTTGCGTTAATTTTTGAAAAATCTTCAATCTGCACAAGGGTTGGAGTCAGGTATTCTATAACGCTATCGTCATCGAAATTAAGAAATTTACCATTAATTTTCTTATAACCTAAAAATGCCTCACCAATGTTTTTTGTTATGAAGATATTATCTCCAATTTTGGCGGCATTTCTTTGTGGCGTCTGTCGTGTTTTTGAAATATTAGCAATAACCGTTACAACAATTATTATATTCTTAGAATGATGAACTGAAGTGTCTCCACCAAGTAAGTCAACATTGTATTTCCTCGCGAAATCATCAAAACCTTGCGTTAATTGTGTAAATTGGTTAAAATCCTTTGGAAGGATGATATTTAAAAAATATCCAATTAACTTACTGCATGCATCGCACTTGGCAAAAATATCAGAAAAACTGCGTGCCATTGCTTTGTATGCAATAAAATTTACTGGTAAATTTGGAACAATATGAATTCCTTCGATACTCGTATCGGTATTAACTATGTATTCCTCAATGTTGCTGACGTCATCTTCAAGATTTCGTGCAAATTTATTGCCATTTGTAAGCTTAAGCAGGTAATCTTGAATAAAGCGATTCTCATTCATTTTTTTATTGATATCGTTTTGTACAACAGTTTAATATTGACATTGTCATTGTTGTTGTCTAAAAGCAATTTTTGCAAGGAAATATTTTACGAAAATATGAATAGAACTTTATTTTATAATATAGCAGCATCGTTTTTCAATGTTTTGCTAATCGTTGTAATCAAGTTGATGGTCGATGCTTCAATGATTACACCTGAAATTGCCAGTTTCTTTCGCCATGTTTCCGCTTTTTTGATTATATCCCCATTTTTGATTTCAACACTGAAGAAATCTCCTGAGCATTTTATTCAGAAAATTCCGCATTTTGCAATGTTTGTGCGTGGATTATTTTACGCAATCGCAACATTTTTATGGCCAATAGTCTACACGCACATTCCTCTTCACATAGCAATGACGATGGGCTTTCTTGTGCCATTTATTTCAAATATTTTGCTTGTCATTTTCCTTAAGGAAAAAATTCCGAATTATGTCTGGATTTCAATGCTTTTTGGCGTTGTTGGTGTGCTGATTATTTTGCGTCCATATATTCACGATTTCAACAAATACCATATTCTTGCACTTGTTTGCATCACATTTTGGGCAGCTTCGGCAACATTGAATAAGTTTATTGCTCAAAAAAGGGTGAAGGTTCATATTGCACTTTTTTATCTCACAATATACGCTTCCATTTTCACGAGCGGTCTTGTATTTTTCGCGAAAATTTCAATTCCACATAATATTTTTCTGCCAATTGCCTGCCTTGGATTTGTAAGTGTTGTTGCTCAATTTTTTGTGATCAAGTCATACCAAACAAGTGCTGGATATCTTGTGAATACAATGGAATTTGTTCGCTTTTTAATGTTTCTCACTGCCGATGTCCTATTATTTGGTGCGAATTTAACACTTATGACGATCGTTGGCTCGGTAATTATTGGTGCGAGTGTTTATTATGTCCTTCGAAGGTATAATGGTTAATTTTGAAGAAATGGCAGATGGGCGAGAGTGGTGCACTCGGAGGGACTTGAACCCCCAACCTCTTGATTCGTAGTCAAGTGCTCTATCCAATTAAGCTACGAGTGCATTTCCTTAACCAGTTCACGCAGAAATTTATTTGTCAAGAAATCTTTTACCAACTGCCGTTAACGAATATATTCAAAATCTACCTATAACTTTCTTCGCATCCTTTAGCACCTCTGCCAACGCGTGCAGCGATCTTTTTTTGGCATTCTGTTTGTGTTTGCGGTTTTCCTTTCCTAAACAACTCGCTATTGATGCCTTGGTGCATCTTTCTTCAATTGCGATATCATCGTCAGTTGGAGTTCTACCGCACCATGCACGATTTTGTGTTGTTGAAATTTGATGCCCAATCTGAGCATAACGCCCGGATTCCTCATTTAATTTGTCCCTGAGTAACATAATATTTCTATCGTAGAGGTGGCCATGCTTCCGTTGTAACTCATCTACGTTCTTCTTGCGTTTTACATCCAGTTCATAATCATTCATATAGTCGTTTTTCATACTATCTTTGTCACTATTGTAATTCTGCGTCAACGCTGTTGGTTTTTTGATATAAATAGCAACATGCGACTTTGTTTCGGCATCATACCCATATTCCATTTGACTCCGATCTGTGTGATTGCCTTCTTGTGGTTGAAAATCAATCTCATGATCGTCCGTTTCCCGCTCCTGTGAACAGAGGCAATCTTTCATTAAACTCCAGAAGATATCAAGCACACCAGTGCTTTGTGTATTGTTTTGCATATAATAAAAATAATTTACAAATACACTATAGCATATTTTTTACCGCAATGCAAGAATTGTTTGCTATTTACGGAAAAATGTAGCCCATATGAGTGGAATCCAGATAAATGAAAGCGTGATTATCCCCTTGATGCACTGGTATGTTATCCACAGCCAGAAGTATTTCCTACAAAACTGCTTAATTTTTTTCAGCTTAAACGATATGGATTTAATTCTTGCTTTCATACATACCTTTGCGAAGTGTGATCATTGCCCAAATGCCAAAAATTGGAATTAAAGCGAAAATCATAAAAAAACCAAACCAATGATGCCCACCATTATCATTCCCGATGCCAGTCATACCAAAGCGAAAACCTTCGATTATATAAAATACCGGGTTTAAAAAAATTACCTTCTGCCACGCATCAGGAAGTGATGCTATTGAATAAAATGTTCCTGAGAGCATTGTAAGTGGGGTGATGATATACGATGTGTAGGCGTGAGCTTTGTCAAAATCAGAAGCAGCAAAACCGACAAGAATACCAACAAATGCAAAAATTAATGAACCAGCGGTGATATAGTATAATGCAAGGAAAATGTTGTGAATATGAAAATCAACAAATGGAAGTATCGCAATTAAGGTGATAAATGCCACTAAAAGTGCACGAATTAATGAAGAGACTATCATTGCTAAAATAATTTCGGCATTTGTTAGAGGTGCAATCGTGTAATCTCTAATGAAACCAAGCATTTTTGCGACCGTTATAGTGGCTTGTGTGTTTTGATACGCAGCTTGTAAAGCGGACATTGCAATCAACCCAGTGGCAACAATCATACCATATGAAATGCCATCAAACGACGTACCTTCAGCGTTAGATCTTCCGCCAAATGCTACTGTAAAAATTACAAAAAACACAAGGGCGTTGATTACGGGGGAAAGTATTGTTTGATTATATACTTTCAAAAAACGCATACATTCCTTCTTTAGAAGAGTTGAGAACCTTATAAAGTTTACATGTTGATTTATGTTGTGCATCATATATTATATTTCATACAATCATATTGGCGTTCATATTATACATGACCCATGCGGAACCAGCAACGACAATAAAAACCATTGCAATAGAAAAAATCATTGAAATCAAATTCCAGCGTGGCTTACCATCGCTTCCCTCTGAATTTATATGCAAGAAGTAGATTATCTGAATTAATAGCTGTACGACGGCAAGCCCTGTAATGGCGATGTAAGTGTTACATGTTCCAAAGAATTTTTCCGTGACGATATAATACGAAGCAAGGGTTAAAATTATGGAAATGAAAAATCCAACAAAATAGGACTTATAACTTGTGTGGTTAATCATATATTTTAAAAAAATTATATCGCATTAAAAAGATAGACGATTGTGAATACACAAACCCAGATAACATCTAAAAAGTGCCAAAAAAGCCCAAGGCAATAAAGCTTATTTTGATTTTTAGGCGTAATTCCGCGAATGGCAAGCTGTATTGTAACGAGAAGCATCCAGACTAAACCAGATATCACATGTAATCCATGAGTTCCAACAAGGGTAAAAAATGCGGAAAAGGCAGCGTTTGTGCTGGGTGAGTGTCCGTGTGTAATCAAATGATGGAACTCATAAAATTCCATTCCAACAAACGATACTCCAAGGGCAAATGTCATTGCAAGCATTGTGAACATCATACATTTTTTACCATCACGAGCAAAAAGCAAACCAAGACCATAAGTAAAACTACTTGTTAAAAGTAACATTGTTTCTCCAAGAACAAACGGCATTGAAAACATTCCCGTAAGTGATGCACCACCCGCCGTTGAATTTTTTAAAACTGCGAATGTTGCAAAAAGAGCGGAAAACAGAATACAGTCGCTCATGATATATACCCAGAACCCAAATGTATTTTTTGCAAAAACTTCCCGTTCGTGGTGGTTATCGTGATTATGATGCTCACCGTGGTGATTGCCAATTTGAGTAATGTGTGACATATTTTTTTAAATTAGTTTAATGTAAGATGCCTCAATTGCTTCCACTTCCGAAGCTTTGATATAGTAATCTGTGTTTTCATCGAATGCTCTGTAAATCAAGAATGCAATACATAGAGCTGTCGAAACGCCTGCGAGCCACCAAATGTGCCAAACAATTCCAAAGCCAATGAAAAATGTTATTCCTCCAGCAAAGACACCAATTGCCGTGTTCTTTGGCATATGTATATCTTCATATTTAACCTTAACTTTGTGCGTTATTTGGTTGTTAGGGTTTTCACATTTTTCTTTCATATTCCAAAAGGCGTCTCTATCATGAACGTGCGGCACAATTGCAAAGTTGTAAAGAGGAGGAGGCGACGGCATTGACCATTCAAGCGTTCTTCCATCCCAAGGGTCACCAGTTGTATCAGCAAGTTTTTTGCGTTGAATAATACTCACAATTAACTGAAGAACTTGACATCCAACACCAGCTGCAATAATTGCCACACCAACAACAGAAACAATCAAAAATGGAGTCCACTCAGGATTAGTGTAGTAATTCAGGCGACGAGTCATTCCCATTAATCCTAAAATATACAGCGGGACGAAGGTTATGTAAAACCCGATATTCCAGCACCAAAATGCACCCTTTCCAAGTCTTTCGTGAAGTTTGAAGCCCGTTATTTTTGGAAACCAGTAAATTAAACCGGCTAAATACCCAAATACAACGCCTCCAATTATTGTATTATGGAAGTGTGCAATTAAGAAAAGTGAGTTATGAACTTGGAAATCCACCCCAGGAATTGCCATCATAACACCAGTCATTCCGCCAAATGTGAATGTTACTAAAAAGCCGAGCGTCCAAAGCATTGGAACGGAAAAAGTTATTCTTCCTCTAAACATTGTGAATAGCCAGTTGAAGATTTTTATCCCCGTTGGAATCGATATAATCATTGTTGTTATTCCAAAAAATGCGTTGACATTCGCACCCGATCCCATCGTAAAAAAGTGATGAAGCCATACTATCATTGAAAGAAATACAATGATAAGAATAGCCCAGACCATCGTTGTATAGCCAAAAAGCTTCTTTTTTGAAAATGTTGAAACAACTTCGGAAAAAATTCCAAAAGCTGGAAGAACGAGTATGTAAACCTCTGGGTGTCCCCATATCCAAATAAGGTTAATGTACATCATTGCATTTCCGCCAAGTTCAGGCGTGAAAAAGTGCATGTCGAACAGTCTATCAAATGAAAGCATTGCAAGCGTTGCCGTTAAAACGGGGAAGACTGCAATAATCATAATCATTGAAGAAAGGATTGTCCAAGTGAAAATTGGCATTTGCATAAGTTTCATTCCTGGTGCACGCATTTTGATAATCGTCACAAAAAAGTTGATCGCAGAAAGAAGTGTTCCAATTCCTGAAATTTGCAAAGCCCAAATATAGTAATCAACACCAACACCTGGGGAGTATGTTATTCCTGAAAGCGGCGGATACGCGAGCCAGCCCGTCGCAGCAAATTCACCAATCAAAAGCGAAGCATTGACAAGCATTGCGGATGCTATCAAAAGCCAAAGTGAAAGAGAATTTAAAAATGGATAGGCAACATCCCTTGCTCCAATTTGAAGCGGGACGACAAAATTCGCAAGACCAAACAGAAATGGCATCGCCATAAAGAATATCATAATCACGCCGTGAGCAGTGAAGATTTGATCATAATGTTCAGGCGGCAAGTAGCCAGATCCTTCACCAAGTGCCATTGCCTGATGGGTTCGCATCATAACGGCATCAGCAAAACCACGCACAAGCATTATAAATGTGATGATTAAATACATTACGCCTATTTTTTTGTGGTCAACGGTTGTAAGCCAATCTCTCCAAAGCCATTTCCACTTCTTAAAGTATGTTATTAGTGCAAAAATTCCAACTGCACCAAGGGCAATCAGTCCGCCAGTTATTTGAACGATAGGGTCATGTGGAAGGGAATCTAATCCAAGTTTTCCAAAAATGTTCATTTGTATGTTAAAAAATTATATTTTAATAGCAATTGTTAGGGTAGCACATATTGCGTCGATTGATCCAACTGCGATGGTAAGTGGCGATAGTGATGAATATTTCATAGTCTATTTCTAATAATTAATGATGACCTTCATGCTTCATTTCCAAATGATTATCCATTGGCTTATCTATTTTTTGCATCTTCTCTTCTACTTTGTGGTGGTTATTATGCGAGTCGTGTGACATCATAAATTTATCAATTACTCCACGATATAACCCATTTTCTACATCAGAGAATACTTGCACAGGTTCGTTTTTTGTCTGTGGAAATAGTGTTGCATCGTATACATCTTGTGTAAGATTTATACCTTCAGTTTTAACATATTCAACCCATTTTTCAAACTCTTCTTTTGAAGTTGCTTTTGCAATAAAGTTCATTCCAGAAAATCCATGACCGGAGTAATTTGCAGAATAACCACTAAATTCTCCTTCTTTGTTAGCGATTAAATGAATTTGTGTTTCCATTCCTTGCATTGCATAAATTTGACCACCAAGTTGTGGAATTGCAAAGGAATTCATTGGAGCATCGGCCGTAATTTTAAAATTTAAAGGAGTATCAATTGGAAATTGAATAAAGTTCACGGTTGCAATGTTATATTCAGGATAGATGAAGAGCCACTTCCAATCCAAAGCAATAACCTGAATTTCAATTGGCTTTGCTTGGTGTTCGGTCAGTGGGCGGTAAGGATCGAGTTCGTGCGTCGTTTTCCATGTAACGATTGCAAGGATTATTATCAGAATTGTTGGAATTCCCCACCAGACGATCTCAAGAAGTGTGCTGTGGCACCAATTTGGTGTATACTTTGCCTTCGTGTTGGATGCTCGGTATTTGTAAGAAAAGAATATTATCATAAGCATTACAGGAATGACGACGATAAGCATCAAAAGAAAGGCGAAGATTATCAGATTTTTTTCCTGAAGGGCAATTATTCCCATTGGATTCAAGACCGCTATATTCATTTTGCGAATTGTAGTTAACAAGCAAAGCATAGAAATTGCAATGGTTTTCCAATGTCAAGAAAAATTACAGTTATGCAAAAAATTCACGCTTTTTGATCAACCTTTCGTGGAAATCTTCATACTTGAATGCTTCAAAGACGAAGCTCCCTGCGATGAAGGAATTTGCACCTGCTTTTCTAACGCTTGGAAGGTTTTTTTCCGTTATTCCACCATCAACTTGAAGCAAAATACTCCTTCCGGATTCCTTGATCATTTGTGAAATTGCTTCAATTTTTGGAATTTGGCTTTCGATGAAGCTTTGTCCGCCAAAGCCGGGGTTGACTGTCATAACTAGAATTAAATCGACTAAATCCAAAAGGTGTGCAATTGTGGAATGGTGTGTTGCAGGATTTAATGAGATGCCGACTTTGCATCCGAAAGATTTCAAATACTGGGCAAGTCTATGTGCGTTTTTTGTTGCCTCAATGTGAAATGTGATGCAGTAAAGCGGGAGATTTTTAAATTGGTCGACGAAAATTTCAGGATTCTCGACCATTAAATGGCAATCCATCGTTAGTGGAGTATTGAGCGATGCCAGAATTGGTGCACCAAATGTTAAATTTGGGACAAAATGCCCGTCCATAACATCGCAGTGAATGGTTTTGTACCCAGCGGATTCCAAAGCTTTTAGTTGAAAACCCAAATTTCCGAAATCCGCGGAAAGAATTGATGGTATTAACATGCTATGTGACTTGGTTAGTGATTGGTGGTTTTCTTGCGGCGTTTACTGCTGATGCCTTTATCGAGTTCGCATTAACTATTGTCATAGCCAGCCGATCAGCTGGCTTTGCGTATCCTGCCTTCCTCTCTCGATATGCCTCATTAGTTTCACCCACGCCCTTCATCGTACTCTTCTCACCGCCTTGACGTATCTCACTTGGTTTTTCTGCTGCTGCTGTGAATTTTTGCACCCTCCTATCGACCTTCCCATCGACCTTCCTCTTCAGAACTTCTGTTACATCTTCTGGAGAATGTTTAGTAGTAGCACTGTAAATGTACTTTGTTACAGCATAAGCGTTATCTGCTTTATTTAATTCGTCCTTCAGCACTAATGTCTTATTTTTGTCCTCTAAACTCTGCATGTCGCCATCATATTGTGTAACGCTGCTCTTGCTTTGATGTTGCTGCATCTTGCCTTTCATTGTGTCAACTTTTGATTGAGCGGTTTGGAATGGAAGTTTATTAAGGACAAATGCCGTGAATTTATCCATCTTTTTTTCTCCAAAATTGGCGATTTGCTTAAATGTCGTTCCAAAAGGCTTGTTATATGCCAAATCAACAAACACTGAAGGTATGGCACATGCAATTGCCACAGTACCCATAACTACCGTTCTTAGTATAACAAAAGGTAACGTAATCAATTTAAATAATCCCTCAAGAATGTCTCGCAGCATATCCTTCCCTGCTCTCTTTGCCAACCCTGGAAAATCCTCAATATCGTTACCAAGTCTATGAAAAAAAGCTTTTACTGCACCAAATGGTTCTTTTTGCAGTGCCTCCTCAACTGCACTGCGGGCATGCAGAATCTTATTCCTTTGATCGACTTTAGCCTGAGCATATGCCAGTGTATTCTTATATTTATCACTCAATTCGATATTTAATGCCTTGCGTAAATGTTTCTCTGTTTTAGTACTTTTTAAGTTGTTTAGGGCTTGCCACTCTATTGTATTATTAGTCATCGCTTTCTCATTAGCATTCATTGCTGCTGTTAGTGCGTCCGCATACTGTTTAGGCACGTTGCTTGTTGATGAAATCTGTTGTATTGGAGGAGCAGGATTGGATGATTGTGCCGCTTCATGTGTTATGCTGTTTAGTGGTAAGCTCAAGAGGAGAGCACGCAATAAAGTATCATCAGCCTCAGGACGGGAGAATATAGCCCTGAGTTTAGCACGTTCCTCATCGCTTAATGTCGCATCTACTGCGTTGCTCGATGCGTTTGTAGCTTTAAGATCAGCAGCCTGTTTAAGTGAGTAATAATCTAGGAGTTCTTGTTGTTGCTTTATTGCTTCTAGTGAGAATGTGCTCGCATTTTTATTGATTGCTGTAGCATGGTTATCATCTGGTGCTTGATTATTTAATAATGCTTTTTTTTGGTTTGCGACTGGTGTGGTAAGTTTTCCGCTCGCAATCTTAATATTTTGTTCCGTTGTAAGTGTGTGACCGTTTGTGCCTTTGTCCATTCGCTTTTGCACATCAACAGTTGTATTCCCGCCGATTGGCGGTAAAAGTCTGCGTCGTAGTGTACCTTGGTGGTTTCTCTTGATGTCATCATTAGGTGTTTGCAATCGCTGTGTAAGTCGACTATGTTCCTGTACTTCTGCTTCACTTCGTACCATCCTTCAAAATAAAAAATTAATAAGTAGAACCACTTAAAAAATGGGTCTACTTATTACCCCTAAAGCCGGAGCTCAAAGGGTAATAATAGGTTTTAGCGATATTAAGCAAGAATTTTACCAACAACACCAGCACCAACTGTTCTGCCACCTTCACGGATAGCGAAACGAACACCTTCGTGCATAGCAATTGGAGAAATTAATTCCACTGTGATTTTAACGTTATCACCAGGCATAACCATTTCAACTCCTTCTGGAAGTGTAACTGCACCTGTTACGTCTGTTGTCCTGAAGTAAAATTGTGGACGGTAACCCGCAAAGAATGGACTGTGACGACCACCTTCTTCTTTAGAAAGAACATAAATTTCAGCTTCGAATTTTGTGTGAGGAGTAACCGTTCCTGGTTTAACGATAACTTGACCACGTTCGATATCATCTTTTTTAACACCACGAAGAAGAATTCCAACATTGTCCCCAGCTTGACCTTGATCCAATAATTTACGGAACATTTCAACACCGGTAACTGTTGTTTTTTGTGTTGGACGAAGACCAACGATTTCAACCTCTTCACCAACTTTGATAATACCAGCTTCAATACGACCAGTAGCAACAGTACCACGACCAGAAATTGAGAATACATCTTCAACTGGCATAATGAATGGTTTGTCTAACTGACGAATTGGCATTTCGATAAAAGTATCAAGAGCATCCATCAATTTTTTAATTGATTGCGTACCAAGTTCAGAATCTTCACCGCTAAGAGCTTTCAAGGCTGAACCTCTGATGATTGGAGTGTCATCACCTGGGAAGTTGTACAATGAAAGAAGTTCACGAACCTCCATTTCAACGAGCTCAAGAAGTTCTTGATCCTCAACCATATCACATTTATTAAGATACACAACAATCCTTGGAACACCAACTTGGCGTGAAAGAAGAATGTGTTCACGAGTTTGTGGCATTGGACCATCAACCGCAGACACAACAAGAATAGCACCGTCCATTTGAGCGGCACCTGTTATCATATTTTTGATATAATCGGCGTGTCCTGGACAGTCAACGTGTGCGTAGTGGCGGTTGTCAGATTCGTATTCAACATGGGCCGTAGAAATTGTAATACCACGAGCTTTTTCTTCAGGAGCTTTATCGATTTGATCGTACGCTTGAACTTCACCACCGTGTATTGCTGCTTGCACTTTTGTAATTGCTGCTGTAAGCGTTGTTTTGCCGTGATCGACGTGACCAACTGTTCCAACATTTACGTGAGGTTTATTCCTCTCAAATTTTTCAGCCATATAGTTTATATTAAATAATTAAATCAAAGTTTTTTCAAAAAAGAACATGTTTTTTTTGCTTGTCAAGGATTTTTTTTATTGTCTTAGATTTGAAGTTGTGTTTTTTGTAAGGTTAAGTTTTTCCTTGCATTTGTGCTAGAAGTATGTTATAATTGATCAATTAATTCAACTTGATATGAATCAAAGCAAGAAAAATGTTGTAAAAACTTTACTTAAACAAGCAAAATATGAACAGGATAATTCTGCTGAGGAGTCTGCGAAAAAATCAAAAGACCTGAGTATCGAAAATAGAGGGTTAGAGTCAACAATAGATTGTAAAGGTCCTTATTTGCTTGGGTATGAGGATTGTTATGACGATGCTAAGCGGAGGGATATTGGCAATGCTACCGTTCCCACCAAGTGTATAGACAATAGTAAGTACAGTCAAGATAAGTACAATCAAGGGTGTAGTAATGCCATGAAGGACGCGAATGCTAGCTGTGATAAAATGACAGAAAGTGCTTATTTGTCTAGCCTCAATGACAATAATTGCTTTAATAGCGGTATGAAATTGAAGGGGCAATTCGCATTAAATATAACAAGTATAAATAATACGACTATTCCGCAATTTTGTCAGACAAGAGTCAATAGACAAGCTTTAGATGGTTGTAGTAGAGCTCACAACAATGGTGTGACGACGGCATTATTTTCCATCGGCGTTGCAACGCTGGTGCTGGTGGCGTTAGCAACAAAGTTAGCACGATGTAACAGAGGAAATGGAGGACGAAACGATGAAATTGAACTTCCAGGAGTCCCAGTAATAGGCCAAGCAAGATAATCTAACGGCAGAGATTGTGCGTCTCTAAGTGGTAATTACTAATTGTGTTGGCGGTATGATGAAATTAATATCGCAAACCTTTGTAATTTTTCATTTGACAATCCTCAAAATTAAATTTCTACTTCCAGCCAATTGACGAATTTTTAGAAAAAATTGTTGATTTTATAAAAGTTATAAAACAGATTTGAATCAAATTTGATTTCCGCTGTAACGAGCTAATGAATAAAAAGAAACTGAAAGGTGTATTTCAAGGTGAACTTTCCAAGCCGCTTTCTTATCCAACGGAGGAAACGCGAGAAAACAAGCCATTTTTCCATGGACATAGAGCCCGAGAACGAGAACGCATAATGCATACACCATTTGGACAATCAACAAAACGAGACATTCTTGAGATCCTCCTTTACTATTGCAATCCACGAACCGATACAAAGCCAATTGCAACGGATATTTTGAATTATACGGGTGGTGAAATTAATAAAGTGCTGTTTTTTGATGAAAATGATATTAAAAATGTGAAAGGTCTTGGTGATGCATTTTTGTGTCTTATGCGTGTTATGCGTGAAATGATGCTTAACGCGTATCGTGAAGATTTAGAAGGAACGCATGGAACAATATTTAACAATTGGAAAGTGGTACATAGTTACCTCAAAACTCACATGGCACACCTTAATGTTGAACATTTTAGAATGATGATTCTAAATAATAATAATCAACTTGTGAAAGATTGTCTTATTTCACAAGGGACGGTGAATCACGCGAGCGTCTACATTCGTGAAATCGTGAAATATGTTCTTGATAACTTTGGTGTTTCTGTTATTTTGGCACACAACCATCCATCAGGGGACATCGCCCCATCACAAAGTGATATCGATATCACAAACAGCATAATCAACGCACTCAATACGATTACAGTTCGAGTACAGGATCATATCATTATTGGCAAAGATAAAACATTTTCCTTTCTTGAAGCTGGTCTGATTTAATTTGGATGAAGTCTATTTTCAAAAATTGACTTTTATTTTTATAAAAAATAGCGTATTTTTACAACGTTGCATTACCTATGAAACTAAAATCACCAGCAAAAATTAATATTTTTCTGGAAATTACTGGAAAAGACGGAAATTTCCATAAACTTCATTCGCTTTTCGTGCGTATAAACTTATTTGATGAAATTGCGGTTAAATCAAGTAATCAACTGTTAATTTCGTATAATAATCAATGTATTGAAGGTGATATTATTCAAAAAACTGTCAATCTGTTCCAAAACTACTTCCCAAATGCAAACATCAATTTTGCATTTGATATAACAAAAAATATTCCAATTGGTGCTGGTCTTGGTGGAGCTTCCAGCAACGCAGCTGAAATCCTAAAATTTTTAATATTAGAAAATAACATTAAAGTTGGGGCTGAAAAGTTGTTACCAATCGGAAGAGAGATTGGTGCCGATGTTCCATTTTTTTTATGCAATGGCACGCAAATTTTAAACGGTACATCACTGGAATTATCCCCTATTTCATTTGCAATTCCAAAGCTTTGGTGTGTAATTGCCTTTCCAAAATGGAAACTTCTCACGAAGAATGTTTTTGCGAAACTGTCTCATCAATATACACAATTCAAGCACATTAATTCCTTTGATGAAGCTATTTTAAGGAAAAATGATATGCAAAAGGCAGCGGACGAAATCACAAGTGGGTTAATTTCGAGCACTTTACGCAAAATTTCACATAAAAATGCCATTGCCACTAAAATGTCAGGCTCTGGATGTGCATGTTTTTCACTTTTTACAGAAAAGTCATCGGCAACTGAGTGTTATAATTTAGCAGAAAATAATGGCGATATAGAAGTGTTTATCGCTCCAATTTTGGATAAAACAATTTAACGTCATTAGTGCAAAAAATCACTTGGACAATTTCTCAGAAAAGCCCTTCAATATTGGAACTTCAATTTTAAGGGCGTGAATGAATTGAAGAGAGCGTATTCCTTCAATTGTGCCAGATTTTTCTATTAAACCATTTGCGAAATTGACACCAAATTTAAAATTTCGTGAACTGACTGTGGAACATGTAAGGTAAATATCTCCAATTCCACAGGAAAGTTCCAAAACTGGGACACCACTAGATGCTCTACATCCAAAATGTTCCAAGATTTTTGCAAGTTCCTGAAAACATTTTGTTAAAATTAGGGATTTCTCGTTCCAAAAATTTGTTTTAACAGATTCGTAGCCCATAATTATCGCAATCGCATTTTTAACAATCCCACAGATTTCAACTCCAACAACTTCATTCGTTCTTTCAATTTCCAAATGATCATTTTGCAAAATTGTTGTAATGATTTCAAGATTTTTGATATTTCTTGAAGCTACCGTCGTAATTGTTTGTGCATTTATGAGGATTTCATTTGCGAAGTTTGGTCCCGCAAGAACACAAAATTGGCTTTCATTAAAAAGCTTTGAAATAAAAAAATCTTCAGAACCTGAAAGACCTTTCGAACAAGAAACTATCACTGAAATTCCTTGTAAAAGATCCAAATATTCACTAATTATTCCACTTGGAATGCAAAGAAATGCGATATCACATTGTCCTATTTGTGTAATATTATTATGTTTTCTGGAAAAAACTTCAAAATTATGTCTATTTTTTAAAAGAATATGTGAAATTGCATTACTCATTGCACCATCTCCCAAAATGCCAATTTTCATTTTTGTTTTTATACCAATACCCAGTCCTAAATTAACCATCGTAAGTTTCACTTTGTTGCGTAAGAATTAACGGCTTCGATGTAAGCCATTGCGGAAGCCTTTAAGACATCAACATCGGACGCAATTCCCGTATAATGTTTGCCATGATTTTGGAGGAGAACCGTAGCTGAACCAAGAGCATCGGTTCCACCAGTAACGGCGTGAACTTGATACAATTCAAGATTGAAATCCATTTTCGTGATTTCTCTTATTGCGATGAAAATTGCATCAACGGTACCATTTCCTTGTGCTGTATGCGTTGTCATTTTCCCATTATACTCAATTACAACCGTTGCGTTAGTGGATCCTTCATTGGAGTATTTTAGATCGACCAATTTGAATCCATTAACGCCCTGAATTTGCCCCTTCATTATATATACAATATCAGCTTCTGTGATATTTTTTTTCTTTTCGGCAAAATTTTTAAAACGCTCAAAAATTTCCTGAAGGTGTTCCTCGTTTTTAACTTCAAATCCAAGTTTTTCAACGGCATTTTTTAAAGCATTGCGTCCGGAATGTTTCCCTAGTATTATTTTTGTTTCTTCAATTCCGACGGTCGAAGGTTCGATGATTTCATAAGTTCCTCGGTTTTTGAGCATTCCATCCTGATGAATTCCCGATTCGTGAGCAAAGGCATTGGAGCCAACAATCGCTTTGTTATTCTGAACGATAAATCCTGTAATGTTTGAAACTAAATCCGAAAGTGGTTTAATTAGTTTCGTATTAATATGTGAGATGTCAATATTGTGGAATATGTCCGATCGGGTTTTTATCGCCATAATAACTTCTTCAAACGCAGTATTACCGGCACGTTCTCCAATTCCGTTGATGGTCAACTCAACTTGTCTTGCACCTGCTTCTACACCAGCAAGGGTGTTTGCCGTTGCAAGCCCCAAATCGTTTTGACAGTGCATTGAAATTATTGCTTTTTCAATTCCATTTGCGTTTTTTTTAATATATTCTACCATTTTTTGAATATGCTTTGGTGTTGCAAAGCCAACGGTATCAGGCAGGTTAATCGTTGTTGCCCCTGCTTTAATTGCCACTTCAACGCATTTTGTAAGGAATTCAAGCTCCGTTCGAGTTGCATCTTCAGCAGAAAATTCAATATCTGCACATAAATTTCGTGCAAATTTGACGGATTGCTCAATCATCTCAAGAATTTGTTCTTTAGATTTCTTTAGTTTAAATTCCCTGTGAATTGGGCTCGTTGCAAGGAAAACATGAATTCTTCCGCCATGCTTGCAATTTTTAACTGCCTCCGCTGATGCAAGAATATCTGATTCAACTGCCCTTGAAAGTGAGCAAACTTTTGCATTTTGCATCGATTGTGCAATGAGTGAGATTGCCTCAAAGTCGATTTTACTTGAAGCGGCAAACCCTGCTTCAATAACATCAACGCCTGCTCTGTCGAGCATTCTTGCAATTGCAAGTTTTTCCTCTGGATGCATTGAAGCCCCAGGACATTGTTCGCCGTCACGAAGTGTTGTATCAAAAATAATCAATTTTTCAGGAATTTTTTCAGGCATAATGCTTAAAAATATTTTGATTATCAAATCCAACACTTCGTGCGAATGTCAAGAACTTAATTAAAAGTCGTATTGCACGGCAACTTTTGCTGCAAAGAATTCAAAACCTGCACGTTCATCTTCGGTGAGTGCTCCTTGGTCACCACTATATGTACCACCCGTAACCTTGTAAGTTCCGCCAGTTTTTAGGTATTGTCTATAAGATAAGCTTCCAAGGACACTAACATGTTTGGAGACAGCATATTTAGCACCACCTTGAACTTCATACACAAATGAACTTGCGTAGTCGACTGCAGTATCTGGTATTTTTGATTTTTTAGAAAGAGTTGAACCAATACCAGCACCAAGAAATGGAGTGAATTTTGTTGAATTGCTGAAGTTATAAAAACCATTTAATAAAATAGCAGTACTCTCAAAAGTTTGACTCCTGTCATGCGAGTTTTCCCCTGTTACGGTATCGATAGTAATTGATGTTGAGATTTTGTTAAAATTATAACCAACACCTGCACCATAAATTGCCGCAGAATCAGCGGGGCTTCCGCTTGCACCTATAGCTTTTGCCATGTGGGTAACTCCGCCGAAAGCTTGAACGAATGCACCATCCTTTGCAAAAGCAGAAGATGAAGAAATTATAATTGTGCTAACTGCTAGCATAGTGAGAGATTTTTTCATTTGTAGAAAAAAATTAATTTAGACATTTAAAATTGAAATTTTTACTTGTCAAGACAAAATTCGAACAGGGACTTGATAAATGTTCTTGACAAATCAAAAATATCTCCTCTTCGTGAAGAAATTAATGAAATCTATGCTAACTCCTTCGATTGTTACAAAGAAGTTTCAAGAAAGCCTTACGCCATTTGAAGTTTTGGAAATTCTCCGAGATGGCAATCAAAGGTTTGTGAATAATGAGACATTCGAAAGGGATTTTGATGAGCAAAGGAAAAATTTACGCTCCGCTCAATATCCAATTGCAATAATCCTTGGCTGTATTGATTCCAGAGCCCCGAGCGAGCTCATTTTTGACCTTGGTCTTGGTGATATTTTTAGCGTGCGTATTGCGGGTAATATTTTAAATAATGATGTTCTTGGCTCACTTGAATTTGCTTGTAAAATTGTTGGTGCAAAGCTCATTGTTGTGATGGGACACACCGACTGTGGAGCAATTAAGGCCGCGTGTAATGGCGTAAGAATGGCACATCTTACATCTATTATGGAAAAAATTGAACCAGTAATACATTCAATTCAAAGAAGGGATGATGAATCCGACGAAGAGTTTGTGGGAAAAGTTACACACATTAATACAATTCGTGTGAAAAATGAAATTCTAAAAAGAAGTAATATCCTGCGTGAAATGCAAGAAAATGATGCGATTGGCATTGTGAACGCCGTTTATTGTGTTGAAACTGGTATTGTGACATTTGATTCCATTTAATATCAAATTCTTGGTGTTCGAAAAATAATTCTTGACATTTCAAACGTTTACCTTGAAAAGGAGCAAACCCGCGTTGCGGGGGTGTAGCTCAGCTGGTTAGAGCGTCTGCCTGTCACGCAGAAGGCCGAGGGTTCAAGTCCCTTCACTCCCGCCATTTTTCCCTTCTGTTCATATTTCAAAAAACATCTTGCTTTATCCTCAAAAATGTTGTATTAATTATGTATCTTTTTCTACACAACTTGCAGAGGACGTTGATGAGTGCGGTGTGAAAAAAATAAGATCAAAATGGGAGCAGATTTCGGATAAGAATGCTGATATTATGCTAATACGCATCGACAAAAGCTTACACAAGGATGAAATTACTGCTGGAACATACGAAGGTGGCACTATGCAGCAAGACATAACGATAGCACACACTAAGGTGGTGAACGGTGAAGTTGCTGTAGATTATAAAACAGACGAAAGATCGATAACTGTACCAAATGGAAATGGCACATTCACTGCCAACGATGGCAATAAATTTTTTACGCATTTTGCTAACGGTTACAGTAAATGGAGTGCAAAGGCACCAGAGGGTGTACCGGCATATGTTTGTTATTTGTTCTCCTGCAAGACTTTTCTTACAAAGAATCGTGGGAATATAATGGAAAAATGTTATTATGAAATCAGAGAAGTAAAGGAGATGGAAATAAAAAAACGAGAACTTCTGGCAAAAGAACGACGTATGCCAATAGTCGAACCAATGAGTGATGGTATTAGGTTGCGCGACATTGGGCTTATGGATTCTGGTAGTATGAATATAAGTAATCTAAGTGTCGATGCTAAACAACAAGCAGGGCAACATAATTATTGTAGTCCACGTAGTAATTCAAGGGGTCAAATCGAAGGAATAGGAATAGGAATAGAATTATAAAAATAAAAAAACTTGATTTTCTATATTTAAGCCAAGACTTCCCAAAAAGCACACAGTTAAAAGCACTATTATGTTTAAATCTGGATATATTATTTTCTCCATAGCATTTTCCTCTGGGCTTTTTGGGATATTTTACTGGAAAGATTATTTTCGAAAAATCATTTCCTTTGCAATTTTTTCCTCTTCGTCAATTTTGCTTTTCATCACAATTGCTTACAAACACAATTCAATTGCATCGTTTCACAGTCCAATGCTTCCCGAAGGCGTCATATTCACAGACCCAATCCCTTCTGTACTAATGCTGACGGCGATCGTCGTTGGCGTTTCCATTCAAGCCATCGCCCTTGCCCTGTATTTATCATTTTCACGCAATACGAAAAATGTTGTTGAAATATTGGAGTAGAATCAACGCTAATGTTTCTAGTTAATGTTTCCATTTGACAAGATATAAAATGGTGTAGTTACTATTATTTAAGTATTTTTATGCATTATGTCACAAAAAAGCTCACAAACAACATGCAATGTCCACTTAGTTTCGGATTCCACTGGCGATACTCTCCTCACACTGACATCGTCAATTATTGCACAATTTCCAAGCGTTGATTTTAAAAAGTTTGCTTGGTTTTTAACAAGAACTGAAAATGAAATGAAAGTTATCATTGAAGGGATACGAAAAAACTTGGGAATTGTTATGTACACGATGGTTTCTCCAAAGTTTGAAGAAATGCTTCAGGAAATCTGTTCGGACTTAAACATTCCATGCGTTCCGGTTCTATCAAAATTTACACGCACATTTCAGAGATATCTTGGGCACGAAAGTCTTGATGTTGTTTCGGAAATATCAAACGACATTCCAGCTGGCTATGCCAACAGAATTGAGGCAATTAATTACACCATTGCACACGATGATGGTGCGCTACTTGAAGATTTGGATGAGGCGGATGTTATAATTGTTGGAGCATCAAGGACATCAAAAACACCAGTGAGTATTTATCTTTCGTGTCGTGGATATAAAGTTGTGAATATTCCATTCGTTACCACTGAAACATTTCCACAGTGTATATTTGCACTCAAAAAGCCATTGATTATTGGTTTAGTTGCGGATCCTGAACGCCTTGAGGTAATTCGAAAATCAAGAATATCGTCACTCAGTGGAGATACGGAAAAATCGCAATACACCGATATTGAAAAAATTCGAGAAGAGGTCGTGGAATCAAGAAAGCTTTTTACAAGGTTAAACTGTCCAGTCATTAATATTACGGAAAAATCAATTGAGGAAACTTCGGTATACATTATGAAACAATTAACGAAGAAAATTGCCTTGGATGGAGTTTCTGATGCGTAATGTTTAAAAATAAAAAAAATAGTTTGTTATCGTGTGCTATCACAGCATAACAAACTATTTTTTTTATTTAATTATAAATTTTTACCAATATCGTCCCATGGTTTTTGTTTAAAAAATTTATAAACCGCTTCGTTTCGTTTAAAAAATGTGAAGTCACAATAACGTGATTGTATGAATTGCGTGCGTTTGTGGTAAATAATATCCTTTCGCAAAAGTGCAAAACCGATTACACAAAGGCTTATGGTGGTTAATAAAATAATTGACATTATAAATAATATTGCAAATATTATATTCATAGCTTTTTAAAAAGTAATGGATGGTACATCCTCTTTAGAAAAAATCAAGAAATCATTACAGAATGATAACTTGTGTATTTTACCGACTGATACAATAATTGGCATTTTTTCCTCCACTAAGCATAGTGCTGTTGTGAAAATTTTTGAAGCGAAAAAGAGAGATTTAACCAAGCCATTTGCAATTTTTGTTCCAAATATTGAGGCGATTGGAAAATATGGTATTGAGACGGATGAATCACAAATTTTTGCAAAAAAATACTTTCCGGGGGAATACACAATTATTTTAAAGGCAACGGATTTTGCAAAGGAAAATCTTTCACCATTGTTGATTTCAAGTGATAGTAAGATTGGAATCAGAATACCGAAGCGAGACGAACTTCTTGAGCTCACCAAAGAATTTATAATTTGTGGAACGAGTGTTAATATTTCAGGCAAAAGTTTTATAATTGATGAAAATATTCCAGATGAAATCAAGGATTTTATTGATTTATTTTTTGAGAGCACAGATTCTCATTATTCAGACCAAGCAACTTTAAGACCTTCACGCATTCTTGATTTTTCAGGAATTATACCGGTGGTTGTTCGTCAATAAATTTTTGCACTTCGTTAAAGAGTAACGCAGAAAGTTCTTTTTTAGAACAATCAAATGGGATTTCACCAGAGTGCGTGAATATTATTCCATGTGTTGAATCTTTTCCAAAAACAAGGCTATTACCAACCATAATATCACAACCCTTTCTTGTCATTTTTTCTTTTGCATTGTCTTTTAAATTTGTGCTTTCGGCAGCAAAGCCAACAACGCATTTTGGGCGAAATTCCGATTGGCATATAGTGTGAAGTATATCGGGGTTTGAAATAAGTTCAAGGTTGTTAATTTCCGCCTTCTTAAGTTTTCCTTGGATTTTTTTGAATGTGAAATCTGCGACGGCGGCAACTGAGATAAATACATCATGCCTTTGGGCTATGTTTTGAACGCAAGCAAGCATGTCATTTGCCGATTCCACACTGTGAGTTTCAATGTACGAAGGGAATTCGACATCGGTCTTTGCTTTGATTACCGTAATATTCCAGCCTTTTTGCCTGAAGTATTTAGCAATTTCAAGGGCTTGCTTTCCACTGGAAATGTTTGTTAAATAGCGTACATCATCCATTTTTTCAATAGTACCGCCAGCGGTGATTAAGACGCTTTTACCACCGTTTGGGAAAATGTATGATGCAATTTCTTCAACGGCTGCAAGTTTTCCAATACCTTCTTCACCGCACGCAAGCATGCCACATTGTGGAGAAACAATGCAAAATCCATTTTTTTCTAGTTTATAAATATTTTCCTGAACAAAAACATTTTTCCACATTTCAAGATTCATTGCTGGAACAATTACCGTTCTGGTGTCCTGCTTGGCAAGGAAAATGTCCAAAAGAAGTGAGCCACCAATACCATTTGCAATGTTTCCAATCGTTGAAGCTGTGGCTGGACAAAGGACTATGATATCGCACCAACGCGTAAGTAAAATGTGCTCCATTGCACCAGTTTCGTGAATGTATACTTTGTTACCCGAAAGTGCTTCAAATAGTTCGCTGGAAATCATTTTACTTGCGTCATCGGAAAGAACGACTTTGACATCACACTTTGATTTTTTTAGTACGCGAATCAGTTCGCATGATTTGTAAATTGCAACAGAAGCACAAACGCAAAGTAAAACTTTCATGAATTTTTGAAAAATTTATTCTAAAGCTATTTTAAACTATTATTTTTTACGCTTGAATATCGGGCTTTATATTAAATAGCGTATGGAGTTCGTTAGAGGCGTACATTTCACGAACTATATCACACCCTCCAACAAATTCACCTTTATAATAAAGCTGAGGCACTGTTGGCCAGTTTGTAAAATCTTTAATTCCTTGACGAAGATTGGCGTCAGTAAGGATATTGACGTCGAGAAAATCAATTTTGAGTTTTTCTAAAATAGAAACAACCATAGCGGAAAAGCCACACTGTGGAAATAATTTTGTACCTTTCATATACAAAACGACATCGTTATTAGAAATATCGCTTTGTATACGAGCTAGAACGGAAGGTTCTATATTCATTTGTTATCTTGAATATATTTCACCGCATCCGCTACAGTTTTAATGGATTCGGCTTTATCATCTGGAATATCGATTCCAAATTCTTCTTCGAATGCCATTACAAGCTCAACAACGTCAAGACTGTCGGCACCAAGGTCATCAACGAAAGAGTTTTCAGATTTGACTTCGTCTTGGACATTTAATTGTTTTGCAACAATGCTTTTTACTTTTTGTTCGATTTCGGACATATCACATAAATTATAGTTAATGCTAATGCAGACCCTTCAGATAAAAAAAATAAAATTCAAGGATTTTTTTAAAAAAACAAAAAAAACTTGATTTTGTATATTATATGAAATCTTATATCATTATATGTACGCTTATTTGCCTTTACTTATTTTATGTTGCGAAAAATTATTTTCCCTGCGATTATCATGCTTGCAACATTTGGCAATGCTTATTCAGACTTTAGCCCAACTAATTCATTTATTGATCCCGCGTGTCTTGCAAGGCAGAATACTACCTCCACTGGGGCGACTACCATCACCAATAAACGACTTTCTGCTCCAACATTTTTCGAATTAAGAATCGAAATTCAGAAAAACCTTACAAACTTCCTTACAACAAGAATTATTTCTCACGATCTTTCATCATCTGGAGGTGGAAAGTCGTGTCCAAACCCTTTTACAAATTCCAATTGTAGCATTACGGGTTTTAACAACACCGATGGCACCGCCATTACAATCGATCAACTCTACCAATTCGTTGTTTATGGAACACTGTATAGATACATCGCCGCAGATGTTCTTGATGGTAACACACTTGAAACATTGCGGACTGAATTTTCAAAGGGTTATATCGACCCCCAATCCCCAGGATACGATGTCACATTCGCACAAAATGCAAGTCAAACATTTGATGCCAAACTTAAATCTATTGTAGGAAGCCTTGGATTGACGGACGGGATAAACTCTTTGAATAATAAATCAACTGCGGATATTACTACTCTTGTCGACACAGCATCCACAAAGATCGCCGAATCGATGTCTTCTGATGCCTTGTTTTTACAGAAATTTGGATACTCCTCCCTTGTTGCGTTTCCAATAACTTCCCGTTTGATGGAGTGCCTCGATGGAACGTTTAGTAATCTTTTTATGAGAGATATCGCTGGTATCAAACAAACGCCTTTCAGAATCGCACAAGATTACTTCAAGCCCGTCGTAATTCTTGCGTTAATACTGTACTTCATTGCTTATGGTTATAAAATAATGATGGCACACGGAATGGGTAAGCAATCCGAAATGTTTATGTTTGCCATTAAATTTGGTTTAGTTTTTTATTTTTCCATCGGTGAGGGGTGGAAAGAAATTGGATTTAACTTTCTAAAGTCAATTCCTGCAACCGTTTCGCAAATTATGTTTGAAGCTCTGCCAAGTTCTGAAGATGGCTGCTCTGTGTATACACCGCAGCTTTATCCTTCCGGTAAAGGTATTTTATCATTCTTTGATACTATCGATTGTAAATACGCAAATTACATCGGTTTACCTTCTGGTAAATCAATTCCAGCGATTTTTTCACTAATAACATTCCCGATGTTAATTCCAATTCCAATGGTGGGGTTAATTATCTCAATCCTTTCAATTGTATATCTTTCATTGGTAACTTATGGAATTTTAGCGGGAATAGAGATTTATATATCATCAATAGTATTTTTAACATTTTACCTATTTCTTTCGCCCATCATCGTTCCCATGGCTTTATTCGAAAAAACTAGTGGTATATTCACAACATTTCAAGGAAAAATTGTCGGGTGCGTCGTGCAAGGAGTAATGGCAATTGTTCTTATTGTAACAACCATAGCATTGATGGATGGAATAATATATGGAAAAGACCCCGTGGGCAATCAACTATTTGTTCCACCAACTCAGTCATATGTTAATGGAATTCCTCAGCCAAAAATAATGAGTAAAGACTGTTACCCGAATAGCACAGTTGGCGTTGCCTCAAGTGGTGGTGCCACTCTTGGTAAACTAAGTGTAGTTCCTATGGCGTGTCATCTTGCAAAAATTGCGAATGAGGGCGTTACTTGGATTGGGTTTCCAATTCCTTATATTTTTACATTTTTTGAGTTACCGGCACCCGGAGTTGGTCTTGCTACTTTACTAATTCCCCTCATACTTCCCGCAATTATAACTGTTATAATGTTGTTTATAATAAATACTGTTATGAGTCAAACAAAGGCTATGATCGATAAAATTAGTAATGCAGAAAATATGGGCTCCTTTGGTGCGGCAAAATATAGTGGTGCAGCTGCTTTGATTGAGGGAGGGAAAAAAGTTGCTGGCGAAGGAAAACAAGCTTATGATGATGTAATGAAGGCATTTAGCTCAGATAAACCGAAATAGTAATAGAATGATTAATATGAAAGAATTTATTTACTTTGGAAGAATCTCAAAAACTCACGGCGTTATTGGGCACTTTGTTATCAATGCAAGTACATTTGAAAATGCACAGGAATATATCCTCAATTTATTCACGAATAAAGGCGGAGATGATGTATTTGAAGAATTTTCCATCGAATTAAGAGGTGTTTTAAACGATAACAACTTGATTGTAAAAAAGTCGCAATGTAATACGCTTGAGGCGGCAAAAGCTTTGGTTGGAACTAAAGTTTTTGTTCCAAGAAGCGTTTTACCTCCGTTAGAACAAGGAGAGTTTTACCCATGTGATATCGTTTCTTTTCAAGTTTTTGATGAAAATGCTAATTTTGCTGGAACGGTGATTGATGTTGTTGATTTTGGCTCTGGAGCTTCAATTGAAGTTCGCAACCCAAAAGAAAAGCTTGAATATTATCTTATTGATGTTTATACAAAAATAGATTTTGAAAATGAAACTGTCTCAATAATTTTGCCAAAATATGTCTAGCACCAGCAAACTTCCTCAATTTATCAAACAACCTCTCTCGTTTCTGTTTTACACAGTAATTCTTGTTGTAATGATGATGTTTGTCTATGACTTTCTAACGAGACATTTTCCTGAAATACTATTGAATAATAATGTTTCTGCTAAAAAAAATATAGCATTGCCAGGTGGTATCATTACATTGGAAAATTCTGAAATTCCTTCTTTGCAAGAAAGGGTAAGAGCAAATGAAGAGGAGATTATATTACTTCGTTCCGCCCTTGCAAATATCAATAAAAATGCAGTCAATTCTGAAAGGTATGCAAAATTTTTCTTAATTGTTTCAAATTTGAACGAAATGATTAAAGGCAATAATGAAATTGATATTTCCCTTGAGATTTATGCGTTGAAGAGTTTTGCCACCAATGATGAAAAGCTTTCAAAAATTATTACTGATATTTCCGATATTAAAACCGTTTATGGAGTGCAATACTTTAACCAAAACTTCAGCAGAGTTGTGAGGAAGATTATGAAGAAATATTATGAAAACAAGGAGGACCATCCATTTATTGTGTATATAAAAAGTCATGTTATGCCGTATTTTGCCTACATTTCACCAGAAGGAAGTCGTATATCTTCAATATTACACCAAGCTCATCAACAACTTGAGGCACAGAATATGGAAGGATTTTATAAGCTTCTACTTGAAGTTTCGAACAAAGATGCAAACGATAGCATAATTTTCAAAGATTTTATGCAAAAGCTCGAACGACACGTACGCGTTGCTTCAGCAATCGATTCTTCAAAAAAGTACGTTGAAACAATGCTAATTGCGTAACTTTAGCAATGAATTTTACCCTCAAAAAAAGCGGAATTTGTCAATTCTACTGTTTTATCCTTCAATATAACTTTCATTGGCGTAGATTCGTTTGATTTACCATAAATAAATGAGCCCGCCATTGTTATTTCAATCGGTTTAGATTTATCCGCAAGACCATTTTTTGCACAAGCAAATGCAACGGCACACGCTCCCGTTCCACAGGCAAAAGTTCTACCGGCACCTCGTTCCCAAACGAAGCAGTCGAATTTATTTTCGCCAGTTTGCGTCACAAACTCAACATTTGTGCGATTTGGAAATATTGATGTTAGGTTTTCGATTTGACTTCCAGCTTTTGAGAATGTTTCAGTTCGATCTGAATAATGTAACTTGTTCAATGGTCTGAATGGATTTGTGGCGTACACTAGAACACAATGTGGATTTCCAACGGAAATGTTATCTATATGTCGTCCAGCCAGTAAGCCGTAAATTTCATCTTTTTGCTCTTCACTCAATCCCAAATCATGAGGCATATCAAGTTCAATTGTTGCTTGGCTTCCATCAACTTTTACATTGACAATTTGTACATCAGTTTCAAGCGTAATTTCATTTTTACCTAAAAACTTGGAAGAATAGACTGACGAAGCAATAGTTCCATTTCCGCAAGCCTCCGCACGAGAACCATCCGCGTTGTAAAAAACGATTTTACAGTCCGCACTATGCGATTTTTCCATTACGATAAATTGATCACAACCAATTCGGCGACGATCAGATTTTTTCATAATAAAATCGAGAAATTTGTGAGTTTGTGCAAATGTATAATTTTCTGGGTAATTTATGCAATCAAAAATTAGGAAATCATTGCCAAGGGCTTGATATTTATGAATGATCATAGCTAATTTTGTTTTTGAGATGAATCATTGAATCCAGAGTCTGCATAGCCTTCAAACCAAGATTTTTACCATTAGATGAAATACGCTCAACGACATCTTTTTCCGTATATGCCGTAACAATACCATTTGCAATTGGTGTGCTGGATTTTAAAGCAAGTTTAGAAATTCCACGCATTGCGGTGTGGCAGACATGGTCAAAATGTGAAGTCTCACCTTGAATTATGCAACCAAGCGCAAGAATTCCTGAATATTGTTTTTTTTCTAGCAACCATTTTATAGCTTGTGGAATTTCCATTGCTCCAGAAACTTTTGCAATAGCGACTTCTGAATATATTGAATTGAAGTTGTGTGGAAGAATGTTTTGCACAAAGTCTTTTTTTTGAATTTCGCTAAATTCATTGGGCGTTAATGGTAAATTTGGGAAAAAGAAAAGTGCATTTCTCAAAAGCTCTTCCTCAAAATTTCCGTAAAAAGAAGAGTAAACAATCGCGATTTTCATATATTGATGAATTAGTGGTGAGATATTGCGTCGTTGATATATATACATGTCAACATAGAAAATATGTATGCCTGTAAGCCTGCAACAAAGAATTCAAAACCAACTAACGCACTGTTGAATAGTACGGGAATTAGTCCAAATGCACCCATTGATGCGACAAATCCTGCGATGACTTTCATCATTGTATGACCAGCAACCATATTGACAGCAAGACGCACAGCAAGTGTGACTGGGCGGGCAAGATATGCAAAGAATTCAATGACAAACATTAACGGTGCAAATGCCTTTGGAACTCCGCTTGGGACTAACGCCTTAAAGAAGCCAATTGGTCCGTGTTTTATTATTCCAATTATGACATTCATCAGAAATATTATTCCAGCAAGCGTTGCCGTTACTGCGATATGGCTTGTGATCGTAAATGCATAAGGAAAGAGACCAAACGCATTTGCGGCGAATATGAAGAAAAAGAGTGAAAAGATGAATGGAGTAAATTTGTCTCCACCTGATGGTATTCCGTTTGTAATAAGAGAACGAACAAAATTATACATAACTTCCGCTGTTGACTGCTTTTTATTTGGAATAATACTTAATTTTGAAACAAGAAACGATAGAATGGCTATCAACAGAAGTGTGATGCCAAACATTGTGAGAACGGAGTTCGTGACTGAAATATCAACGCCAAAGATTTTCCATTCAAGATTGCCAACGGTTTGGATCTCAAACTGATGCATAGGGTCGCGGTCGTTATGAGAGTTGTGTATTTCAAATTCGTGGTGCACATCGTGCGATACAGTCTGCGTTCCAGATTCTAAAATGTTGCTGGCAATGTTTTCAGTCGCAAGAATATTTGAATTTTCAGACATACTCTAGCTTTCTATAACTTCGTATTTAATTAAGTGAGCAACTTTGCCAATAAGACCTTCGGAAGCTGGGAGTTTTTGTATCACAGATTTTGAACCGATTTTTTTAAGACCAAGGGATTTAAGGTGTTCTCTAACTTTTTGACGAAGACCAATTGCGCTTTTAATTTGTGTTATGTGGTAAGTTGCCATAAATATATTATCGTGAAATTTTCACCATTTTCTTATCTGTTTTTAATTTGTCAAGGGAAAGTTTCGTGAAATGTTCAAAGGGAAATGATAAAATAAAAAAAATAGTTTGTTCTACTGTAATAGAACGCGGTAGCAAAGTATTTTTAAAAAAAATTTAACCAAATTGGTGATAAGTTGTGAATTTTAGAATCAAGGGGAAAGTTTTTCTTGACATTTAAATTATCAGTTAATTATGTTGTGGTGGTATATATATTTTTTTATAAAATGATTTCGGTACAACCTAGGAATTTATTCGGAACTTTAAAGTCAAACGCATTAAGAAAAAATGCCCTCATTCCAAGTACAATCTACTCCAAAGAAGGTTCAGTTGTTCATATTGCCCTTTCAGAAAAGGAATTCAAGAAATTAATTGAAAACTTTAGATTTTTAAACACAAAGCTTGAGTTATCTCTTGAAGGAAAAACATTCTCCGTTCTTCCAAGAACGATTGATTTTCACCCAATCACAGAAAGAATTCTTCACATTGAATTTAACGAGGTGCCTGCTGACGATTGTGTTGAGGTTCTAATTCCACTTGATGTTATCAACCGTTCAAAATCTGTTGGTATCAAAGGTGGTGGAAAGTTAAATATCGGAGTTCACAACATTCTCGTTTCATGTAAAGCTTCAGAAATTCCTGAAAAAATCATAGTTGATATTGAGAAATATGGCATTGGAAGAACAGTTTTTACAAGCTCACTTCCTGTAAATCCATCGTATTCATTCCCAAAAAATACTTTTATTTTAAGTATTTTAGGTCGTGGTCGTAAAGACAAAGGTGATACATCAGAAGAAACAAAATAAAATATTTTTTGCTGAAATATGCAGATAATCCATCGCGAACTTTCGCAAACCAAAGAACTTATCGAAACAATGCTTCGTGACAATAATTTTCAACAAAATATTTGCGACATAGCTATGCTATGTGTTGATACACTCAAGAATGGCAATAAAATTATGTTTTGTGGGAATGGTGGTTCAGCTGCAGATTCACAACACCTTGCGGCGGAACTTGTTAGCCGTTTTAACTTTGATAGACCGGGTCTTGCCGCCATTGCCTTAACTACTGATACATCAGCATTGACTGCTATTGGAAATGATTATGGATACGAGCGAGTTTTTTCACGCCAAGTTGAAGCAATTGGCAGGGCGGGAGATGTTATCTTTGGTTTTTCAACGTCTGGCAGAAGCAAAAATATTTTATTAGCATTCGAACAAGCAAAAAAAATGAATATTAAAACCATTGGTATGCTTGGCATTGATGGTCGTGATATTGGTGAAATCTCGGATAAGCAGATAAATATTCCATCACATTATACACCAAAAATCCAAGAAGGACACATTTGTATTGGGCATATTATTTGTGGAGCAATTGAGGAAACGATGTTTGGTTCGCAGAAGTTAGGCTAAATATGTCGCTGTAAATACGCAATTAGTTGTAAGACTTCATCTTGTGAATATTTTATATCTTGGAAGTTTATTTCTTTATCGTCAACACCTCGAACCAACTCTTTATTGACACCTTGATTTTCACCTTCGTTAATGGGATTTTTTGCAGAGTCTGCACTATATTTTGTTTCGTAGACGATATTAATTAATGCAAGAAGGATGGCGAATTCATTGGAAATAACAGGATTGGAGGAGATAATTGAATTCACAAGGATGTTGGTATCCTTGCAAATAGATTTCAATATCAGCAAATCTTCATTGGAATCGTATGGGATTTCGTATGCAGACTTGCCGATTGAAGTAGAGTATTGACTCATTATTTTTTCATTTTCTCGTCAATTTTTGCCGCAAGTTGTTCGTATGTTATAAAACCACTAATCAACTCATCGCCAATAATTAAAGCAGGTGTTCCAGAAACTTGTATTTCACGTGCAAAATTAAAGTTTGCAACAATTGAATCTGTAATTTCTGTCGTTTTTAATGACGAAGCTTTTTCTCCATAAGAAAGTAAAATCGCATCAATTTCTTTAACATCTTTTAATTCAGACGCAAACAGTTTTGAGTGCAAATCAAGGAACTTTTCAGGGTGTTTTGCAAAAAATCCTGTAGCAACTTCAGCAGCATAAAGTGATGGTTCTCCACCAATTACTGGATAGTTTTTGATAATTAGACGAATTTTGCCTTTGTACTTGTCTTCGGACAAAATGCGTTTCATTTCATCATTTGCTTTTTTGCAATATCCACATTTGTAATCAATGTATTCAATGATTGTTATTTCTGGATTTGTAACATTACCAATTACTGGGTCAAGAGCTGTGTGTAACAAGTTACCTTTTTTGTCTTGAAGGTCAGATTTAATCAATTTTTTTGCTTTTTTTTCAGCATCAGCTTGTGATTTTTTTTGGTCATACTCGATTACGCTTCTGATTTTTGTTGGACTTAAGAAAAAGCGTGCAACAGAAGGTGGTGCAAAATTTATTATTGATGCATTAACCAAAATGGGAACGATAATCAGTGATGCCACCGATATTGCCATCCATTTTTTACCACATTTCTTTTTTTCAGTCATATTTACTTCTGTCATATTGTATTATATTAATTAATTGTTATCTCCAAAAATTGAAGCAAGTGTTGCTCCGCTGTCTGCACTGCCGTATTTATCAAGTAGGCGTTTTTTCTCATCTTCTTCATGGTCACGAATTGAAACTTGCAAGTTGCCAGATTCTTCATCAAACGCAACAACTTTTGCGTCAACTTTGTCTCCAACGGCAAATCGATTTGTGCGTTGTTCGGATTTGTCGTATGCAATGTGTGATTTCCTGATAGAAGTTTTAAATATATCAAGGATCGAAACAAAAATCTGAGTTTGGTCAATAGCGGTTATTGTACATGTAACAACTGCTCCAGCTTTTAATTGTGATTTGTACTTCTTGAATTCAGATTCTTGCATTTGTTTAACTCCAAGGGCAATTCTTTGTTTGTCAACATCACCACCAATGTATGAAACGGAAATTCTATCACCCACTTTCATTTGCTGAAGTTCGGTTTCACCAGATGATGACCATGATATATCGGAAACATGGAGTAGACCATTAATGCCACCATCAACTGAGATAAATGCACCAAAATTCATAATGTTTGTAATCACACCTTCGAGTTTGTCACCAATTTGGTGTGAATCAACAAAGCTTTTCCACGGATTGGAATTCATTTGTTTCAAACTCAGTGCAATTCTGTGTGAGTTGGTATCAACATTTACAATATGTGCGTCGATGAGATCTCCAACTGAAATTTTTTGCATAATATCGTTGTATTTTTCCTTCGTCCAGCTTATTTCTGAAACGTGGATCAACCCTTCGACATCTTTTTCAATTTCAAGGAAAATTCCGTAGTCTGTAATTCCAGTAACCTTACCTTTGATTGTTAAACCAACTTTGTACTTTTCTTCCAAGTATGACCAAGGATTTTCAGTAAGTTGTTTCATTCCAAGGGAAATTCTTTGGGTTTCGTGGTCGATTTTGATCACTTTAACTTTTACTTTATCACCAGTTTTAAGAATTTCTGATGGGTGAACGATTCTTGCCCACGTGATGTCCGCTATGTGCAATAGTCCATCCATTTTGTCAAGATCAATAAAGGCACCATAGTTTGTGATGTTTTTAACAATCCCCTCAAGAACCTTTCCTTCGGAGATCTCACCAAGGAATTCTGATTTATTGCCAGAACGCATATGTTCGAGAACTGAACGACGGGAAACGATTAATGATTTAAACTTTTCGTCCATACTTAAAACTTTGAACTGCTGTTTAATTCCAAGAAGTGGCGAAATATCGCTTAGCATACGAATATCAATTTGACTACCTGGTAGGAATGCAATTATTCCATTGAAGTCAACACAAAGACCGCCCTTAATTCTTGCAAAAATTATCCCTTCGACAGGTACATCACTTGTAAATGATTCTTTTAATTTTTTCCAAGATTTTTCGCGTGTGACTTTGTCTCTACTAACTTTAAGAACGGAATCGTTTGTTTCAAAGGATTCAATATAGAATTCGTATTCATCACCAACGCTAAGAGTTGGTTCTTCACCAGCTTCATAAAATTCTTTATAGCCAACTACACCTTCCGCTTTGAGTTTAAGATCGACGATAACAAGATCTCTTTTTTTATTAATTTCAAGTATTCTACCTTTGATGATTCTCGCATCTTCGCTTGAAAATTTTATCGGGTGCAAATTAAGCTCATTCTTGAAATCTTCGTACAGTGCCTGTTCAAATTCTGCAAACCTATCTTCTAATTTATGTTGACTTTCTTGGTTACTCATTGTCGTTATTTTTTAAGTTAAAAACTTTAATTTTCCCAAACTTAAAGAACGAATAATTAAAAATCAAGTAAAATAATTTCATTATTATGCAAAATCTTTCTGAAGATATTTTGACACGCTATCAGTCAATAAAAAACAGCATTCCGAGTAATGTCACGCTTACCGTTGTTACAAAAAAACACGCAATGGAAAAGATTTCCCCATTAATTAATTTAGGACACAAAGAATTTGGTGAAAATTATATTCAAGAAGCAAAAGAAAAGTGGAGTAACATTTCTGGAATCAATTTAAAGCTTATTGGGAACTTGCAATCCAATAAAATCAAAGACTCTCTTTCGATTTTTGATGAAATACACACAGTTCATTGCCTTGAACTTGCACAGAAGATAAAAAAAAATATTACACAAACAACGAGGACTAAAATATTTTATGCACAAATAAATATTGGAAACGAGGAACAAAAATACGGCATCGCACCCGACTTCTTTATGGATTTTTTTGAAAAATCACCGCTTGAAATTTCTGGAATAATGTGCATTCCGCCTGAAGGAATTGACCCTTCAAAATATTTTTTACAAATGATGGAAATTAAGGAAGCGATAACGATCAAATTTGGCAAAGAATTAAAACTTAGCATGGGAATGAGTAATGACTTTCAAACGGCAATAAAAATTGGTAGCGATGAAATCCGCATTGGTTCTGCAATTTTTGGTGAAAGATGATTTACCCCTGAAAATGCAAAGTTGCAAGAAGAATAGTTCGTGCATCTTCTTTTGTTGGTTCTATAAAATTTGTGCACTTAACGGCATAATAATGCTGAACAAATGCGATAAATTTATGTGCAAGACTGCTATCAAATTCAAATTCTTCAATTTTGGAAATTATATCCGAAATTTCCTGCTCCGATGCAATTGGAATTGTTAGACCATTCATCGCATAAAAGGCATTACCAAATAAAACAACAGGTTTATCATATTCAAATGCATACATTGCCTGCGTTGAATTTATTGTAATAACGGCTTTTGCGTTTGGAATGAGATCTGCGAAGTCATCCTGTGAAAAAATAACATTTTCCGTGTTATGAAATTCAACATCGGAATTGAATATGATGAATTTGTAATTAGGGTGAACTTTTGAAAGATTTGAAACTGTTGCAAGTAAATACTTTTGGTTCTTAACAAATGGGGAGTCAAGCATAACCTCTAGTGAATCGTCCTTTTGTAATAATACAAGAATAGTGTTTTCACTGTTG
>CAMAVJ010000005.1 GCA_945861725.1 Rickettsia typhi
CCAAATGAAAAAGCCCCAATAAAATTCGTCTTTCCAAAAATATTTTTCGAAGTCCTCATTTTCCCAAAAATCGTCAAATTATTCTGCCCCAAACCAAGTGCCCCCGCCGAATACGACCCCAAAAGAGTCCGTGACTCACTTAGAAAGCCCGTTTCGAATGAAAGCATTTGGAAACGTTCACCATTTTTATGATTGAAGTTCAGCACCGCACTTGATGCAATATTATTCGATGGAACCAAATTACTGCCATCCATTGCGGTGAGAGATTTGGACTCACCAAATGTTGTTTGCATTCCAAGTGAAAATTTCCCAAAATTTGAGCCAATTTTCATCTGTTTTGCACTACTATTACCAAATGCCAAAGTAAGATATGGTTCAAAATTGCTCAAATTGTATACAATACTTTGGGTGTATGGTCTATAATTATTTTGAAAATTAAATGAAATTCCTGCAATTTCTTTATCTATCACAACACTTGATTGGTTAAAGTTTGCCGATGTTGATGGATCCATGCCAAATTTTGTCATTTGTGAATTAATTTCCTGATTCGTGTACGAAAGTCCAGACTGTAACCCAAGTTGAGAATCGTGTTGAGGCATAATATTCATTCCTGAAATGTACGCAAAATTACCAAAAGAAGCAGATGAACTTTGCATTCTACTTTGCATAACCATTCCAGAAATTTGCGTTGACAGATCCATTACTGGTAGTGGTTTGATGCTATTTTCAAAACTCATTGTATAAGTTCCGTAATCGTCATATGTTTGAACGAGATTTAAGGCATGCGAATCCTTCAAAGCTTGCATAATAATTGGTGATACATACATCACTGATTCTGACATCAAACTTGCTGTGTTTAAGACATTTGTACTGTCTACAAGTTTAACGGAGGAAAGTAGATCAAGTTTACCATAGCCGTATAAGTTTGAAACGCGCTTTGTTATCCCATCACCCATCTGCCCTTGCAATCTCCTATTTTGTGTGATAATATCTTGATCAACATTTGATACCTCCGCAGTATCGTACATTGGTTTTGCTCCCCTTAAAAGAAAATTAGCGATTTCCTTCATAGTTAAAGTTGAAAATGCACTTTTCATAACAAGTGCCGCCCCAGCAACAATTGGTGCGGAATATGACGTTCCTGCATTATCATTCGCGTAAGAGTCGGGATTGTCTTTCTTTGCCAATGGTGCAAGAATGTTGGTATTGGGTGCGGCAAGGCAATGAAGTGCGGCATCACCGCAGTAATTAATATTTGGTTCATTTGATGGTCGTGGATCACCAAAAATTACAGTATCGCCTGTTACAGCAAGAAGTACTCCGATGTTTGAAGAGGAATTTATTGTTGCGGCGTATGCGGCTGGGTAAAGTGGTTGCTTGTAGTCTACATTGTACGCTCTGGTTGTACCGTTGCCATTATACTCATTATTTCCCGTTGAGGCGGTTATAAGAATATCCGTGCTTTGAATGATATCTTGCATTACTATTGAGTATGGTTTATATACATCGCCGCCAAAGCTCATATTAATAACATTATAATTATGATTATTTATTAAATTAGAAAGGTAGTTGGTATTAGTGAAAACCGCCTTAAGACCATCAACAATATTCTCTTTGCCATCACTGTCCTTTTGATAAAGTTGCACGATATCAAGAGTTGCACCAAATGCAACTCCCGAAGCAATTCCTTTGCCATACTGTGTATTTTTATTTCCAACAATTGTTCCTGCCGTTGATGTTCCATGTTCCGCAGCTTTTACAATTAGTTCAATTTCTGCATCGGTCTTGTTCTTGAATGGTTCATTCGTTTTAAGGCTAGTAAATGTAGTGTACGAAGATGACGCTGGTGGTATAAATACCTCGTTTACCTTCCCTTGAAGGGCGGTGTGGTTCAGCAGAAGACCTGAATCAATCAGAAGAACTTTTGTTCCAGATCCTGGATCGCTCGCCGTCCTATATGTTCGAAGGTAGTCCCACGCTTTATCAGCATTTACTGCTTTAAGATGGATGGCATAGTTTTGAGATGAGTAGTAAGTGGTGTTTGATGGATCGGGAGGAAGAAGTATTGTAAATTCCTTATTCGTAACACATGCTGAAAAAAATAGTAATGCAAAATACACTACAGTCTTCAATGTTACCACCCTTACAAACCTCATATAAAATTTAAAATTTTAGCTTTATTTCAACCATCTCATTTTTTTTCCCTTCAATTTTAGTGAAATCTTGTTTTAAATTATATGTCAATTTATTTCCTGTAATTATTCCGTCTGGTCTTCTTATTTTGACATTCCCCTCAAGAAAGGCAATACTTTTATTTTTATCAAGCAAAATAGTATCAGCAACAATTGAAACATTGTTTTGTCTGTCAAATAAATTGACATTGCCCTTAAATGTTGCAATTTCAATTGCAAGTTTTTGCTTTTGCACAAGTCCTGCACTTGATGACAAAATGATTTCAGCCTCATTTGCGGAAATGGTCATGTTTTTGGAGTCAGCAAAGACATCATTCGTTATAGTAATTTTATTCTCCTTATAAAAAAACTTCCCCGCAACAAGAATCATATTCTTTGCGTTAAATATTATTGGTTGATCGCTCGACATTGAATGGTCTGATAAGTGGAATGTTAAGCTATCCCCTCGCATTTCAATCACATTCTTGCTATTTTTACCACTGCCAGCTTTAGTACTACCAACTTCAAGTGCTATGTAAAAGTTCTTATAAAGTTTAATTGCATTATTAGCGTTGGAAATGTTTAGATATTCGCATTCGAAATGGTAAATGTCCCTTGTCCTTTGGCTTTGTGCTGAGCCAGATACATCTAGTATGTCCGTATTGTTAAGCAGCAGATTCCGCCCTTTGTCGCGTATCAAATCCGCAGTTCCCTTCGTTTGTTTAGCTGATGTATATATTACATATTCGTCTCCACTGAATTTCTTTTTTATCACAGATTCAAGGTTAGAAAATGCAAGATATTCCACTTTTGGTTTGGAAATTTTAATTTTATCAGTAATACTTTTTAAAACCAGCGAAGTTGTAACGGTTTCGATTATGTAATATAAAGGGAATGAGAGGAATACAATAAGTAATGCGAATGTTATTCTTAAAATTGTTTTTTTATGCATTACTTCTTAACATAGCATCAACATTTTCCACTAAAGTCTGCATCGACTGATTTATTATTTCCTCAATTTCTTCAGAAGTAAGTGTTTTTTCGTTCTGAAATATTTCAAAAGCAAGCAGCACCGATTTCTTGCCCGATTGCTTCATTTCTTCATTATGAAAAATATCAACTATTGATGTTGTGAAGCGATTTTTTGTGATTTTTTGTAAAGCACGAAGAATTTCAAGGCAATTGACTTCATCTTTTACCACGACAGAAAGTTCCCTTTCAACATTTGGTAAAATTTGTGGTTTGTATCCAAATTTTATTGAAGATTTTTGTGCTTTGATGGGAATGTTCCCAAGGTAAATATTACCAATAAAACATTTGCCCTTAATACAATATTCTTCAGTAGTGAGTGGGTGAATTTGTGCAAGAGTTGCAATTACATTTCTTCCAACCAGCATTTCAAAGGCTTGATGTGGATGAAATGCTGTGTGTGTAATTGATGTTGGTGGTATTGGTTTGTAAACAATTGATTCTCTTTTTAAACCGCATACATTTTCAATTAAAGAAAGAATATCTTCCTTGATATCAAAAATAGTGTACTCCCTTTCTTTTTGAAGCGGGGTATTGATTGAGCTTATTCCAGATCTTGCAATGCATATTTCAACTTGTTCTTTGTGTTTTTCAAAAACTTTTGCAACTTCAAAAATTGCAGAACTTTTACACGAAAGACTTTCAGCTTGTGCAATGTTGTGAAGCATTGAGGGAATTAAGTTTGAACGCATGTATGGAGTTTCCTCGTTTAGTGGGTTTGCAAGTTTGATAGCATTTTCCTTGTTATCAAAAAGAGAAAAATCCTTTTCAGAAACAAATGGAAATGTGATTATTTCATTCAAATTTTGTGCAAGGTTTTGCTTGATTTGGTAAATTGAGTATGAATTCTTGGAATGTAGAGTATTAAGGTTTTTGCGTGGGCAAGATTCCACACCAATGGAGCGAATGATTTCCTCCGCTATGTCATTTTGTTGTTTAACATCTGCTTTTCTGAATGATGGAACTTTTACTTTGAAATTGTCCATTCCACCAGAACAATCAAAGCCAAGTTTGGTTAGAATTTCGACAATTCTTGGAAATTCAACTTCAAAGCCAAAAATTTTGCAGATTTCAAATGTATTACAGGCGATGACAGTTGGGTTTTCGCTTGATTGCAATTCAAATGTGTGTGTAAAATTTGCCTTTGCGAGTTCTATAAATTTATATGCAAAGATTTTCTGTGGGAAAATTCTTGCATCACCAGAATCAATATACCTTTCAAATCTAAATGATGCAGATGTATGAATGTTGTATTTTCTTATTGTTTTAAAAATCAAATTTCTGTTGAATGCACAAGATTCAATAATAAATTCCTTTGTTTCGCTTGAAACGGCGGATCTTGCATCGCCAATAATTCCGGCAAGAGAAAGAATTTTTTCATCATCTGTAACAACGATGTCACCTTCAGTCAGTGTAATTTCTTGCCCTGAAATTGTTATAAGCCTTTCACCATCGATGGATTTTCTGATTTGGATAATACCATTTATTTTTGCAGCGTCATAAAGGTGCATTGGTTGCCCGTAAAGTTCTGTTGTGTAATTAAGCAAATCAACAGATGGTATTTTTGTTAACGAGATTCCGCACTTTGTAAGGGTATCTTGAATTTTTGGCACAAAATTTATTGTGTCAATTTTTCCAAAAAAGACAGAATTCATAAGGTTTTCTTCTGTAATTTTGACATTAAAAGGCTTTGTTACAACATCACTTTGAATGGAATGAGATGCAATTGAGCCAATATTTTGAGCAGCAAGCTCCCTTGCAATTCCCCAATAAGAAATGGCGTCTCCACGATTTGGAGTGATGGCAATTTCAATAATTGCATCATTTTTATTAATATATTCACAATAAGGTGTTCCAATGGCGATGTTGTAATCAATTTCGATAATTGTCCCGTCGTTTTGTCCCGTCCCAAGTTCATCAGCGGAACATATCATTCCTTGGCTTTCGTATCCAGCAAGTTTTGTTTTTTGAATAATCATTCCGTTTTTTGGAATAATAGCACCTTGTGTTGCAAGAATTACATTCATATTGGTGTGAACATTTGGTGCACCGCAAAGAACTTGTAGAATTTCACCGCCTGTATTCACTTTACAAATTGAAAGCTTTGCAGATTCTGGATGTTTTTTACATTCTTCAATTTTTGCAATAACAAATCCTTTAAAAAAATCTTCTTCAAACTGAATAGATTCAACTTCAAGACCAACCTTTGTCAATGTATCGGCAATATTGTTGACAGATTCCCTTAAACCCTCCTTTTCGTAGCTTAAATGTAGGATTGAAAACAGTTCTTTGGCGGAAATTTTCATAACTTGTTATACTAAAAATTTTAATAATTTATGAAAGAGGAACTGATGATGCCTTTTCAATTTGTTCTTCACTTGCAAACAAACTCCGCTTTTCAGCACTTGCTATATATGAAAGTTTTGCCAAAATTAAAGTGTTTATGAAGAAAATTGCAATAAAGACAACGGTAAGTCTTGTCACAAAGTGCGTAATTTCACTGCCAGACATAAATGGATTAGATTGTGAAGATGTAAATAGCCCATTTCCCGTCGTTTTCTGTGCGATAATAAGAAGAACTAAAACAATTGAAACAAAAACATGAAGATAGATTAATGTTAAATAAAGTGTGCTCATGTGTAGAAAATACATATATACAGTATGCTCCTAGTCAAATATATTATATGTCAAGGGATTTTAGATATCAAAATACCAATTATTTATCTTAACACGATTAAACTTTAAAAATCATTTCTTGACAAAAAATCTTTTGTTTATTACGATGAACAACCAGTTAAAACTGTTAAAATTCATGAAACACTTCATTGAAAGAAATAAAAATAATTTTGATATATGTCTGATAAAATACTCATTGATGCACTTTTTCCTAATAATGTTCGAATTGCCCACATTCAAAATGATGAACTTGAAAACTTTGACTTTCAAGTCGCCGGAAATAAAAATGTCCGCGGTAATATTTACCTTGCCAAAGTTTTAAGAGTCGAAAACTCACTCCAAGCCGCATTTGTCGATTACGGAAACGACAAAAATGGATTTCTTTCAATTTCAGAAATTCACCCAGATTACTTCCACCTTCCAATTGAAGAAAAGCAAAAACTCATTAAGAACATCGAAGAGCTTCAAGACGACAAAGACGAGGAAGGTAAAGAACTACCGGCAAAGGAACTCAGTAGGCTTTACAAAGCTTACAACATTTCTTCAATAATCAAAGTTGGTCAACTTGTGCTAGTCCAAGCTATTAAAGAAGAAAGGAGTAATAAAGGTGCAACTTTAACAACATATATTTCGCTCGCCGGAAGATACTGCGTCTATATGGCAAATATGCCAAGTCGCAACGGGATTTCAAGAAAAATCCATAATATAACAGAACGCCAAAGAATTCGCGAAATCGTAGCAGAAATTCACAAAGAAACAGCTGGTAGCGTTGTCGTTCGAACGGCTGGTGAAAATGTTGACAAGGAAGGTCTTGAGCGAGACTACAAATTCCTTTATAAAACATGGACTGACATCAAAAAGAAAACCCTTTCGGCTCAAGCTCCTGCAATAATACACGAAGATGGAAGTATCATAAAACAAGTAATTCGCGAATATTGCACAACGCAGACGCAGGAAATTGTAATTGATGGTAAATCTGCATTTGCCGAAGCGGAAGAAGTTCTTCAAAATCCTGCATATAAAGACCTAAAACTCATCAAACACACATCAAAAACTCCAGTATTCGTTGCACATAAAATTGAAGACAAAGTTTCCGAATTGCTTCAACCAATTGTGAAATTAAAATCAGGAGCGTCGCTCGTTATTCAGCAAACAGAAGCATTAATTTCAATTGATGTCAACTCTGGTAGATCTACAGGTGAAGCAAGTGTTGAAGAAACCGCCGTTAAAACCAACAAAGAGGCCGCACACGAAATTGCTCGCCAATTGCGATTAAGAAATCTCTCAGGACTTATCGTCGTTGATTTTATCGATATGAATCAATATTCAAACCGAAGAATCATTGAAAAAGAAATTAAATCCGCCCTTGAAAAAGATAGAGTTCGCGTTCAAATTCTTTCAATATCATCATTTGGATTGATGGAAATATCACGTCAAAGAACATCACCAACGTTGCTTGAAACATCGGGACACATATGCCCACATTGTCACGGCGGCGGATTTGTCCAATCAGTTGAACACATTTCAATGTCTCTTTTGCGTCAAATTACAAGTTTTATCTACAAATCCAGCAAAGCTATCACAAAGCTTCATATTGAAACAGGTTCGGAAACTGCTATGCATATTTTAAATTTCAAAACAAGTCTTTTAAAAGAAATGGAGGAGGAACATAAAATTCGCATAACATTTTCTGCCACTGAAAGTGGTAATAGATATAAAATCACCGACATCAGTAAATCTGAAGATCAAGATCCCCTTTTCGCATCTGAAAAAGATTGGAACCCAGAAGAGTATGAGGAGGTAAAAAAGCCTGAACGCACTTTAAATCCTAACCAAAACATAAACCCTAATCAATCTGCTGAACGCACTCTCAATCCCAATCAAAATCGCCAAAGCGAAGGGCGTAATAACAATAACCGCAAAAAGAAACCTCAAAATAGAAAGTCTGAAGTGAAAAATGTTGTTGCCAAAAAAGGAATTTTTGGAAAACTAAAGGCGATGATCGGCAAGAAGTAGTTAAAGTTTTACAAGAAAGGCTGCAACACTTTCAGTCCTTTCTTTCCGCACAATGGTCTTACCAATGTCTTTGAGCAAAATCAGTGTAATTTCACCGCCAGAATTCTTTTTATCTTTTTGCATAAGTGAAATAACTTCCTCCACACTTGGAACTTTTGTAACATTTTCATCGCAAAATTGCTTAATTCTTGTAAGAAGACCAATTTTTTCAAAGTGAAGCAAAATTTTATCAACTGCAATGTTGGAATACTCCAAGGCACAAATCATTCCAATTCCAACGGCAATTCCATGCGGAAGCTTCCCCATAAAGATTCCTTCGAAGGCATGTCCAAATGTATGTCCAAAATTTAGAATATCACGAATACCTTTGGTCTCCATTTCATCTTGTGAAACAATGTCGGCCTTTATTTCACAAGATTTCGCAATTATTTGCATAAAATACCCCACAATATCGCTTGTAAAATTTCGTTTTTCTAAAAATGACACAAACAGATCCGCATTTGTTAAAAGGTATTGATAAAATTCATAGCTTTGAATGAAGCCATATTTTATAACCTCAGCATAACCTGAAATCAGCTCAACTTTTGGCAGAGTTTGAAGAAATGAAATTGCGATAAATACATGTTTTGGTTGGTAAAATGCTCCAATACAGTTTTTATAGTGTCCAAGATTAATCGCAACCTTTCCACCAACGGAACTATCAACCATTGAAAGGAGTGTGGTTGGAATTTGAATAAAAGGAATGCCACGCATGAATGTTGAGGCAATAAAGCCAACAAAGTCGCCAACAGTTCCACCACCAATGGCAATTAGCGTTGTTTTACGGTTCACACCACGTTCTATTAATTCACCAGAAATTTCTTTAAAATGTTCAAATGTTTTTACATTTTCGCCAACTCTTTCAAGCTTTAGTATAGAAAATTCTATTCTATTTTCGGAAAAACTTTGCTTGATTTGTTCAAGCATTTGCAATTGAATATTGGAATCGTGAATTATTACCGCGTTTGTTTTAATAAATTGCTTTAAAACCCTGCCAATATTAGAAGGATTTTGTGCAATTGTGATTTGGTAAAAATTAGCAACATTAACATCAATAACTGTTTTAGCTTTTTGCATAAATCAAATTCATTAAATCGTTTGCATTATTAACTTTATTCAAAATTGAAACATCAATCTTTATACCATTTGTTCTTTGGATGAGCTCCTCATAATTCTTTTGACGAAAATCCACCAATCTTGGAAAAAGCCATAAGAAAAATTCTTTTTCAATTTCAAATTCCGGCAAAAAACTTTCACTGTTGTAATATTCCCGAAGGTTTTCCATTAAGAATTTTCGGTTATAAAGAATAGGCTTAACTTTTTCACGAGAACGAGAAATGAGCATCTGTTTATGGCTTTCATCCGTTTGAAGATAAACAACTTTAGTTCGATTTTTAAGAATATCGATTAGTTCATCGTTTTCAAGAACTATTTCACAAATGGAGCCAGTTGTATCATTAATAAACCCTAAAATACCATAGTTTTTGAACGCAATTTTGGCTTTTGGAAAAAATTCCATCGTTGCCAGAAGCTCTGCTTTTTTATACAACTCCTGATGCTCAAGAAATATTCCAAGTGGAATCTTTCCATTTTCATTCATTGGAATCACAAATGTTGCTATTACTTCAAGGTCGTCAAATGTAAGTGACAGATCGAGCTTTATGGCAAATTTTTCGTACAGTTCCTTAAAAAATATACTTTGAGTTTTTATTTTTTCAATAACGGATTGACGAATTTTTTCTCTTAAATGAGTGTGTGCGATTTCGTAATCGATAGAATAATGAAAGAAGTTTTCCATTGCAAGTTTTTGCGAAAGAGATGTCTTGCCACAGCCAGACATTCCAACCAGAGTAATAATGTTTTCGCCCGTTATACAATTAGGAGTGTAGTTATGCATTTTTTCTTGCAAATTAGATTTCATCTATTTCTTTTTTGCTTAAATCTTGTATAGGTTTTGTATTTTGTCAATTTTTAATTTTCGTATGTCCTGCATCGCAAAAATCGACCCATCGTGTTTGACGAACAAGGAGAGCCTTACTTTGCTAATTAACACGATTGAAGTGCTAAACCCTGATATGATATTTGTAACACTTACGGAAAGTGCACGAAAAAACATTATGACAATCATGCAAGCGGCAAAAATTGGTGATTCATCATGCTACACAATGTTACGAAATATCGTTCTTGAATATAAGAACATTTTTAACGATCTTCCAGAAATTCATTCAATGGTTGAAGGGTTTTATCAAGATCTTGAATCTTTGATAAAATTTGTTGAACTTTCTGGTGAATTCACACAAAATATTGTGAATATTGTGCGTGAATACTTTTCACGATTCACCTTCACACTCCTTAATAAATACACAGATGGAAGGCTGAATTTCATTCAGTACTACACAAAAGATTCCGACAGCACAACTCCTCACACACTTACAAAAGTCTTTCTTTTGAAATACAAAAAGCATATTTATAACATCGATGCAAAATATACAGCAAAACCGCAAATTATTCGGGAAATATCATTTCAGGATATTCTTGAGGCACCATCGCTGAATTTTAATGGTCTCACAAAAACGGAACTTCTTGCAATTCGTAACAAAAATGCTATTGTTGAAATTATTGAAATTGAAAATGCAGAACTGGAAACGACAATATCTTTAAATCCAACAAAATCAAGTGTAAAAATTGCAACATGCACTGAAGGGGTTGGTATAATCACCATTGAGCACACGCAAAATGATGAACTGCTTGGAATTTTTGGTGAAATTATCAATTTTTGTTATAAAAATGAGATCCAAATGTGTATAGCATCACAATCTTCTTCTCAATCTTCAATTTCCCTTGGCGTGAAGAAATATCATCTTGAACGAGTAAAAAGCTATATCGAAGCACGATTCAGCAACGAAATTTCAAAAAAAATATTCTCATATTTTACGCTGGAAAATCAATCTATTATTTCCGTTATTGGAAATGGAATGATTGGAAAAATTGGAACAGCGGGAAGTTTATTTTCGTATCTTGGAAGTAAAGGTGTGAATATTCACACAATTGCACAAAATGCTTCAGAAGTTAATATTTCATTTTCCGTTGAAGCATCAAAAACGGACTTTGTTATGAATGAGCTTAATAAAACATGTTTTTTAAGAAAAAACCATGTCTCGCTCTGCCTTTTTGGCTATGGTAACATTGCAAAAGGTTTAATTAAGATGCTTCAAAAGCAACGAGAATATTTTGAAAAACAAGGCGTTAGTATTTCCGTGAATTTCATCGCGAACAGTAAAAAGTACATCATTAACTCAGATGCGATTGACATTTCCGACATTGCAAATGAACTTGAAAATTCAGGTATTAGTTACAATGATATTGAAGAAATTTCTAAAATAATTGCAAAAAGCGAACTTTCAAATCCAATCTTGGTTGACCTAACATCGAGCGAAGATCTTGCAAATCACTATATATCATTTATTGAAAATGGTGTGCATATTGTTTCTGCAAGTAAAAAAGCGAATTCATTGCCTTACGAAAAATATCAGTCCATTCATAATTCCTGTGCAAAGTATGGTGTTTACTTCCTTTATGAAGCCAATGTTGGTGCTGGCTTGCCAGTGATAGCAACGGTTCAAGATATGCTTCACACTGGGGATTCTATCCGTAAAATTGAAGGAGTGTTTTCCGGAACTTTAAGCTATATTTTTAATTCGTTTAATGGAATTACACCATTTTCAAAAATCGTAAAAGAGGCGATGGTTCAAGGTTTCACCGAACCTGACCCACGCGACGACCTTTGTGGAGCCGATGCCGCAAGAAAAATTTTAATTCTTGCCAGAATGTTTGGGTACAAAATGAATTTTGAGGATGTCGCAATTGAAAGTCTCGTTCCAAAAGAACTTGAAGGTGGCACCTTTACTCCAGATTTTTTTGCAAAATATCACAATCAGGATGAAATCCTTGCAAAAATGCACGAAAAGGCGAAAAACGAAGGCAAAGTCTTAAGATATGTCTGCTCACTTGAAAATGGCAAAGCTTCTGCGAAAGTTGTCGCAGTTTTAAAAAATTCACCTCTTGGATCCATCTGCGAAACTGATAATGTTGTTTCATTTTCGACGGAATATTATAATAAAACTCCCGTTGTTGTGCAAGGTCCTGGTGCTGGAATTGAAGTAACATCGATGGCAGTTCTTTCAGATATCATTAAAATTTTTAAGTACATTCAGGTATGAAATATACAACAACTCGCGATAATTCTCAAGAAAAAACATTTGCTGAAATAATTTGCTTAAGCAATGCTTCTTGTGGTGGGCTCTACATCCCATTACAGCTTCCAAATTTAAAAAATTCCGATTTTACGGATCTTTCCTACGGAGAAATTGCAGAAAAAATAATTGGTATCTTTACGGAAATTCCGCACAATGATATTGTGGATATTGTGGAAAAATCCCTGAAAAATTTTGAAATTCCTGAAGTTTTTGCAACTAAAAATTTGAATGAAAATTTGAAAATTGTGGAACTTTTTCATGGTCCAACCCTTTCATTTAAAGATTACCCAATGCAATTTTTAGGAAATATTATTGAATATATTCTTTCTAAATCTGGCAAACAACTTAACATTTTAACGGCAACATCTGGCGATACAGGTTCAGCAGCACTTCACGCCTTTGCAAACAAGGAAAATATTAAAATTGTCGTCCTACATCCAAAGGGGAGAGTGACAGAGTTCCAACGCAAACAAATGACAACTTGCGATGCGAAAAATGTTCTAAACATTGCAATTGATGGAACCTTTGATGATTGCCAAGCAATTGTGAAGGAAATCACGAACTCCCAACTTGCAAAAGAAAAAAATATTTCCACAGTTAATTCAATTAATTGGGGGCGAATTATGATGCAAATGGTTTATTATATTAAACTTTTAGAGAACGAACAAGACGCAAATATCTTTGTTCCAACTGGAAATTTTGGCAACATTTTTGCCTGTTATTTCCTTAAAAAATGTGGTTTTGAAGGTGTTGGTAAAATGTTTATTTCAAATAATGCGAATAATATCATTTCGAACGCTTATCAAACTGGAATTTTGCAAAATAAAAAATCTGTTGCAACAATTTCGCCAGCAATTGATATTGCCATCCCTTCGAATTTTGAACGAATGCTTTTTTTGGAATCAGGTTTAAATTCAAGTAAAATTGCTGAAATTTATATGCAAATAAAAAGCGGAAGTGCTGAACTTTCAACGCAAATTTGGCAAAATTTTAAAAATTATTTTGATGCAAAATCCATCACGGATGGCGAAACATTAAGTGCAATAAAGAAATGTTACGACGATTTTGGATATATTTTGGACCCTCACACCGCCGTTGCTTATGCTCATTTTGGGCACTCTGGCGTGAAAAATGGAATTATTATGGCGACCGCCCACCCTTGTAAATTTGAGGATGCAGTTTTTGATGCAATAGGAATTAAGGCAAAAATTCCCGAAAGTAATAAAAATATTCTTGAAAAATCCGAAAAACTGGAATTTTCAACGCAAGAAAACGCAAAAGATGTTATTTTAGGGTTTTTTGGGTGAAATTTTTGTATCACTGTACTAGTACGCTATAACAAAATGAATGCAGGAAGTGATGTTTGAAAATCAAAAAGTCAATTTCTATAAGGGTTTTGCGATTTTGGTTTAGAGAATTTTTTTCTTTTTTTATTTTTGTTATAGTATGCTAGTACAGTAGAACGGGAAATTATTTTAGGGTTTTTAATTTGTTGACCTTTTTATTGTTTCAACCACTGTTGTATTGGGGTTCTTTATAGCTTTTTTAACTGGGATAAATTGTCCTGTTTTAGCATCTCTGCCAATTTTTACTGTGGTTGTTGGCTTGTTCTTTGTAGGCATATTCATTGGAATAAATAATTATTTCTTGTTGTATGTTATATAGTGCATGATATAACATATTCAAGGTATTTTTTATCTCCTAACTTTATAACCACCATCAGCAGGCTCTACGAACGATTTATATGTCGTCAGCTCACGAAGGGCGACAGGTCCCCGAGCGTGTAATTTCCCCGTTGAAATTCCAATTTCGCCACCGAATCCAAATTCGTAGCCATCCGCAAATTGAGTTGACCCATTGTGAATCACAATTGCAGATTGAATTTCTTCCTTAAATTTTGCAACGGCATCAGGGTTTTCAGAAAGTATTGCTTCCGTATGTTTTGAAGAATATTTGTTAACAAAATCAATGGCTTGATCAACATTCTGCACAATTTTAACGGAAATTTTTGCAGAAAGAAATTCAGTGTAGAAATCTTCTTCGGCTGCTTGTTGAATTCTATCATCAATTGCAATTGAGTTTTCACAGCCAACAAATTCACAATTTTCCATTAAATCAACAATATGTTTCAGGTGAAGTTTTGCGAAATTTTCATCCAACACCAACGACTCCGTTGCACCGCAAACGGAAACGCGACGCATTTTTGCATTCACAAGAACGGCAATCGCTTTTTCTGGATTTGCTGAATTTTCAATGTATGTATGACAGTTGCCGTCAAGATGTTTTAAAACGGGAATTGTGGTATTTTCGGAGATAAATTGAATTAAACCCTTACCGCCGCGTGGAATTACAAGGTCAATTTCATCATGTTTTTTCAAAATAGAAACAAGGTGCTGCCTATCTGAATTTTCAATATATTGCACAAAATCGCTCTTGATATTGCTCAAATTCAATTCATCAAATGTTGTGTGTATTATTTCCACAATCTTGGATGAGGTCAAAACCGATTCACTTCCGCCGCGTAAAATACACTTATTTCCAGATTTAAAACACAAGGCGAAGGCATCGAGGGTAACATTTGGACGCGATTCATAAATTATCAAAATTCTTCCAATTGGACAGGATATTCGCTGAATTTTTAAACCATTATGTGGAACAATCCATTCTTCAAGAACGTTTCCAATTGGCGAAGGTTGTGCAATTATTGATTTTAAAGATTGCAACATAGAAGTAAAAGTTGTCCCCGATATTGTCAATCTTTCAAGAAACGCAGCATCTTTTCCAATTTCTTTTGCATTGGCAACATCAAACATATTTGTGGCAAATATTTCCTCCTTTGCCCTTTCAATGTTAATTAAAAGCCGTTCGAGCAGGGCATTTGCATTCACATTTAAGTTCATAAGTCATTCATTAACTATATGTTTATCGTGTGCTTTTCTTGTTGCAAATTGGTGCCAAAATATTCCACAAATTCCAATGAAAATAAGGCTATCAGCAACATTAAACGCAGGATAGTGATGATTTGTGTAGTAAAAATCAAGGAAGTCGATGACACCCCCGTGAATTAGGCGGTCGTAAATATTCCCAAGTGCACCGGAAATGATTACACTATAACAATATTTCACAAACACGCTCTTTTCCCTATGCATTAAAAGAAAAATGAATAGTAAGATAACAATTGTAATTGTTAGAAGAATTATTTTCCCGTTAGAAATTCCCGCTAAAAAACCAAAACTCACGCCAGTATTTAAAACGCAAACAAGGTTAAAAAACGGCAAGACTTCAATTGTCCTACTTACAACGCAAATGTTATATATTACGGAAATTTTAGTGATGTAATCTAAAAGAAAGCCAATAGCTGGGATTATAAAAAAAAGTGAGACATTCTGCAATTTATTTTTCATTTATTTTTGAAATTTTTGTTTTTCAAAAGAAAAAACTTGAAAAATCAACAAATAAAATTATTAAGATCCACTTATTTTATTTTTATGGAGGTTCTTCGTGATTTAGTCGGGAAAAAAGTCCACTTCATTGGTATTGGTGGCGTCTCGATGAGTGGTATCGCTAAGTGTTTTTCTGAAAATGGCGTCATTGTTCAAGGCTCCGATTCCGCCATATCCGATTCAAAGTATATTCAAGATTTTGAAAATCTTGGTATTAAAATGTTTTCATCACACGAAGAAGCAAATATTACAAATGACATCATTCTCGTCATCAAAACATCAACAGTGCCAAAAGATAATCCTGAAATCATTCAAGCAACGAAATTGGGGATTCAAATTATCGAACGATTTGAAGCACTGGAAATTATTCTTTCACAATTTGAAATCCGTGTTGGAATTTCAGGTTCTTCAGGGAAAACTACAACAACGGCACTTTGTTGGGAAGCCATCAAAAGTGCAACAATGGAAATGCCATCATGTATTATTGGCACAATTTTAAATGAAACGAACTCAAGTGTATTTATCAACAACGATTCCAAAGTTTGCGTCGTTGAAGCTGACGAATCCGATGGTTCATTTGCTGATATGAACTTTAATGTTGCCGTTATCACGGACATTGATGCCGACCACCTTGACCATAAAAGATATTCAGGAAATCGTAATAATCTTATTCAGCACTTTGAGCAATTCGCACAAAAAACCCTCAAAAACAATGGAATTGTAATTTATAATGCCAACTGTAAAACAACAACAGAATTAATGAGCCAGTTTCATCAATTCAAAAATGCAATTTTTTCATATTCAGGAATTGATAAAGTGACAAATTTTACAAATATTCACCAAGTGCAAAGCGATGCATTTCATAACTGTTTCCTTGTGGAGGCAATAAATCTTCCAAACGCAGTGGAATTTTCCTGTGGGGGAATTATTGCATTGCAAAACATACAAATTCCAATTATTGGCAAGTTAAATGCATTCAATGCTCTACCTGGATTAATGATTTCATCAATTTTATTTAATGTTTTGGAAAACAACGCATTTGTAAATTTTAAAGGTGCAAATAAACGCGCAGAAATTGTTGGAACAGTTGACAATGGCAATATCAGTATTACAGTGATTGATGATTACGCTCATAGTCCAAAGAAAATCAAGGCTTTTATTGATTCATTTGCCTCTTATTGTGCGGATATTGATGCAGACTTTGTTATTATTTGCGAACCGCATAAATATACGAGAGTTGCCAGTCTTTATAGTGACTATATTACATGCTTTGATGGTTGCAATTACCTTTTAATGATGGAAATTTTTGGAATACAGGGAAGGGGAGTGATGGAAGATGTTTCATCAGAAACGCTTGTTTTGGATATAAAAGACCTTTGGAAAAATAAAACAGAAAAATTCTTTATAAAAAACTTGAAATTTAATAAAATGATTTTACAGGAAGAAACCTTCAATTTTGTGGAAGAGTTTTTTGAACAAAAACGGCGTATGTTTTATGTCCTACTTGGCGCAGGACATTCCAGCAAATACGCACATTTACTTTATGATAAATTAAGAAATAAAGATGCTTTCAAAGCTTGAGATTCTAAAAAAAAATGTAATATTTTTATTCATAGGGAGTCGTGAATTATACTTCATACGCTTTCTTGATGGTAAAATTTTTTCAACAAGACTTTACAAATCTTCATACAACACTAAAGTGGATTCACTTAAGTCGTTTTTCAAAGATTACTTCTTAGGAAAAGAAGGAATTCCAGTCGCAATAGTATTTGATATTCCACATCAGTCATTTACAGAATACAGATTCTTAAAGGCAATTAGTAAAATTGCAATCCACCATTCGATTATCAAAAAAATCTCACAAGACATTCCACAAGAGGCAATTCATGACTATTGCATCGTTCCATCAAGTGATGCAAGATCCAACGAAAATGTCTACCAAGTTACATCTTTGATTAAAACGGCGACAGTTGCCGCATGCCTTGACTTACTTCAAAAATTTCCAAACCCAATAGCGGGATACTTTTCCATTACTCTTGAAATGCCAACAATATGCGAAGGAAATGTTCGAAGGGTGCAAATGGCAAAACCAATACCAATCCTTGAACAGGATGCAATTGATATTCGGGAGAAAGGTCACGATGAACTTACAGTTTCAATTCAATATAGTCCAATTTCTGGAATAAACTTTTCTCTTTCACAGGGTAAAAAAATACTCTTCCACCATCACATTATATGCTCACAAATCACCGAAGATTTGCAAAAGGAAATTAATACTACATCATTAACAATTATAGATTACATTAGGCAATTAAACCTTGAATACAAGGTTTATGTTTATGGAAGTGAAAACTTGCTAAAGAGCATCCTCAAAACAACATTTGATCAAACACTCACTTACTACACGCAATCTGAACTTCAAAACGCAAAATTTTTCTATCATAAGGATTACAGCGAAAACCTTGCAACGGTTAACACTCTTGATGCAATCGCATTCAAATGTCTTTATGAGCCAACATTTTTCATTGAAAATAAAAGTTTCTTTTCAACAATCTTAAAACATTACGCTCGAAAGGCATCAATGTTTTTATTTACATTCGTTGTAATTCTTATTTTTCTATACCAACTATTTATGTCGGCCGTTTCAGCGATGGAATCATTTACAAAATACCGCAATTCAAATTCTTTAGACGTTTCAAATGTCATGAATAAAGTTAATGTTCTTGAAAAAAGTATTGCCAACCAAAAACAAATAGTGAGCTTCTATTCATCATTTTCTACCGATGTATACTTTTCACTGTTTGAACAAATCGCTCCGCTTGTAAAAGGCAGTGCTTATATTAAAGGAATAACATACTCCTGTTCTTTGGAATGTTATGGAGCAAATGCAATTATTGATGTTGAAATTGTTGGAAATGCCACGGAATTACAGGACTATTACAGCCTAATTTCGGATATAAGGAGGATTTTTTATCGATACGAAATCACAAAAAAAATTGACGAATCAACAAACGACTTCACAGTTCAGTTAACCAACAAAATTAGTAATAAAAAATAAACATAATGAACAGATCGTATCAAGTTTATCTAAGAAACCAGTCATCAGTTTTCTTAAAAAAAGTGATGATCGTCTCTCTTACATTTTTATCATTAATAATTGTTGCATACATTTTCAAAAATCATTTTACCAAAAAAAACACCAACGCTGAAGAACAAAGAAAAAAAATTGAAATATCATCGTCAAAAAGCCACGCAATAAACGCAAACAAAGCCTTAATATATGAATCATTTGAGGCACTTAGTCAGGCACGAAAGGATAACGCTGAAAGCGGAAGACAATACATGATTGAGTCTCTTACAAATATTGCACAGAATTCAAAACTCTCAAACTTTGTTATTGAAAATATTTCAGAAAAAAATTCAATAGTTTCAGTAATGTATAAAGATCTTGATACAATCGCTCATCCAATGATGTTTGAAATTGAGATCACATTTAACTCACTTTTTCAAAGGCAAACCGAAGAATTTATTAAAAGTATAAATACTGAAATAAATGGTCAAATCATTATTCAAAAACTTGAAACAAGAAGGGTTATCAAGGAGATCGATAACGGAGTAATTGAAGCGTTAAATTCTGGACAAAACATTGCCATGGTTAACAACCATTTAGTCCTACACTGGTTTTTTATCAAATAATATGTTGAACCTACTCTTTTTAATTTTAAGTTTTGCAGTGTTTACACACGCATTTGCTGCATCGGACTCAACGCCAACTGAGAGGAAATCTTATACTGAAACGGCAAACTCACAAACATACTCCAGCGTCTCACGTTTCATTGCACCAACTTCATATCAAAAAAGTCCCAAAGAAAATTCTCAAGAAGTTCCAGTGGTCCCAGCAAATATTCAAGACAAAATCCTCCAAGCAAATAAAAATCCACTTCAAACGCAGGACATCAAACAACTCGGAAGTGCAATAGCCTTTGCCAAGGGTGCATTAATTCAAAACACAGAAATTGCAAAAGAAGAATTTGGAATATCTGATAAGCAGCTGAAATCACAAAAAGAACAAAATACACAAAAAGAAGTGGTGATTGAGGAAGGTGCAAAATTGGATCAAATATACAATACCCCTCAATATCGTGATATTTTCTACACACCACAAGATTCTGCACTCATCAACCAAGCAGTTGATTACCACATTCAAGGTAAAAAAATGTTGACAAAAACTCGAAAGTTTATCATACAAAAAGTGCAAGTTGTAACAAAGCCAATTATGCACGTTTCTTCCGTAATGTATAACGACCCCTCGTATTGGGTAATTTTTACAAATGCAGGGAAATTCAGCTATACCAAGCCCGTAATTGATGGAATAAGAATAACTGAAAGTTCAAACAGTGCAATTGAATTTATGATTCCACTCAATGGTGATTTGCAGGCTACTGTCAAGAAATTGGGGAAAAATCCTAAAATACGCAATGTATCAATTCAGCAAAATTATATCGCAGTCACACTTCGCACTGGTGAATGTCTTTTTGCACAAAACCTTGAAATCACAACCAAGTGTATCCCAAGAATTGAAGAAATTGAAAAACAGATTGAAATTTAGTTTTTTAGTAATATCAATAATTACGAGCCTTTAAATTTATTAAATGTATAAATTATACCACTATTCTTTGTGTCCATTTTCACGCATGATACGGTTCGTTTTAAATGAGTTACAAATTGAATATATACTTCTTGAAGAAAAATTCTGGGAATACGATGAACAATTTTTACAAATGAATCCCGCTGGAACGGTGCCCGTTATGATTGCAAAAAATGGAGACATTCTTAATCATTCACAGCTTATTTTGGATTATATCAAAGAAGAATACAAACCAACATTTTTATTTCCCGAAGGCAATAGTGCACTGGAAACAAAAAAAGTTTTTCTTTGGTTTACTGAAAAATTCTTTTTAGATTGCACTAAATTTTTCATTCAAGAAAAGGCGATTAAGTATTTTCATGAAAAAGCTCAGCCCAATACTAATATTTTAAGTATGGCAAGGTACAACCTTGGAATACATTTTGACTACCTAAACTATCTTTTGGAGCAAAACACTTGGCTTGGTGGTGAAAAGTTTTCAATAGCAGATATTGCCGCTGCAACACAGATCTCAAGTCTTGATTTCCTTGGTGAAATTCAGTGGTCAAAACTCCCACAAATAAAGGATTGGTATGCGATAGTAAAATCTAAGCCATCATTTCGACCATTTCTCAAAGAAAGAATTGCTGGAATTTTAACGCCCCAACATTATTCAAACCTAGATTTTTAAAATAAAAATGCTACACACAATATTATTAACCATCTTGTTCTGTTTAAGTGTGATATCCCCAAGTGTATATGCGGAAAATTATCCAGATTCTGAACTTATGTTTGTGCGTGATATGGTCAATTATGCCAAAAGATATGCTGTAAAGAGCGATATTAAAGATGCAGATCTAACAGCTGGTATGTTAACGGGAGCTATTGAAAAATTTGACGCACATTCAACTTATTACACAAAGGATGAATACAACAAAATCGTAGAATCACTTTCAGGCAGCTTTTCAGGTATTGGAATTTATATAGATATTAATCAAGGTGTTATTCGCGTTATTGGCGTAATCAAAGGAATGCCTGCGGAAAAGGCTGGTGTAAAAAATGGCGATTACATTATTCATATTGACGGGAAATCCACATTTGGAATGAAACTTGACGAAGCTTCGAGCAACCTTAAAGGTAAAAAAGGAACAAAGGTTATTGTTAATATTTTCCGAAAGGATCCGGAAAGTGCCCCTGAAAAGCCATTTGAATTAGAAATTACAAGAAGCAATATTGAAGTTGAAACGGTTGTTGCAACAAAAGTTGGAGATATTCTTGTAATAACCATTAGTGCTTTTAATGAAAAAACATTTGATGAATTTCATCATATAATCCAAAAAAACAAAGACTACTCTGGAATTATACTCGATCTTCGTTCTAATCCTGGTGGAATTTTAGAATCAGCAATCGCAGTTTCATCTATGTTTTTGGAAAAAAATCAAATAATTGTGCAAGTTTCAAATGTTGAAAAAATGAAAAAAGAAAGCGATCAGGAGTGCGTTGCAAGCAAAAAGAACTGCCGAAAAGTGCACTATTCCGCATTAAGTGATAAAATCGCTATTTTAAATGACGAAGAACCCCTTATTTCAAAAACAATTCCGGTAGCAGTTCTTGTCAATTCATACTCAGCTTCAGCTTCAGAAATTACAGCACTAGCTTTGCAGGAAAATAACAGAGGTATTGTTGTCGGACAAAAGACCTTTGGCAAAGGTTCCGTTCAATCAATCATTTCACTCCCAGATAGCGAAAAAGGTGCAATAAAACTCACAACAGCACTATACTTTTCCCCAAAAGGCAATTCAATTCAAGCTGATGGCGTTAAACCCGATGTCGTTCTTCCAGAGCTTGAAATTAAGAAACAGGAAAAGCACAAAGACTTCTTCCCAAGTAAAGAAGTCAACTATAAAAACCATATAAAAGTTGATAAAAAGGACGATAAAGTGATAAATTCGCAAAATAAAACGAACGATAAAACCGATGACAAAGGTGCCGACAAAAATCCAGAAATTCTTGAACCAAACGCAATCGAAGATTTTGCACTTCAAGCAGCAATGTCATCAATAAGAACTTCAATAAAATATAATAACAATAAAATACAGTAATAAATACGATGGAAATAATTATTAACAAAAACTACCACAATTCACGCATAGACAGATTTATCCGCGAAAAATTCTCTGTACCACAAAATCTCGTTCAAAGATTAATCCGCGAAAAAAAAATAAAAATAAATAAAAAAAAAGTTGAAACATCAACAATTTTGAATGAAGGAGATGTCGTTTCACTTTATTACTTTTTAGAAGAAAACCCACAACATGTACACATCAATCCGGATTTAGTTCAAAAATTCAAAAGCTGGATTGTATTTGAAGACAATGATGTTATCGTAATAAATAAACCACATGGAATTTCAAGTCAAGGTGGTGTTATTAGTGGAATTTCAGTCGACGTTCTTGCAAAGCAGTATGAAATTGAAGCAAGAATTACACATAGGCTTGATAGGGAGACGTCCGGAATTATGATTATCGCAAAGAATAAATATACAGCACGCCACATCACACAACTATTCGCACAAGGTTTAGTGAAAAAAAAATACTATGCAATGGTTGAAAATATTACAAAAGAAAGTGGGGTAATAATGAGCGATCTTCATAAGGATACATATTTGCAAAAAATGGTTGTAACAGATGGTAATTCTTGCGTGACGAATTTCAACGCAATTGATTCAAAAACACTTTTAGTTGAACCACAAACTGGTAAAATGCACCAAATCAGAGCACACCTTGCCCATATTGGAATGCCAATTATTGGAGACGAAAAGTATGGAGGAATCCAATCAGAGAGAATGTGTTTACACGCTTTTTCTGTAGAATTCGACAGACATACATTTTCTTGCGAGTGTAAATTTTTGTAAAAAACAAATTTCAAATTGAACAATTTTCAAATAAAAAACTTGATTTTTTATTTTTAACAAAATCAACCTTCATTGAAAAAGTTTTCTTTATATATGTCGGTTTTAAACCTCATAAGGGGCGTATTATTTGCGTCACTACTTACGATACCATCGTTTGCAACCGAAATTGTTACTATTGCAACAGGTTCAACTTCTGGACTTTACTACCCAAGTGGTGGTGCAATTTGCAGAATATTTAACCTTTCATCAAAAAACGAAAAAAAATGCATTGTAGAATCAACTCCCGGTTCAGAATATAACCTTAATGCCGTTGAAGGTGGTTTAAACAATTTTGCCTTTGTTCAAGCCGATGAACTCTTTACATACTTTTCCGAAAAGAAAAAATCCAGTCAAGTTTCAAGTATAACAACGATATTTCCACTCTACACCGAAACTTTTGTTTTAATTGTATCAAAAAACTCCGGAATAACAAATTTTTCTGAAATTAAGGGTAAAAAAATTAATATAGGAGTTGATGGCTCTGGAGTTCGAAATTTTACATCTCAAATTATTAAATTCCTCGGAACAAAATCATCAGACTTTAAAATTGTCGCAGAAACTCAATCTGCAGTTGAACATTTACTCTGTAACAATGTTATCGACGGCTCAATCGTTATCGGCGGTCAACCAAATAAAACAATTCAAAACCTTGTAGAAAATTGTGCTGCAAAAATTATCCAATTTTCCCCTGAATTTATTCAATCAGCAATGGAACAAAATACCTTTTATTCAATGGCAATAATTCCATCTGGAATGTATCTTGGCTATTCACAACCAATGCAAACCCTTGGAACCAAAGCTTTGTTCGTGACGTCAAAATATACAAGCGAAGAAACTGTATACAATATGACAACATATATAATCAAAAATTTTGACTCATTCAAGCAATATTCGCCAGTGATGATGCAAAACACAGTTCAATCAATTAATCCAAATATGCTACAATTTCCCGTGCATAGTTCCTCAGTCAAGGCATTCAGGGAAAATGGAATAAATTAGGCTAATAGAACAAATTATAACAAACCGAACATTAAATTTATTTTATGGCAATTAAATTAGTTACAGAAAGAGAGATCAATGTTACAGATTTTGGTCTTGCCGTTCTTAAGGATCGCTACCTTATTGGTGACGAAAGTAGTCAAGAGTTATTTGCCAGAGTTGCAAAAGCGTATTCAAATGACGACTCCCATGCCCAAAGAATGTACGACTATATTTCCAAGATGTGGTTTATGCCCGCAACTCCAATTTTGGCAAATGGTGGAACGAACCGCGGTCTTCCAATTTCTTGCTTTCTTAATGAAATGCAAGATAGCCTTGATTCAATTGCTAAAACTTGGAACGAGAATGTTTATTTAGCATCTTCTGGTGGCGGAATTGGAACGCATATTGGAAATATTCGCTCAATTAATGAAGAAATTATGGGAAAGGGTCACACTTCTGGCGTTATTCCATTCATCAAAGTCATCGATTCAATGACGCTCGCCATTTCGCAAGGAAGTTTACGAAGAGGCTCTGCCGCAGTGTATATGCAGGATACTCACCCAGAAATTGAGGAATTTATTGACATTAGAAGACCAACTGGCGATACAAACCGCCGTTGTTTAAATATTCACCACGGGGTTTGCATCAGTGATGACTTTATGAACGCAGTTTCTGAAGGAAAGTCTTGGAATTTAATTAGTCCTGCATCAGGGAAAATTGTTAGCACTGTAAATGCGAGGGATCTTTGGATTAAAATCCTCTCTTCAAGAGTTGAAACAGGCGAGCCCTATATTCTTTATACCGATACCGTCAACGAAAATCTTCCAGATGTCTATAAAGCACATAATTTTAAGGTGAAAACATCAAATCTTTGCTCCGAGATTACACTTCTAACGGGGCTTGATCACCACAATAAAGAAAGAACTGCGGTTTGCTGTCTTTCTTCACTTAATTTGGAATATTTTGAAGAATGGAAGGGTAACGAAATATTTATCGAAGACGCAATGAACTTCCTTGATAATGTTCTTGATGATTTTATAAAACGTGCACCAGACGCGATGGAGAGAGCAAAATACTCCGCATCTCGTGAGCGATCAGTTGGACTTGGTGTAATGGGATTTCACTCTTTTTTACAAAGCAAAAATACCCCACTTGAAGGAGTTGCCGCAAAATCTTGGAATAGGGCAATATTTGCTCATATAAAAGCAAAAGTTGATGAAGCAAGTAAGAAGATCGCAAAAGAAAAAGGTGCCTGCCCTGACGCCAAAGAAGCTGGATTAAATGAAAGATTTTCAAATAAAATTGCAATCGCACCAACTGCCTCAATTTCAATCATTGCTGGTAATTCAAGCCCCGGAATTGAACCTTATGCTGCGAATTGTTACACTCACAAAACTCTCTCCGGTTCGTTTATCGTTCGAAATAAATATCTCAAGAAACTTCTTCAGATTAAAGCCAGTGATAACGAAAAAACATGGTCATCAATTGCGTTAAATGAAGGATCGGTTCAACATTTAGAGTGTCTTACTCCTGAAGAAAAGGCTGTATTCAAAACCGCGATGGAGATCAACCAAATGTGGTTGGTAGACCACGCTGCCGACAGACAAAAATACATTTGCCAAGCACAATCTTTGAATGTATTCTTCGCAAGTAATGTTGAAAAACGAGTTTTGCATGACATCCACTTTGCCGCTTGGAAAAAAGGCGTAAAATCGCTTTACTACTGTCGCTCATCCTCAATTCAAAGGGCGGAAAAGGCACCAGGACAAAATGTTATTCAGGCAAAGCCTAAACAGCAAGGGGGGCAAACGGTGGATATGTACAACGAATGTTTGGCGTGTCAGTAGTTATGTTGGTATAATATCGTCTCATACACTTTATCGTTCTAGGAAAGCTATCGCCCTTCTTTCTTTCTTTTCCTCATTATCAACTTTTAGATTAATCGTCTCGTGCGTTTCGTTGTCAAGATTTTTCAATCCTTTTGTTTCAGTTTCCTTAAATTGAGCTTGAGCACGATACTTTTCGTACACAGCGTGGACAGCGAAAAGTGTTGCAGTTACGCCGATAAGACTTATAATCGCAACCATCCATGCACTTGTACTATACTCATGATTAGCAGCACTATACGCATCATTAGCATCATTATACGCATCATTAGCATCACGATACGCTATCAACGCTGCCTGCGGATCCACCAGAAGCGAAAGATAGTATCATTTTCGGTGCGGCAACGGCAGTGGCAGTGGCAGTGGCAGTGGCAGTTATGTAGGCTCCGTAGGCAGCCGCCGCCGTCACCACCAAACCAATAACACCAACGCCAACGCCAAATAGACCATATAGCCGTGGACTTGCAATACTCTTCGCATTTTCAATTTCTTGAGAATGAGTATTACTATAATCCAGATCCCTTAGTTTTATTTGGTGAAAGTAATTATTTCTAAGTTCAATTAGAACATCGTAGAAAAATTTGTTCTGCAATTCCGGTTTTATGTCATAAATATTTTTTTCTTTGCAGCATCGTGGTAGACATCTAGGAGAAATACTAGGAAATAAAACGGCATAGTCTACTTTAGGTGAATTCATTGCCTTAACTTGTTTCAACAATTCATTGTAAGCATCTTCTATATTTTTCGCTAGTCGATCATTTGTTATACTTGTAAACGCACTAAATGCAGCAAGGACGGCAGCTTTTGAACCCGTGGTGGGTGGTTGTCCTCCTGTTGCATTAGGCTGAAATGATGCCGCACCAAACATTTCGTAAGTAAGTGCGTCGCTCGCAGCACCACTATCTTGAAACGGACCAGAATCAGGCTGGCGCTCCAACCCCTTACGGACTCGAATAAGAGAGTCCTTGATTTGAGTTGCCGTTAAAGATTTTAAACCCTGCACGTTAAAAATTAAACTTTAAGTTGTAATATTTTCTACTTAAATTGAAAAGTCAAGAAATTTTTCTTGACAAACTTCTTGACAAATCCCCCGTGATATCATTTTTTAGGAAAAAACTATGAAAAGCTTTGTATTTACACCGTCGTGTGGGAAATCTCTTGAACTTATTTCGTTAATTAGCACTTCGTTTACAGTTCAAAATGTTTCAATTGTGGAAGAGCTCAAGCGAAAGGAAACACCAGTCAAGTTTATCGACAGAATCATCGCATTAAAAGCCGAAAGTATTGAAAATAATAGCAATTGCAACACTCTTGTATGCCATAAATCCATTTTTGTAGGAAGAACACTGGTTAAAACTCCTGAAAGTGATGAAGAAATTCGCCAAATTTTAAAACTTTATTCAGGCAGAAACCACGATATTCATTCCGCCATTTTGTTAAAAAGAGCGGCAAATGGCATAAATTCCATTCGAAGGACGGTTACGAGGATCAAAGTCAAACATCTTTCGATCGAAGAGGTGGATCAATATGTCAATTCTGGATTATGGAAAGGGGAAATTGGCGGATACAACTTTGATTCAATGTTTCAAAGTTTTATTATCAAAGCAATTGGCTCAACAACGGGAGCACAAGGCTTACCACTTTACGAAGCAAGGAATTTAATCAACAATATCTAGTTCTTAACGAAAAGCAAAAAGATTGAATATTGGAATAATTTCCAAAACTGCCTTTGGATATACTCCAAGGAATATGCAAAATGCACAGCAAAGCCACAGAGTTATCCTTTCAGTTTTATGCAAATCCTTCATAGAATTAACTTCTGGATTGGTAATTTCTCCAAACATTGTTTTTTTGTACATAAGAAGCATATAGCCGGCACCAAGAACCATTCCGCTCGCAGTAAGAAAGCCATAAATTGGTGAAACTTTAAACACGGCGATGATTGTCATAATTTCTCCAACAAAGCCTGATGTCCCAGGTAATCCAGCGGATGCCATAGTCAGTATCATCAAAGCAAAGGCAAAGTTCGGCATTTTTCGTGCAATTCCACCAAAGGAAGTAAATTGGCGAGTATGAAGGCGTTCATAAATTACTCCAATTGAAAGGAATAGTGCTCCAGAAACAAAGCCATGGCTAAGCATTTGAAAGACTGCTGCGGATATTCCATCCTGAGAAAATGTAAAAATGCCAATTGTAACATATCCCATATGAGCGATGGAGGAATATGCTATCATTTTTTTGATATCACTTTGAGCAGTCGCCACAATTGAAGCGTAAATTATCGCAGTAATACTTAAGATTATCACAAAGTCCTGAAAATATAACGAGGCTTTGGGGAAGAGTGGCAAGAGAAGGGTTATCATCGCATAACCACCAAGTTTAATAAGAATTCCAGCAAGAACAACTGAACCAGAAGTTGGTGCTTCAACATGGGCATTTGGAAGCCATGTGTGAAATGGAACCATTGGAATTTTAACTGCGAACCCAATAAAGCAGAGCATCCAAAGAATTTTTTCAACACTAAGTGGCAAAGAATTACCACTTTCTGGGGACATATTATAAATTAATTGTAGCATACTCGTCGTTTTATATGTCATCACCAAATAAACGATAGCAATAAGAAACAAAACGGAACCAGTGAATGTGTAAATAAAAAGTTTAAATGTGGCATATACTCTATTTGTGCCACCCCAAATTCCAATAATGAAAAACATTGGAACAAGAGTTAATTCAAAAAAGATATAAAACATAACAATATCCCTTGAAAGAAATGCACCAAAGACAGCAAATTCCAAAAGAAAAAAATGAATGAGATACTCTTTGACTCTCGTTTGAATCGAATACCTTGATGACAGCATACAAATAAGAATTATGAAGCTTGTCAACAGAAGAAAAAGAATAGAAACGCCGTTGATTTCAATGTTGTACTGAAAAAGACCAATTGGTTTAAAAAAGTAAAATGTTTTACCGTAAAGAATGAATTGGCGTATTGTGTAAAGAATGAGGGCAAAAATTCCCGTTGAAATCGTAATACCAACTGCCCTTAATTTTCCCGTACTGGAGTTTCTACAAAAGAGTAGTAAATAAAAAATGGCCAATATTGGTGAAGCCAGAAGTAAATTTAACGGGTTCATTTATTAAAAAATAAAAAGTTATGTTATGTAAATGACAACATCTTCAACATAAAGAACCCCCTCAAGGGACTTTATTAAAAGCTCTTTCTCAAGCTTTCCACTCGTTCTGCCAACAATGTACGCCTTTTTGTTAAAAACAAAGACTTGGTAATTTTGTGATTTCAAGTTTTTTGTGAATATTAAATGATGTTTTAACCGAAGTGCGAGGAGTGAATCTTGAAATGAGTTACGCGTTCCTGAGCTAATTGCAATTTCATCAATATATGCACCACCAAGTTTCTGCGAGATGGCATCAAGAACTTGAGTTTTTATTTGACCATTTCTTACAAATCCGATGACATAAATGGAGTTTCCATCTTGTGCAACTTCAATAGAATTCTTCGAGCAATTATTCTTTCTTAAAACGGCGTTGATATCAGATTTAGTCTTTCTGATTAGCCTTGAATTAAATACTCCGGAGTCGTATCGTGAAAATAACACAGATGATGCAACAATTGTGCCAATTGTAACCTCCGTACAAGACTGTACAAGAAACAAAAAAAGCACCGCAAATTTTACCATTTTTTCTTTTTGAAGTTCTTCTCGCAATTATTTTATAAAAAATAAAAATGCAAGCAAATTTCAAAATCGACTGAAATTTACTAAACAATCAATAGAAGTGTGATTGCTTACAATTTTTTTAAATCCTTTTTTGTTGGAACGATGCCTTTAAATGAGCTGTTATTCGTTGTCGAATCACATTGTGTTTGCAAAATTTTAAACACTTCAGAAGTGCCAGAAACATCGTAAAAATCAATTGAATATGAATAATTTGCACCCTCACCACGAATCATTAAGTTTTTTGCACCACGAAGAGCTTCTACAATTGCATCATCTTTTTCTGATGAATCGGTAATTGCATACTCATTCATCGGTTTAAGTTTGTATTGCATTGAATCAATGCTGACGTGAACATCTCTATATTCCAGAAGAGAATACCCAAAATATGCACTAAACCTTACCCTTCCTTCGGCAAAGTAGTGTATCATAATATAAGGTTTTTCTTGTGCGAGCTTTTGATTTCCCTTGCGATCGTTGGCATAAAGTATCGCATAGCAAACATTGTTGGAGTTTGGGTTTGCACGAATTGCCGTCCATTTACCAGTCTTGCCAATAATATTTTTATTTAGTTTTTCGTCCGTCTTTTTGTTACCGTCTGACAATCTTCCAATTTCTGATTTTTTCGTTTCTCGTTTGGAATCCTGTTTTACTTCTCTTTGCATTGGAGCAAGTGGGTCGTCCGGAAGTGTGTCAGCGGAGTGTGATATTAATGGAACGAGAAGCAATATAAGGAATTTGAGCATATATTAATTTAAATACTAAGCATGGCATCGAGAGGTTTTTTTGCTAGAAGACGCAATTCTTCTGAAATAATTATCTCATTTCTTTCATTTTTAAGGACATCGAGAATTTTTTCTATAGTATTCATTTTCATAAACGGACAAGAATTACAGTTTACGCAAGAGACTCCATCGCGTTCTAAATAATGTACCGTAATAAATTCTGCGTTTGGATTAGCTTTTTGCATTTGATGAATTATCCCATTTTCAGTTAGAACAATAAATTTGTTAAATTTTTGCTTCGAATACTCCAGAAGTTTTGAAGTTGATCCGATGAAATCAGCATATTTTAATAAAGATTCTGGACATTCAGGGTGAGCAATAACCCTTGCTTTAGGATTTTGAACCTTCAATTGCACTAAATTTTTTTCGGAAAACCTTTCATGAACCATGCACGAACCTTGCCATAGCGTCATTTTTCTGCCAGTGATTTTTTGTAGATATCCGCCAAGGTGTCTATCTGGTGCAAAAAGAATTGGTTTTTCTTTTGGAATTGAAGCGATAATTCGCTCGGCGTTGGAAGATGTGCAGATTATATCCGACAGTGCTTTAACTTGAGTTGAACAGTTGATGTAACTTACGACGATATGCTGGGGATTTTGCTCCTTAAATTTTGCTAAATCTTCAGCCTTACAAGAATCCTCAAGGGAACAGCCGGCATTGACATCTGGAATGAAAACTCTTGCTTTGGGGTTAAGAATTTTTGCAACTTCAGCCATAAATCTTACTCCGGAAAAAATAATAATTTCAGCATTTGAAGCGGCAGCTTTCTTTGAAAGTTCGAGTGAGTCTCCAATAAAATCTGCTATGTCCTGAATTTCGGAATCTTGGTAGTAGTGTGCAAGGATTATAGCATTTTTTTTCCTTTTTAGTTCTAAAATTTGACTTTCAGCATCGGGCATGTTTTCAACATAAACCATTTATGTGGGGAATAATTCGTAATCGGTTAAAATGTCAAGACCTTATTTTGAAACACGCCATCAACTGGAAATATGCCAATCTGCGAGAGATTTTGTCCAAGAAAAAATACCAAGCTTTCACTTTCGCCGTCCCTGTTTAATCCATTACCTTTAAAGTGTAAGTAATCAAAATTTTTCATAACTTTTTTTGCCTCTTTAAGGTTTTCTCTCTCCGAATTATCAAGTATAATAATACCTTTTTTATAAAACTTTTTTGCCTCTGCAAGACATTCAATTCTATTATAAGAATCGATGATGATGGCATCAAATTCAATATCGCATCCATTATTTTGTGGAACTTTTGCCAAATATGAAGCAATTTCATGTGATTTTTTGCAGAATTCTATTGAAATACGATTGCTCAAGTTTTTTTCTTTTGCTAAAATTTGCACTTTTGTCAACCATTCAATATTGGCTTCAACTCCGTAAATATTACATCCGTTATGGGCGTAAAAAATACTTGAAATCCCAGTTCCAAACTCAAAAATATTCATTTGCGGTTTGATGTAAGACTGGATGAAATTAATTAATGGAAAGTTGTACCATGGTAAAATTAAGTTTGAAACTGTATTTACTTCGTAATCTACTACACAATTTGCCACTTGCATATTATCATCTTGCATATTAATTTTTTCTTATTATTAGTATATGTTTTATGATGGCATAAATGAATAGAATTGAAAAAACAACGGAAAATTTGGGCAAAAAATCCTTAAATAGTGGAGGTGTATTCAAAAAAGCATTAGTTGGATATTTTATGGCTGGGGAATTTCCCCACGCACAAACTCTAAAAATTATGCACGAAAGTACTGCATCAGGCCTTGATATTATCGAGCTTGGCTTCCCATTTTCAGACCCTACCGCAGACGGTGGCACAATTCAAGTTTCAGCAAGGGAATCTCTGAAAAATGGAACAAAAATTGCTGATGTTTTTGCTCTTGCAAAGGAATTTCGTCAAGAAAATCAACATACGCCCCTTATTTTAATGGGATATTTCAACATTGTGTTTCAATATGGTGAAGAAAATTTCTTAAAAAAATGTTCAGAATGTGGCATTGATGGACTTATTATCGTGGATCTTCCAATAGAAGAGTCTTTATATTTTGAAAAAATTGCGGAAAAATATAATATATTCATAATACAAATCGTTTCATTTTTAACGGATGAAGAGAGGTTTTTAAAAATTCAGGCAAGGGCAAAAGGTTTTATTTATCTTGTTTCAACGCTTGGAGTGACTGGACAAACTCTTCCGATGATTCACAGAATTGAGCAATATATTTCTTCAATGCACTCAAAACTCCCAATTTTTGTTGGCTTTGGAATATCATCCCCAGAAATTGCAAAGTCCGTCGCACAATATTCAAGTGGAGTGATTGTTGGATCTTATTTTATTCAATCCGCAAGAAATGATCCATCACTTGGAAATCTTAAATCTGATATCGGCAAAATAAAAGTTGCGATAAATTTATGAAAAACATTGTTAAAAATGTCGTTATTATTTTAGAAAAAGATGTTCTTGAACAAGAATTGCATATTGGAAGATCTGGTGATCTTGTTATCTTAAAACACTTTTTTGAAAGATGCTGTAAGGTATTTGTTGTAACTGCACAATCAATGCAAATAAACGAATTTGGCAATCTTGAGAGTTTGAATCTTAATATAATTGAAGATATTCAATGTAAGGCAGAAAATATTTACAACAAGTCAACTTATCAGGAGTATCTTAATATCTTGAATGGCAATTTGCCATCGTATGGAGTTACTCCAGAAATGCATACGAGAATCATTATAAAGCCTTGTAAGTTTAATGAAATTGGTAGTATTGATATTCTTCTTTCTCGTGCAATGCCACAAAGTTTGACTGAACAATTTCTTTTAAACTTCCAGAAATTGAAGGAATTCGCAGAAATTGCACCACAAAATATGGCGGAAATTTGCCTTTACAAAGACAAAGCAATTCCATATCTTTTGCAAAATAACCCTAAAAACCTTTCGTTAATTTATGAAAAATATTCGCAAAAATTGGTGAAGTTTAAGAATGAAATCACAAAAGACTATTCTAGTCTTGCAATTGAAACGATAATTATTGACGCCACTCAATCACATTCCGAAATTGAAAAAGTGCTCACAAAAATTCCACTCCCTGTGTGCATTAAGCCATTTAATTTGTTTGGTGGAGTTGGAGTTGGAGTGTTTCAGAATTATTCTGACGCACTGAATCACTTTAAAAAAATCAACAATGAGTTTGAAAAATATCAAATCAACGAAAAAAGATTGGTTTTAGCTCAAAAAGCAGTGAAAACGCCTGAATTTGGGGATATTCGTGCTTTATTTTCTTATGGAAAATTTCTTGGAGCATTTAAAAGATATGAACCAATTGGACAAATTCACAACACAATCAACGGAGCAATGATAATTCCCGTCTCTGATTTTGAATTTAATTTTGCGAACGAATTTGAGGAAAATCTTCGTAAACCATTTATTGAAGCAATTCACTTACTCAAATCGTTGTTTTTGGAGTCGGAATTTTTGAAATCAGAATTTATTTGCGGATGCGATTTCCTGCTCGATCACACTCTATTCAAACTGACTGAAATAAATATTGCATGCCCAACGGGCTTTGTATTTTTGGAAGCAAGCTTGCTTTGCATCAAATATGGAAGAGAATTGAACATTGAAGATCTCAATGAATATTTTTCTACAAATGGTCATTTTTTTGATAACATTCTTACTGACTTATCATGATTATCCTTCTTTTAATGTTTTTATGGTTTGAAACGGCATTCGCACAAGATATTACAAGAATTCATGGATACGCTTCCCGTACACAATCAGGCTATACAAATGATGATTTTGACGAAGAATTTGCCGAAAAATCAGTAAAAATTTATAAATTAATCAACAAAGGCGGAGAAAGTGTGAACATTGAGGAGACTCAAGGTGAAAATACTGCGGATAGTACTCAACCGCAGTATATTCCAAGAATTCAAGGTTCGTTAAACCAATTCTATCAAACAAATGGAAGGGCTAATGAACAATTATGGCAAAATCAGTCACTCAATCAACAACCGTTGACGTCTGGGAACTCTGTCAACTTACTTCAGGACAACCAAACACCAAAACCTTTAAAAAATTATATTTCATTTAACATTGGAAGACCGTTTGTCTCAAATATGGATCTTACTCAAGATAGTACAACGCAAAGCTTTAAAGGGCAAAATGAGATTTACCAAGGTACTGTTGGGTTTTATTTTGGTAAGCTGTTTGATGTCCTTCCGTTTATGAGATTTGAATATGGTGCACAATACGAGGTACTTTCGTTTACAGAAGAAACTGCGACGCAATTTAATTCAATACGAAACCACAACGGAACGGCTTCAGTTCGAACGTTTGTTGATATTCCTTTTTTTTCAAATCTTGCACTTTCACTTGGTGCCGAAGGTGGGATTGGTCTTTTCCAGCAGTTTTATAATACAACAACGATGCGAACATTTGGCGTATCCTATTCGCTTCTTAGTGGTTTTACATTTATACTTTCAAGAACCAAATCTTTTTATGTTCTTGGTAAGTATGGTGTAATTCCACAGGAAAAATTGTCTTTTCCAAGTGGTTATGACAAAAATGCCTCACTAAATTCGATAGGAATTCTTGTTGGAATGCAGTTCTTTCTTTGAATGATATCCTAAACGCCAATGTATTGTCTAATATCCCTTGGAATTTGTGCTTTTGATATTTCATCAAGTGTGAATTGGGCGTTTTCTGTAATACCTTCCGTAATCCTTTCTGTTTTAGATTTACGAAATAACTCAACGATTTCAAGCCATTTTATACCATTTACTAACTTATTTTCAACGCCGTTGAGCAATTGTTCAAGAGTGATAATGGACGACTGTTTGTGAATACTACCTTCGTTTGCGAATAAAACCGACTGAACTTTCTCACAAATAAATGGACAAAATGGAGAGTAAATCGTTATTATTCCTTTTAAAATAATACAAATTGTGATAATCGCCGACTCTTTCTCTTCCTCAATGTGAGCAATTTCTGCGTCATCAAGTTTTTTATCTTTGTAAATAAATGCCTTTGTGCCATAGTATCGAATTTTTATAAATTCAAGGTAGTTATCGCAGAAAATATTCCAAAAGAAGTCATCTGCAGTTTTACGGGCATGGAAATAATCCATTTTTTCCATAAGCCTTTGATACTCCGCAATCGCATTTTTCATTTCAGAAATAGCCCAGAAGTCAACATCGTTAGTAATTTTAGAAGTATCAACTTGTGATAATATTTCATTTTGTGTAGCAAATTTTAAGCAATTCCAAAGTTTGGTTGTAAATTTTTTACCAAGATCGATGCGGTCTTCACTGTAAGCCGAATCTGTTCCAAGTGGTGTATTTGAACACCAAAAGCGAACGGAATCTGCTCCATGTTTTTGAATAAGAGATGAGGGATCTGTAACATTTCCTTTAGATTTACTCATCTTTGTCTTATCACTCGCCAAGCACCAGCCCGAAAGTGCGACGCTCTTCCAAGGTAAATGTTGTTGTTTTTCTAAAATATTTTTTTTTATTTTAAATTCAACACCGTCAATTTCGGCAATTTTATTATCACTACCACCAATTTCACAAGCGTGCAAAACGGATTTTAAAAGTGTGTAGAATGTCCATGTTCTAATTATTTCATGTGCTTGAGGGCGAAGACTTAGCGGTAACTTATCATTTTTAAGTGAATTTCTGGCAATTTGTGGAGTTAATGAAGATGTGAACCAAGTATCAAAAACATACTGGAATGAAAATTGTGTTTCAACACCATTATAATTTGCCAAATATCCACTATCGATTTTACGAACATTACTTACTTCTGGAGCGTTTTCAATGCCATTTGGAAAAATAATTTCTTTTTTTTCATCGTTTATTGTATAAGTATAATATGGAATTTCAATACCAAAAAAGCGATTTCGCGAAATACACCAGTCTTGATTCAGTCCTTCAATCCATTTTTCAAGGCGAACTTGCATATGCGATGGTGTAAATTCAAGCTCCTTTGTTGCACGAAGAAGGAACTTTTTAAATGGCAAAGTTTTTACATACATTTGCTTTTGCTCAATTATTTCAACTGGCTTGCCAGATCTCTCACCACACTTTACTGCGTGCGAAATTTTTTTTGTGTTTAAAATTAAGCCTTCTTTTGTCATTTCTTCAACAATTTTTGAACGAGCATTTGCCACCCTTAAAAATCTGCTAGTTTCTGGATTTTTATACAATTCGTGAGCAATTTCCCCATTTTCTTGCATCAAAGGTTTTGGTGTCAGTTTATGTTTTCGAATCCATTCGACATCCGTCCAATCGCCGTAAGAACAACACATAACCACTCCCGTTCCTTTGTCAATTTTTACGGTTTCATCTGCTAAAAATGGAACTTCATCGCCAAACAATGGAGTTTTTACCGTTGAAATTCCTATAAATCGCGTGTCATCAGGGTGATATAAAACCGCAACGCAAGCGGGGATTAGCTCTGGGCGAGTTGTCATTACTTCAATAATTTTACCAGTTTTGGTACAAGTAAATGGAATAAAATATTCGCTAGATTCCAGATCTTTGTCTTCTAAATCTGCCTGTGCTAATGCGGTTTTATCTTCAACATCCCAATAAACCGGTGAATTTTTAAGGTAAATGAGTCCTTTTGCATACAAATCTGCGAAGGACTCTAGAACAATTTTTTCCGTTTTCTTTGAAACCGTTTGATACTTCAATGACCAATCATACGAAATTCCAATTGAGCGAAAAAGTTCTTCAAATCTACCTTCAACTTCGTCAACAACTTTAAAACATTCCGCTTCAAATTCTTCCTTCGTGCAATTGATTCCAACTTTTTTGCCAGTTTGCTTTTCAACGAGACGCTCAGTTGGAAGACCGTTGTCATCAAATCCTATTGGGTAGAAAACGCTTTTGCCCACAATGCGGTTGTAACGAGCGATAATATCACATTGAACATAGGAAAAAACATGCCCCATGTGAAGATACCCTGAAACCGTTGGTGGCGGGGTATCAATTGAAAATTCATTGTTCGATTTATGGTATTTATAAACCGCAGACTCATCCCATTTTGTGTGAATATTTTTCTCCTCTTTTTCGAATTCAAAAAACTTTGTAAGTTGCGACATTTAACCCTGCGATAATTTCATTAACTAAAAACCGCAGCGTTAAAAAGTCAATTAAAATGCGAAAGAAAGACCAAGTCTTGCGATTGTACCAGTTTTGTAGTACGGAGAAATTTTATTGGATGGAGAATCTTTTGAAATTTTACTTGGCACTGCAACATCAATGTACACTCTTACACTTTGGCTACCAATACTCAGCTTTGCACCTGGTGCAAATTGTGTATATGTTTCTGATAAATCTCCCATTGTAATAGTGGTTGCACCAATTCCCACATATGGTTCAAATTTAACAATACTGCCACCAAGTTTGTAACCAAGTCTGAAATCAACACTTTGAATTGATGTATTTATGAGTTCCGCAAAATAATAGGAATTACCATATCCATTATAGTAGCGTGCAGCCTTTCCAGACATAGACGTTCCCAGTAACTCACCAAAAAAGCGATTTTTTTCATATGCAAATCCTATCGAGGCACCGTTAATCATAGGATGAGTTGACGATTGATGCTTCGGATCCTGATCAATAAGTTCAATACTTGCTGCCGCGATGTTAAAGCTCCATGGGCGAAGTTTTTTTGGTATAGCTGGTTTGTCGCCATTAAAAATCGTTTTCGTATAAGGTTCGTTGCCGTATCCATTGCCATCAAATTTATTATCAAGGATTTCAGATTTTATTTGGATTTTGTCATCAAGCCTTTTTTCCGTTGTGTCCATTTTATCTTCGAGTCTTTTCATTTTTAACTCTACAAGCTCTTGCTTAAGTGAGTCAATCTCCTTTTTTGCAGATTCAGACTTAAGGGTTTTAATTTCAGCTCTTAAGGATTCAATGTCATCCGCGGCAAATGATGTCAATGCAATAGAAGTTGATAATATTGAAAGTAGGGATAATTTTGTGATAAAGTTCATCTTATTGGAAAGGGTAATTTACCCCCATAAAAATGATATAAAATATTTGTCAAGAAATATTTTACCGATAATATCTAGAGTCCGCGTTCTTCCAAAATATCATTCACCATTTGCTCCATTTCTTTCTTTTTTTCTTCTACACCCTTTGCTTTCTTATCTTTTTTCACATACTTTGTTTCATAGTGATTCAGTACTCTGTGCTCAGTATCATCAACCCTTCCTTCTAAAAAGTAATTAATTCCAACTGAAGACCCAAATTCTTTACTAATAAAATCGTGATATAAATTAAACTCAATTGAATGATGATTTTGACTTTTAAATATAACTCCTCCCATCGCCCTTTCTTCGTTAATAAAAACGGGTGCACCTTGGTTAATGTTATACCTTTTAAGTTTTCCAAACAATTTAAGGCTAATTTTTTTTGAAATCGGGTTAATTAATAAAACGCTGCCTTCGTAAAATAAATATCCTTTTCCAAAATACATGCCAATATCGACTTTTTTCAGTGGAACATCGGTAATATTCATTATACCATTCATTATTGGAGTAATTACTCCACGCATTTTTTTTGCTTTAATCATTATAAGACCAAATCCATATTCATCATTGGGAATGGCAAATTTTAATTCACCATCACCCTGCATCCCTTTAATATTATAACCCAATTGTCCGTGATATCGCCAACTTCTGACTGTATAAAGATATTGCATTGCATTGAGCTCGACAGATCTTATACCTTGATTTTTCTGTACTGGTAATATCGTGCCGTTTACGACCATTGAATCTCGTGATATATCAATAATTTCAGTTCTGCCTGTAAAAACCAAAGTGTTATGTAAAATGGATTTCTGCCCATATAATGAAATGGAATTTTTGCGAAATGTATATTCGTTATCGGAGTTTGTAACTATCGGTGGAATGTCCATTGTAGAATTGTTCATTGCTGCACCAAAGTTAAGATTAGCATAGCTTTGAAATGAAAATAAAAAACAACAAATTAGTAGAGTTACAAGATAATTCATGACTGATGGTTGCAGATGAACAATATAAAGCGTCTTATCGAGTTGAAGGCGAATTCTTTGCCAAACCTCATATCACGTTCCATTGAATTTATTGTCGTGATGATTTCGATTAATTTTAAAATGTTGTATGTTTGTAAATGCTTTTTTACTATTGCAACTTGGGAAAAATGCACACCGTGAATTTTTAGTAGCGTTTCCAATTGTTCACCGTTTGAAATTGCATTTTGGATTAAATAAAGTTTCCTTGCGTAAGATTGAATTGCAAAAAAAATTGGAAATGGATCGTCGTCGTTTTCGTAAAGTTTATCAACGATTGAAAGAGATTTTTGAAGATTGCGTGCAAAAATGATTGCAGGAAATTCAAAAACATTTACATCATTATTTTGACTAATAAGTTTTAAAACAATTGATTCTGTCAAAGTTTTATTTTCTTTATTAAGTAAAAAAGTTTCAATTTTTAGAATTTCACTTTGAATTAAAGCTGGATTAATTATTTCGCACAAAGTCGTTAGTATATCGTGAGTAAAATTGATTTTCCGTTCACTTAAAAGGTTTTTTACTTGCGTTTGTATTGTGCTTTGTGTTTCGCCATAAACTCCAATTGAAGCAAAGTGGCTGGTATTTTCGTAAATTTTGCGAATAGAGTTTGTTGGTTCGAGTGTGGAATCCTGTGAAAGTATTAGGATATTTTCGTCCTTTGCGGTAATTTTTTCAAGAATTTCTGTGATCTTGCGGTAGTCTGTTTTTTTGTAATTTTCAATATAAACCGCTTTTTTTTCACCAAACATTGAATTTGTGAAAAGTTCGTTTGATGTATTTGCTAAATAATTAGGATCGTCCGATGAAAATTTCACGAAATCGTGTGTGGCTTTCAACGCTGTTCGGATGGAAAAGGAGTATTCAGCAATAAGTGCAACCTCATTTCCATAAAAAAGGAAGGAGTTGTATTGTATTTTTGTTGGAAGTTTTTTGATATCCTGAATAATGTTTGCGAAAGATGATTGCTGAACTTTCATCTTTATTGTAATTATTTAACAAGAAGCGACCGTCTAAGAACTTCCTTTGCTTCACTTGCATCTTTGAAACCTTCTATTTCAACAAACTTACCTTTTTCAAGGTCTTTATAATGTTCAAAGAAGTGTTTGATTTGATCAAGAATAAGTTGTGGAAGGTCGGAGATGTCATTAATATTTTCGTATTCTCTCGAAACGGAAGCTGATGGCACTGCGATGATTTTTTCATCGTAACCTTTTTCATCTTTGGTTATCAGAACACCAATTGGCTTTGCCTCGATAACAGATGCCGGAATGAGGTTGTATCGTGAAATAACAAGGACATCAGCGGGGTCGCCATCGCCAGAAAGTGTGTTTGGAACAAAACCATAATTTGCTGGATAGTGCATTGGAGTTTGAAGAAATCTGTCAACGAATATTGCTCCAGACTCTTTATCAAATTCATATTTAATACCCGGAGTATTTGCTGGAATTTCAATGATCACATTAATGTTTTCTGGAAAATTTTTGCCTGCAGAAATTTTTGAGATATCCATTTGTTTTGAAAAAATTTTATGTGGTGGAGAATAGGAGACTCGAACTCCTGACCCTCTGCTTGCAAAGCAGATGCTCTAGCCAACTGAGCTAATTCCCCACAGACGCATCCTTTTAAAATCGACAAAATTAAATTGTCAAGAAAAATCTTCGTGCATTGTGTCAATTTTTATGCTATTATTGAAATAACAATTATTTAATTATTATTTATTTTGTGCAAATGATTAACAATGACACTAATAATCGCAAAATTTATATTTACGAGAATGACTTTTTAAAACTTTCACAAGGGAATTTAAAAAATGTTGAAGAAGTTTTGACGAGTGGCGTAGTAACTTGTATATTCGTTGTTATTAAATATCGCGATGAATCATATGGTTTTGCACATATTGATGGATATACTCATAACACAGCAATTGAGCAGTTTACAAAGAATGCAGCTGATGTGAAAATTGTGTATGCAGCACATCAGGAATGTATGCCTAATAAAAATAATATTGTACCGTTGAGAAAATGGACTGCTTTAGGGCTTTCTTTGGGCACGCGAGTCAATAATGTGCAGACCTTCAATATTGAATCGGTATTGGCATGCCTCGATGAAAACGTTGATATAAAAATGGAGTGTGTACAACGTGAGAGAATTTCGTGCCATTACAATATACGCGATAACGAAATAACAAATAAAGTGGACAATAGTGACGTTAATCACTTTAAGCATGCAGAAAAGACAATAAAACATCGGTCATCATATTATGGTGAGTATTGTAAGCAGTATGAGGATGTTCTTGAGAGTGATGAAAACTTTAGATGTCTTCAACCTCGTGTATTTACATTAAATAATAATAACAATAAATTAATCAAACATAGTGATGGTGTCAAAGATTATGGTGCCGTATATCGTGTTTTTAATGGCAATCATCAAAAGCAACGGCCACAGTTGTGCGTTGGTGCATCACTACAGCTCTCCAGCGTTATACCAAGTCAAAGTAATATAAGTGTTCAACAGAAGCCTACGGAAAACAAGAGTATTGTTGCGAATCCTCAAAAAGATAAATCTAAAAGCAACACTGAAAGCTGTAAATGTATAATATTTTAGAGTGATTTTGAATTTGTTGACTGTAAGCAAACCGTTGCAAAACATGCAATTCCTTCGCCACGACCCAAAAATCCCATTTTTTCGGTCGTGGTTGCCTTAATCGAAATTAAGTCTTCATCAATTTTCATTATTGTCACAAGGCTCTGCACTAAAATATTTCGTAGTGGCTTGATTTTTGGCTCCTCACACATAATTGTGATATCAAGATTTGAGATTTCAAAGCTTTTGGTGTGCATTATTTCAAGCGACTTTTTAAGGAAAATAACCGATGAGGCATTTTTCCACTGAGGATCGCTATCTGGAAAGATCGTGCCAATATCCCCTGCATTTAGTGCACCAAGAATGGCATCAACAATTGTGTGAATTATTATGTCGCCGTCTGAATGTGCGACAATGGAAAGTTCTGATTCTATTTGGACACCACAAAGAATCAGTGGTTTTTCTGATTTTTGAGTCTGTTTTTTTTCAATGCGGTGGAAATCAAAACCGTTGCCAATGCGAATTTTCATATTCATATATTGCGTGATAAAATTTCATTTATAAATTCTGATTTTGCATTCGCGTATTCGTTGGCGTTAGTGTGAATTTCCTCAAGAAAAATCGTACTCCAATTTGTATTATAATATTTTTCAAGGAACATTATGATATCACCTTTTTCTTTCTGCCCTTACTTCTTTTTCTTTGTTTAACAACAGAAGAGACGACTCTGTTTGCAAGGCGATCTTTGATGTAAGTATCAATAACTAAATCAAACTCTTCCATATGCTTTGAAAAGAAGTGATCCGCCCCTTCAACCACTTCGTAAGCAATGTGAATGTTCTTTTGATTGTGGTTAAGGTCAATCAGAGTTTCGGTATCGGCAATTAGAGCAATGTCATCGGCATCACCTTGAACGATTAACCCAGAAACGGGACATGGAGAAAAGAACGAGAATGAATATTTTGTAACGGGTGGAGCAACGGCAATGAAAGTCTCAATTTCGGGGCGTCGCATCACAACATTAAGACCGACATAAGAGCCGAATGAAAATCCAGCAAGCCAAAAATGAGAAGCCTCAGGAAATTGTGAATGAAGCCAATCAATTACGGCACCGACATCCTCAGATTCACCTCTGCCGGAGTCAAACTTTCCTTGAGATTTTCCCACTCCACGGAAATTTATTCTTAAAACGGAAAAATCATTTTGAACGAAAGCTTTATAGAGATGATAAGCAATTTTATTGTTCATTGTTCCACCATAAAGTGGGTGTGGATGCAAAACAACAGCAACTGGAGCTTTTGGATTTTCCGCAGAATGAAGCATTCCTTCGATTTTCCCGACGAGACCTTCAATATAGACCTTTGGCATGTTTAATCATAAAAAACATTTAGTCAGCAAAAAAACTTGACATATTACACTCTATAAAATGCTTCTTTGAAAATTTCAAGTAAAAAATGCCATCAATACAAATTTTAATTCAGCAAGAAGAAATTCCGTTTAGTGAGAAAATGAATTCAATAGTGCAGCTGCCATCAATTCCTTATTTTGCTGTTATGAGTTTTTCAAGGGAGATTGTTATATCTTGCAATATTCCAGAAACAACCATGTTTGAAAGGCAACAAATCATTGGTCCAAAATGTGATGCTCCCCAAGTTGCAATTGAAGGTTTTTATAAGAAATATCCGCACGAAATGGGCTTTGTAATTTCAAAAACGGAGGCAAATTATGTTGCAAGAAAGGAGGCACAAACGAAGACTGCTCAAGAAATCGCCCCTGAAATTGTTGAAAGTTGCTTGCTAGCGATCTCAAAATTGTGGAAAGAAACGCTAGATTTAACAATTAACGGAAACAATTTACCATGGTGCAGACCAATCCACTCAATTTCTGCCTTTCTTGATGACAAACCAATCACGCACAAGTTTGCGTTCAATCCATCGAGTCAAATTCCAACACTGGAAAGTTATTTCATAAAAGTTGAATTTGCTCCACTAACGTTAATCAATAATGAAATCAATAAAATTGAAAAAGAGCTTGGAATTACTTGCGTTTCGTGTGAATCCGTTGCGGAGCTTGCACATGTTTATGACGACCCGCAGTTCCAAATTGGTGAAATTCCATCGCAATATCTTACTCTTCCAAAAGAATTATTACGCCTCACAATTGCCAAAAACCAGCGATATATCCTTTTTGAACAAGGTGGAAAAATTGTTCCACAGTTTTTAATTGTTGGGAAAACACACAGTGGGGAAATTTTGAAAGGGCACATTAAAACCCTGAAAGCACGCCTTGAGGATGCTAAGTATTATATCGATGACGACCTTAAAACCTTTAATATTGATAGGGTTTCGCCGTCCCTTGAAAAAATTATTTTCCATGAAAAATATGGCTCGGTTGCAAAAAGAATTGAAGAAATGAAAGTTTTGGCAGGCAAACTTTTCCCAAGCGATGTCGCCCTTCAAAAAGCCATTGTAGTTTCAAAAAATGACCTTACAACGCAAGTTGTTCAATCTTTTACTGAATTACAGGGATATATTGGAGGTTTTTACCTTGAAAACCTTGGGGTTGAATCTGAAATTGCACAGGCAGTTTCTCAGCATTACAAACCACTAAACCCAAGCGATGACCTGCCAAATTCCACACTTGGAAAGCGACTTTCTTTGGTTGATAAGTTGCAGAAAATCAATGCACTTGCAGAAATTGGTGAAATGCCGACATCGTCCCGCGATCCTTTCGCCATAAGGCGTGATATTCTTTCAATTATTCGCATTTGGGATCACAGGAGTATCTTTCCAAATACACTTTCAGAACTTTCAACAACAATTGATGCAAAATTGCACGGATTTTTAGAAGAACGATTGAAACTTTACGCAAAATAAAAAAATATTGCGTTATACTACAGTAGAACAAACTATTTTTCTTTTTTTGTAATTTCCTTTGTTTTTCAGTAATTCCATTACTTTGTGGCTATTCACCATTAAAATGATTAACGTTGCACTACTTACGTTCTATAATAATATTATAGTAAAATAACAATAGTCCAAAAAAAATAAAAAATAAAACTTGATTTTTAATTTTTCTCTTCTTTAGGAAAAATCAAATTCAAAAGAAATCCACTTTTTTTAAGAAAATGGCAGTACCTAAAAGGAAAACATCACCATCAAAAAGAAATATGAGACGCTCACACCACGCACTAAAGCCTGTGAATGTTGTAATTAACAAACAAACTGGTGAACCGCAGCGTCAGCATTGTATTGCAGTTGATGGCACATACAACGGTGTGCAGGTTATCGTAAATAAATAATTTTTTTAATTACTGTGTCAGTTTTGTTATACGGAGACAACAAGGAAATCGTAAGTGCGATTGAAGCCATTGCAAGTGAAAAAAATATCAAAAAAGAAGTTTTTTTTGATGCCCTCGAAGATGCATTTCTTCAAGTAGCAAAAAATACATTTGGCGAAGAGTACAATTTTATTGTAAGATTTGGAAGGTCGAATGGTCTTGTTGAATTTGCAAGGGAACTGACCGTTGTTGAAAGTGTACAAAATGAATTTCGTGAAATTTCATTGAAATCTGCACAAAAAATACAATCTGATGCACATATCGGCGATATCATTTCCGAAGATATGCCAACAATTGAAATTAATCATGACATACTTTATCGCATCAGAAAAGAAATTTCCGAAGTTATTCTTGAAGCGGAAAAGGACGTTGAATACCAATATTTTAAAAATCTTTACGGTCAAATTGTAACGGGAACAATTAAGCGTGTTTCTCCAAACGGCATACTTGTTTCAATCGATAGATTTGAATGTTTTATTCCAAGAAAACACCTGATTTTCGGCGAACTTGATAGATTACGGAATGGTCAAAAAATTACTGGAATTGTTGACTCCATTCAAAGAAGCAACTTCCAATCGCAAGCTACCCTTTCAAGGACTACACCAGACTTCCTAGTCAAACTTTTTGAAAATGACATTCCAGAAATTTACGATGGCGTTATTAAAATCAAAGCAATCTCAAGAGAGGCTGGTTCACGATCAAAAATCGCAGTATATTCCGAAGACTCATCAATTGATGCCGTTGCAACGTGCATTGGTGTGCGTGGAAAGAAAATCCAAAACATTACAAAAGAACTTGGTGAAGAAAAGATCGATGTGATTGGCTGGAATCAAGATATTGCAACATTCCTTATTAATGCATTGAAAAATATTCCAATCGTAAATGTTGTTGTTGACCATAAAACTAAAAGCCTTGATGTCGTCTTGACTGCGGAAAACATTAGTAACGCAATTGGAAGAAGGGGTCAAAATGTGCGTCTTTTAAGTAATTTAACGGGTTGGGCTGTACATTTCATTACAGAAGATGAAAACTCACAGAGAAAAATCAAAGAATTTGAAGAATGCGTTACCACGCTTACAAATGAACTTGATCTTGAGGAGATAGTTGCACAACTTCTTGTTGCTGCTGGCTTTTCAACAATTGAAATTATTACAAATTCTGGCATCGATCTCCTTAAGAGAATTGAAGGATTTAATGAAGATATTGCAAGGGCAATTCATTCTCGTGCTACTGATAAATACAACGCAGAGTCTGATAAAGTACATGCAAAAGTTGATACCGAAATCAAAACACTCGCTACAAAAGTTGATATATCAAATTGTGAAAATGTGATTAGATATATGCTTTTAAACAATCATTCATTGCAAGATATTGCCGACTTCTCACTTGATGAAATTCGCGATGAGCTTGATGCAAATATTGACATTGATGACACAAAGCTTGGAGACGCAATTATGTCTTGCCGAAAATATTTTGATATGATTTAATGGTTGAGAAACATCTTGGAAATCAACTCAAACACTTGGTAACACAAGGTAGTTATGATGATTTTCTTGAGTTTCATTCCATGACATATGGCAAAGAATTTGAATTTCTTGCGGATATTGTTCAAGCACTTCTTTCAATGACAACAAGCATCACTCTACCGTTTGAAGCAATTGATATATGTGGCACTGGTGGCGATTCTTCAAATCTAAAAACAACAAATATTTCAACAATTTCCGCATTCGTTCTAGCTTCAATGGGTGTGAAAGTCGCAAAACATGGCGGTCGAGCGGTGTCCTCCAATTCCGGATCTCTTGATTTTCTTTCCGCCCTTAAAATTCCAGCAATTGATCCAATTGTATCAATTACAAAGTTTGGAGTCTGTTTTTTAGACGCAAGAAAGTATCACAATTCTTTCAAACATATCTCGCCGTTTCGTCAAAAATTTGGTCAAAAAACAATATTCAATATGCTTGGTCCCCTAATTAATCCAGCAAATGTTTCACACCAAATGGTTGGAATTTCGTTCCAAAATGCAATGGAAAGTTATGCAAATGTTCTTCAAGGACTTGGAAGAAGCAATGTGGCCGTTGTGCAGTCAAAATCAGGCTTTGATGAACTTCTTTCGTTTGAAAGTAATAATGTGGTATTTCTGGAAAATGGTGAAATGCGGCGTGAAGTAATTGATCCATCGCAATTCAAAATGCCTTCATCAATCGACGACTCAATAATTGGAGGGACGCCACAAGAAAATGCAGAAAATGCCTTGAGATTTTTTGAAAATTCAATTGAAAATGCACTTTTTCACACAATTTGCCTTAATTGTGCTCTTTCTGCAAAAATTTTTGGTACGGTTAAAACTATTGGCGATGGGATTGAGCTTTCACGAAGTGCAATTTTTGCAAAAACACCGCTTGATATTTTACACGGTATGAGCTGTGCAACAATACCAAATTCTTAAAAAATCAAAATATCTTGACATTTCCCAAGCATATGTTGTTATATTTCAACTTTTTTACAAATGATGTGGAAGAAAATTAAAGTAATCCTTGTTATTACTTTTGTCTCGCTTGAAATATTTTCTTTAAGCTTTTCATCGTTTGCTGCACAAAATTCGCAAAGTTTGGATAATGTCAACGCTGACATCCCAGACAACAGAACGGGACTTGATGCAAATGGTGCTACGATTAGAAATGATAATACTGTTTCATATTTTTTATGTCTTTTAATTTTAATTCTTACGGGAACGATTGCGAGGGTTATTTTGTCTCTTGCAATTTTTGTGATAGGTATTTTATTTTTCCTTGGAAAAATTAATTGGACGGCGTTGGTTTCAATTGCAATTGGTGCAGGCATTACATACGGTGCCGTAATGATTGTGGTTGCTATTCTTCCAAGGGCGACGCAAGTTGTTGATCGAACAAGCGGTTCACAAGTAATTATAACAAAAACAACTAGTCAAATTATCGGGGAAAGTTGCCCTGAAATTGCCTAATACTGCGGATTATTTGTTATACAATTTCTCGATTTCCTTCGCATACCTTTCCATAACATAATTGCGTCGTAGTTTCATTGATGGAGTAATTATATTATTTTCAACCGTTGGCTTTATGAGTGATACATAAAAATACTGGATATGCTCTTGATGTTCAAGACTTTTGTTCATTTCATCAATTGCCAGTTGAATACTATCAATATCAATTCTTTGTGTGAATAGAATTGCTGTTGTGTATGGTCTTCCTTCTGCGATAACACATGAATTTTCAATGCCAGAAATTTCATTTAACATTGATTCAATTTTGATGATATTAACAAATTTACCGTTTGAATTTTTACATTGTTCCTTAATTCTACCTACTACTGTCAAAAATCCATCAGAATCAATTGTACCAAGGTCTCCTGTTGGAAAAAATTCATCAGGGTCACGCTGTGGCTTGTTAAGGTATCCATTAAAAACACTTCCGCCACGCACGCAGATTTCTCCAATTTGAGAAATTTTAACTTCAACGCTTGAAAATGGTCTTCCAACTGTGAACATTTTATTCGCCATAACTGTGTTTGAGGCAATAACTGGTGAACATTCCGTCATACCGTATCCTTGAAAAAATGGAACACCAGCGTTGTGGAAAAACAGTTCTTCGTGTGCATTAAGTTTTGCGCCACCACAAACGATGCATAACATATTCTTTCCAAAAATATTGCGTACTTTGTTGAAGAATATTGTATTAAAAATTAGCTTTAATAAGGAGTTATTGATTTCCTTTCTTGATGCGTATTCCAACATTGGAAGGAGAATTTTTTGTACAATTTTTGACTTTGCTTGAATTTGATTTTTAATTGTGCCATAAATTTTCTCTAGAATTCTTGGAACAATTGTGATTAATTCTGGTTGAATTTGTTTGATATATTTTAAAACATTGGGAATATCGTTCACGAAAAAAACATTTATACCATTTGAAAGGAAAAAGTGGATAATTGTTCGCTGATAAATGTGTGCGAGTGGCAGTATTGATATGGCATTGTCTCCTGTTTTAGCATTTATAAATGCGATGTGAATATCTGAAAGTTGGTATGCAAGGTTTTTATGGCTCAAAATCACACCACGGGGATTTCCTGAAGTGCCAGATGTATAAATTATTGTTGCCGTTTCTTCTTGCGACATTACTTCATTTGGTAATATTTCATCAGAATCTGAATTCTGACGCTCTTCAATAATTTGCCAAATTGTTTTGATTTCGGGAAATTTTTTGCTTTTGTGAAAAAGAAATATATTTTTGAATTGAATGTCTGTTGTTTCTATTATTTTTGATATTTTCTCCAAAGTTATTTCATTTTCGACGATTAAATGCGTGGCGTTGCAGTCATTTAATTGAAAGTTTAGTGTATTTTCTGAGGAATTTTGAAACAGTGGAATAGTGATAATGCCGGATTTTATACACGTAATATCGCACAAAATCCACTCGATGCATGGATCGGATATTATTATCATTCTTTCTTGTTTTGTTATGCCGTAACTTTTAAACGCCCTGCGTAAATTATTAACACTGCTGTAAAGTTTTTCGTATGAAATTTTGTGTTTGTTATTTTGAATAAAAGATTTGGGAATTGGCTCAAAGAACGATTGAAATGTTTGCACTTCTTTCACAATACTCCCCATTGCATCTTTAAAAATTTCAGATGCAGAATTCTAAATTTTATGAATGTCAAGATTGAAATTACTGCGTTTTTAGAAAATTTCCTTGACAATGAAATCTGTAATGTAAAAAGTTTGAAAAAACTTTGTGAAATATGCAAGAGTACTATAAAATTCTTCTGTACATAACGATTTCTGGCATCGTTGCCGTTGCCGTTGTTACCTTGCCGTTTATTGTGCAAAAAATTCTTGGGACACAACAATATACAGGTGAAAAACTGTCTCCTTATGAATGTGGATTTGAACCAGTTGGCGGAGCTCCAAGAAATTTTAATATAAAATTTTATCTCATAGCAATTCTTTTTGTTATCTTTGATCTTGAAATCGCCTTACTTTTGCCGTGGGCTTTGAATATTCGCAACCTTGGCATTGCTGGATATTCATCCGCAATGATTTTTCTTTTTATCGTAACGTTTGGCTTTCTTTATGAATGGAAAAACGGTGCCCTAGATTACTAGTTATCTACTGATTAATCTTTCGAAGAGCATCGGTTATTGCTTCTTCAATTGTAGCACTTGTATTTGCAACAGAAGATGCAACCAAAAATGATCGATTGTAATCAAATCCTAAATTAACAAGAGCGGATGTGACATCGTGAATGCTAATATTTGAAGCTATTTGTTCTGAAATAGGAGCTTCTTGTGTATTTTGTATATTCTCAACTTGTGTTGTAACAAAGTTTGTGTCAAGTTTTCCAATTTTTGTTGATGCTAAAATTTTTGCATTTTTTGCTGGTTCTTTTTTTAATTCAGCAACTATTCTTGTTGATACCTTTTCGCCAAGTCCACTAATACTTTGAAACATTGAATGATTTTCCTGAAGAATTGCTTGCGTAATTTCATACGGCGAGAAATTATCCAGAACATTAATCGCAACCTTGGCACCAACTCCACTCACCTTTAAAAGTGAATTAAACATAATTTGCTGTTCATAAGTTTTGAATCCATAAAGATTAAAAGACTCCTCCTTAATGATTGTCTCAATAAATAGTGAAACATTTTGCCCAATTTGAATGTGCATCGAACTTCGAACTCCAACAGAAACGCAATAGCCAACGCCGGATTGAGTCATTATAGAAACAGTCCCATCAATAGAGTTTGCCAGAATAACGACGCCATAAACATAGGATATCATTGGATATAATGAAAGAAATTATAAAAAATTGTAAGAAGTAATGTAACGCAAACGCCGGCAAAAACTCCCGCAAGTAGGTCGTCAACCATAATTCCAGCAGCACCTTTCAGTGTGCGATCAAAATACCCAATTATCAAAGGCTTTGTTATATCAAAAATTCGAAAGAAAATAAATGATAATCCAAAAATAAAAAAAATATTTGCTTTAACGGCAAAAAAACGCAGAAAAACCATTGCAAGAAAAATCGTTAAATAAAGACCAGCGGCTTCATCAATAACGATTTCCTGAAGATCCGCAACCCTTCCTTGCAAGTACCTTGGAATAAACACAAAGCCCAAGATTGCGGAGGTGATAAAAAATAAAAAGACAAGAGAGATGCTTTGCGGTAAAAATGCAAGAGGAAAAATGAATATTAGTGCCAAAAGTGAGCCACACGTTCCCGGTGCAATAGGTGAAAGACCAGAATAAAACAGCGTTGATATTAATTTTGCGATTTTCATAAATTTTGTGAAATACAGGCGTTTATTGTGTTTTTTAATAACATAGCGATTGTCATTGGACCAATTCCCTTTGGAACTGGCGTAATAAATTTTGCCTTTGGTTGACACGATTCAAAATCACAATCACCAACGATTTTACCATTTTCAAGGCGATTAATTCCAACATCAAGAATAATTGGATTTGCAATATCCTCAGCTTTTAGCATATTTGGAACTCCGCACGCAAGAATAATTATATCCGCATTTTTTGTAAAAAATTCTTTATTTTTTGTTGCAGAATTTAACACAGAAACGGTTGCTCCTTTATTTAAAAGCATTGCTGCCATTGGTCTTCCAACAATATTTGAAGATCCAACAATAACCGTATTTTTCCCGCGAAGATTTTTTTCCAAAGATTCCAAAATGTGCATACACCCAAGCGGTGTACAAGGAAGAAGAGAGTTTTGATGTGTTGTATTTGTGATAAGCTCCCCCATATTTTGAATATGAAATCCATCGACATCTTTTTTTGGATTAATTGCATTAATTACCGTATTTGCATTAATATGCTTTGGAAGTGGCATTTGTACAAGAATTCCATGAACGGAGTTGTTGTTATTGAGATTTTCGATAGTCACAAGAAGTTCTTCCTGTGAAATCATTTCAGAAAGAAGTATATCAAAAGAATACATTCCACATTCAATTGCAAATTTTTTTTTATTTTGCACATAAATTTTACTCGCAGGGTTTTCACCAACCAAAATGACTGCAAGGCATGGCGTTACACCAGTTGATACCAAACTTTCCGCTTGAATTTTCACACTATTGCGAATATCTTGTGCATATTCACTTCCAAGAATTACATTGCCATTTAGAAATTTTTTGTGAGTTATGATGCCCATTTTATTAATAAAAAATTGATATTACCATATAAAAGCACAAGAAAGCTGGAATTAACACAAATACTCCACTCTGAATTATTGCCAAATTCGTTTGCATTCCAACCGTCACAATCTTAACCTTATCAAAAAACCATTTTTCAAACTTTTGGAATGACTTGAGTCTTTGTATCCAAGCCATTGTCAAACTCTTCGTTTGAAGATTTTTCTTAAATGGATTAACGATTAGCAATTTTTTTGCCATAAATCCTTCTTTCTTAAAAAATATTTGTTTTCCAAGAATACGACAAGACATCAGGATTCCATAAGTCACAACAAGGTAAAAAATATGAACAAAGGCAGCAAAAATGACGCCAAAGTAAGAAATATCACTCGTACTACTAAGCTTTTTTTGAACGAATTCTGCTTCAAAAAGAATTATCAATGCAACGGTTGCGTAAATAAAATGAACCCAATTAATTTTATTTCGAATATCAACTTTGCGAAATGTTCTAAAGAGGAGTTGTATTGCACAGATAAATATTGTAAAATAGCAAAAAGTTGAAAGATAGTGCAGTGCTGGGTTTAAAACGGTCTGACTATGAACAACATTTAGCAGAAAATATTCAGGATTCAGCGTTGTATAGCAAATATGTAACAGAGCAAAGGTCGCGTGAAACAAAAAAATTATATGTAGTTTTTTACTTCCATACGGAAACACTGTGATGTATAGAAAATACGACACAACTGAATATAAAAGAAGATATTGCACAGTGTTAACGACATCAACCTGAAGAAAAATATGCGAAACGGTTAGGATAAAAAATGAAAAGAATGTATAAAACACTTTGGAGGAATAATCTTTCGAAAGAAATGCACGGCAAGCAAAAACCGTTGCGAATATTATATAAAGAATGATATAAAATATGCTTGGATTTTCGTATTGTAAAAGGTTTTGCAAAACAAACATCAAGAGTGTTGTAAAGTAAACGCCATTCTTAACAATTGCACCGTGCGGCATTGCGTGGTAAGTTGTATAAAAGCTGTAAATTAATATAATACTTATAAATGGCATAACAAGCGTTTCGACTTTTGTCGCATGTGAAATTGTTAGCATTGTGAAATATAGGGTTAACGAACTTATGTGTAAAATAAGTTTTTTGGAGAGATACCTCGTAATAAGGGAAAATGATGTAAGAAAAAGTACAATTTCTTTCAAGTATAAGAGTCTATATCCAAGAAAGTCAGATATTACATCTGAAGGATAGTTTATCACAATTGAAATTATGAGACCAATGAATATAAGGGAATCTTGCAAAAGAAAGCGAGAAAAAACACCATGCACAAGAAGAGTTACAAAGAGCGATGAGTATAATAAAAACCAAGTGTAATCAGGGTGTATTATATGGAGCATTATATGACTATTTTTGAGTGTTCTTCAACATGTTTTGCCAAATCATGCCTATATTTTTCCAAATTTTGCTGCACAATTGGGTTTATTAAGGCAAAAATTGATGCAGCAAGAATTGCTGCGTTTTTTGCACCATTAATTGCAACGGTAGCAACTGGAACGCCAGCTGGCATTTGTACTATCGAAAGAAGGCTATCCATTCCTTGTAAAGATTTTGTTTCAATTGGAACGCCAATTACAGGAAGAGTTGTAAGTGATGCAACCATTCCCGGTAAATGAGCGGACCCACCAGCTCCAGCAATAATTACAGTAAAACCTTTTGCCTTTGCTGTGCGTGCGAATTCAAACATTTTTTCAGGCGTTCTATGTGCTGAAATAACACTACATTCATATGGAACTTGCATTTGGTCAAGCATATGGCAAGCATCTTTCATAATATCAAGATCAGAACTACTTCCCATTATTACGGCAACCTTCATACACAGAAAAAAATTATATCAAAATGAAAGTAGTTGTTTTATATTTTGCAAGCATTTTTTATTTCATCAACTGAAATTTAATTTGTGTCAGAAATACTTCTTATGCTTAATGTCTTTGAGTACTGGTATTTATACTATTTTTATAGAAACTATTGCTACTACATTTCTTGGATATTATACATAGAAATATTAAGGATGGAGATATTAAATATCTTGATTATATTTTAGATTAACAATGGAATTATTTTAATACCAATCTTGGTGCGGATAGAGGGACTTGAACCCCCACAGTTTCCCGCCAGAACCTAAATCTGGTGCGTCTACCAATTTCGCCATATCCGCCGATATTGAACATAATATGTATTCTATGGAAAGATAGTTGTCAAGGTTTTTTTAAAATTTTCTTGACAATATCAATTTGAGACTGGAGAAAATTGTAGTGTTTCGCCCGCGTGATGGAATGGTAGACATAACGGACTTAAAATCCGTGACCTATTGCAGGTGTGGCGGTTCGAGTCCGCCCGCGGGCACCACATTTTAGTTTGAATTGTATCTAGTATTGCTAGAACCTATATTCAAAGAAAACAATACCCATTCCTCCAAGAAGGTATCCAATGTTTAATCGTAATTCAGAGACTACCTTGATGCTTACTCCGTGAAATACAAAAGGTCGCCATCCTGTGAATGGATTTGCCCCGTGTGATGCGTTATAACAAGTGCTAAAGGCATTTAAAATGGGTCCAACATAGGAATATCCACCAATGATGTCAACTTTTTTATCAAATGAATACCATGTTTTATTCAAGCCAATTATTGCACACTCTTCTCCGTAACTGTTGAGTAAAGTTCCAGCACTGATATAGGTAGTTTCTCCGGTTCTGTATCCAAGAGCAATAAATCGATTATTGAAATTTTCAGTATAATGAGCCTTGTCAGCGTCATCAAATAAATGCTTAATAAATGATATCCCTTGGATGGAAAATTTATTAGCTTTAGAAGATAATGCTGATTGCGGTGGTGTTAAATGTTGTAAATGTGTTGCAGTGGGATTTGCAGATAGTGCGTTAAAGTTTAACATTATTAACGAAAGTGATATAGCTGATGTACAGAATAATTGCATCGCTTTCACTGTATCTCTTTTAAATATACCTCACTGCCTCTATCTTTAAATTCTTTAGATTTTTCCGCCATTCCTTCTTCAACTTCGCGTTTTTTGGAGGCATAATCACGCACTTCTTGAGAAATTTTCATTGAACAAAACTTTGGTCCGCACATTGAACAAAAGTGTGCGAGCTTCGCCCCTTGTGCGGGAAGAGTTTCATCGTGGAATGAGCGTGCTGTTTCTGGATCAAGTGCTAAATTGAATTGGTCTTCCCAGCGAAATTCAAACCGTGCTTTGGAGAGTTCGTCATCGTGCATTTGTGCAAGAGGGTGCCCCTTTGCCAAATCTGAAGCATGCGATGCAATTTTGTAGGTTATCACCCCTGTTTTAACATCGTGCTTATTTGGAAGACCCAAGTGTTCCTTTGGCGTTACATAACAAAGCATAGCTGTTCCATACCAGCCAATGTTTGCGGCACCAATTGCAGAAGTTATATGGTCATAACCGGGGGCAATGTCGGTCACCAATGGTCCAAGAGTATAAAACGGAGCTTCATAGCAATGCTGAAGTTGTTCTTCCATATTTTCTTTTATGAGATGAAGTGGAACGTGTCCCGGACCTTCAATCATGGTTTGAACATCGTGTTTCCACGCAATTTGTGTGAGTTCACCAAGAGTTTTAAGTTCGCTAAATTGTGCTTCGTCATTTGCATCAGCAATTGAACCTGGGCGAAGACCATCGCCAAGTGAAAATGAGACGTCATATTGTTTCATTATGTGACATATTTCCTCAAAGTTTGAGTATAGGAAATTTTCCTTATGATGCGAAAGACACCATTTTGCCATAATAGATCCACCACGCGAAACAATACCCGTAATGCGATTTTCCGTTAAGTGAATGAATGGAAGGCGAACTCCCGCATGAATTGTGAAGTAATCAACCCCTTGTTCACATTGTTCAATTAAGGTATCGCGATAAACTTCCCAAGTAAGCTCTTCTGCAAGACCATTCACTTTTTCAAGTGCTTGGTAAATAGGAACGGTTCCAATTGGAACAGGAGAATTTCTGACAATCCATTCGCGAATGTTGTGAATATTTTTCCCAGTTGAAAGATCCATAATGTTATCCGCACCCCATCTGCAAGCCCAGACCATTTTTTCAATTTCCTCTTCAACGCCGCTGGAAATCGCAGAGTTTCCAATATTTGCATTAATTTTTGTGAAGAAATTTCGTCCGATAATCATCGGTTCTACTTCTGGGTGATTAATGTTTGCAGGAATTATCGCCCTTCCAATTGCAATTTCATTTCGAACAAATTCTGGAGTTACTTCAAGTGGTAGTGATGCACCAAATGAATTGCCGCCTTGAAATCTGCCATATCTTTTTTTAATTTCAGTATTGTTTTGTGCAAGATTCTTGCGACCCATATTTTCACGAATAGCAACAAATTCCATTTCTTTGGTAATTATTCCATTTCGTGCGTAGTGCATCTGCGAAACATTTTTTCCTTCCTTTGCACGCACCGTTTTGATGTTTGAGCGGTCGAATTCTTGTGTTGCAGATTTAAACGAATTTGTTAATCCATTATCTTCAGGTTTAATTTCACGCCCTTGAATAATTTCAACATCGCCGCGTTCTAGTATCCACTGGGAGCGAACATCTTTCGCACCTTTGTTGGCGTCAACTTTCCAGTTTTCGTCCGTATAAATTCCCGATGTGTCGTAAACATAAAATTTTTCACCATTTGTAAGGGAGATTTCACGAAGAGGTACGCCGTCTTGGTAAAATTTTTTTGAACCTACAATTGCACCAGTTGTTATGTTTGAACTTTTGGGAGTGTCATCAGACAAACTTTTGGACATAAGTGTTTTAAAAACTTTAGTCCTACTAAAGAACTAAAGTTTTAAATGTCAAGTGGTGGTTTAGAAGCAAAAACAACCTGAACGCACCACTGTATTTTGGCCTTAAATTTAAACACAATGCTTCACATGTGCTGCATTAAGTCCTGATATCATCTTGAGTTCGAATGAGTTATGTACTTTGTTCTCTAGTTTACTAAGTTGTGACATAGGTACTTCGTTCCCTAGTTTATTAAGTTGTGACATCGTCTTGTGTCCTAATGAGTAGTTAGGTACTTTGCCAGCCGCCTTCTCATTCCTCTTCGCCTCCTTCATCTCATTCATCTCCTTCATCTCCTTCATCTCCACCTCACTATTCGCAAAAACCATATTCTCAAACAACTTATTCCAATGACGATTGATGTGATTTTCTTCTAAACGAGGTTTATTTTGAAGATATATGCCTTTTTTAATGTAGCTATTTTCTGACTGTATCGTTGTGTTCTTCGGAGCAATGGCGGCAATGGCATCATGGAAATTCTGCATATTATGGTTCTTGCCATTGTACTTTTCTAATATACGAACTTTATCTGCCGTATCATTGGTTTTTATGCAGAAGAGTTTTTTAACACCATAGCATTTTGATCTAGCATCATATTTCTCTTTTTCAGCAAGCCAAACAAGTTCACCATTGTTATATCTACAAGCATATTTGTTACCATTCTCATCCGTAATCACACCCTTTCCATGTGGAATATCCACATAGTTCGTAGATGAATATTTATAGCCTTTTCTATCATCCGTTACATAATCTGATTTTGTTGAACCTGCATATTGAAAGCCAGTCTTACTTGTAGTAAGAAATGCTATTATTTCTTGACCGTCAGAACGTTTAGAATATCTCGTGTCTCGTGGTGCGTGTCCGATGTATTGTTGCATAAAATATAAGATTAAATTAACTTATATAACTATAGCACATTTTTACGCCCAATGCAAGAGTTTTTATCTAGAAACTTGTGTTTTGTTTTTTTCCTCAAGTTCGGCAATTTGCTGGGAATGGTTTTCGTGTTTTTTTTCCTTTTGTATATGCTTTTCTTGTTTTTTGTGCGTTGATTCCTCCTTAAGAACATGTTTGCCAACTGCCGTGTGTTTATTAACCTTTAGCTTGCCTTTTTCTGCCAATTTTTTAAATTTATTATGCGACTGCGAAGAATTCACACCAAGAGCCTTATTTTTTTGAATGTTAATTACGGCGTCCATTCTGCCGCGTTCTTGCATCATTTTTGAAATTTCCTGTCCAACATCTTTTCCAAGCCTTTGCTTGTTTTGTTCAAGCATAATGTGATTGATTTGTTGAATTTCTTGTAATCGTGTGACAAGTTGCTCCTTTGCTTTGCCGCGTGTTCGTTCAACAGAAATATCTTCCCAAGATGCAATTTCACGCTTGATATCTCTTTGAGTTTCGACTTCGTAACCATCTTTTTTCATATATTCCTCAAATTCGTCAAGTTTACTTGGCGATTCCTCACCAACATTTTCTTGATGCGACTCTATGTATTTTGATTCAGTTTGTGATGGCTTTACAATGGTTGCTGGTGTTGTTTTACGTTTATCGCAATAAAGATCCGAAACTATTGTATCGTATTCATGTTTATTTTTAAATAAAACGCTTGCAATCGTTATTGTAAGGAACAATAAAAATGAAATTGTTAGAATGTCTCCGATATGGTTATTGATTGCATTGAAGAAAATTTCGAGGATCTCCATAAAAAACTTAAAAAAGTTAACATTGTGCATGGAATTTCAACCAATGTTGGAAAGACATATACAACAGCACTTTTGTTAAGAAAACTAAATTTAAAATTCAAGGAAAATTTTGCAATTAAGCCAGTGATTTCTGGTTTTGATGAAAATGACTACCAAAGTTCTGACAACTTTTATCTTTTACAAGCTTCAGGCATTAAAGAGCCAACACTTAAGCAGGTAAAGGAAATTTCAAAATATCTTCTTTCCCAACCACTTTCTCCTGATATCGCCGCAAAAAAACAAGGCATTGCAATTCATTTTGATGAAATTATTACTTTTTGTGAAGCAAACATTTCACAGATAAAAGAAAGTGAGCGAATTTTTATTGAAATGGCGGGCGGAGTTTGCTCTCCGTGTTCTAATTCACACACGATGGCAGATATTTCAAACACACTTTTGCACCACAGCCCTTGCAACATTTTGGTTACCGTTCCATATTTAGGTTCCCTTTCGCACACAATTTCGGCACTGAAAGTGTTAAAGTTTGATGTTGTGATTGTCAACAAAGCAAATAGTGAAGCGGGCGAAGAATTTGTATGGTCGCTTAAAAACCACTTGAATCACGAAATTGAAATAATAGAAAGTCAACCAAAAGTTCTTGACATTCCCGCCCCGCCTTTGTATTTCGCTTGAAAATATTTGCATAATATGAAAACAGCAATAATAATTCCGTCTCGTCTTGGTTCAACAAGGCTTCCCAATAAACCACTTGCTCTAATTCATGGAAAAACGCTAATTCAACACTGTTATGATTCTGCTGTGAAAGCAAATTGCGGAGATGTTTTTGTTGCGACTGATGATCAAAAAATTGCCGATGTGATTAATAAAATTGGTGGCAATGTTGTTATGACACCAAGTGATTTACCATCTGGTACTGATAGAGTTTGGAATGCTTACAAGCAAATTATTGCCAAATCTGATGCAAAATTTGATTGCATTGTGAATTTGCAAGGAGATATTCCAAATATTTCTCCAATTATTATCCAAAAGACGATCGAAACTCTTGCAAAAACCAACTGCGATATTGCAACGGCAACAATGAAAATTTCCAAAGAAACGGCACAAACTCCTTCATGTGTTAAAGCAGTTTTAACAGGTGTTGGCGAATTTCACAAAGCATTATACTTCAGCCGCCAGACAATTCCATACAATGCAGATCTTTTTTTCGAGCACATTGGGCTTTATGCCTATACGCCAAAATCATTGGAAAAATTTACATTATTGCCCGAATCTTTGCTTGAAAAGACTGAAAAATTGGAACAGATTCGTGCATTGGAAAATGATATGTCAATTTTTGCTTGCATTGTGGATTCCTCCCTTAAACCAATTAGTATCGATACTCAGGACGATCTTAACCGTGCAATCGAACACCTTCAGAAAAAAGAATTTACCTCAACAGCACGCTACAAAAAACTTGCTGAAAATTTAAAGCAAAATATGGGAAGAAGGAAGGTGTGATTTGTGTTTTCATCATTCAACCCATTACTCTTGCTGATGCCTTGCAAACTTCCTCATTTATAAAAGTATTTCGTAATTTTCAACAAATTGCACGCCATTTTGTGCAATAACAACAGATTCCGTGAAAAATTTTCCACCACCAAGCTCTTCAACTCGTGAAAGGAAACCTTTACCTGTGACACCAGTCGCAACAAAAACGCCATATGTTTTTACCATATCGTTTAATTTTAAAATTGGAAATTTTTCACCATCTTTAACAATGCGTCCTTCCATAAATCCCCCTAGATTTTTGATCGCAATGGCAGAAAGAATTCCCTCTGGTGAGCCACCTTGTCCGGCATAAAGATCAGATTCACCAAACATTTCATGCGTTGAAAGTACTCCAAAAATATCGCCATCGGAAAGTAGTGCGACTTTTGCCCCAGTTGCACGAATTTTTGCAATTAACTCCTTGTGGCGTGGGCGATCAAGCACCGTTACAACAACTTCACTTACTTTTTTTTCTTTATATTGTGCCAAATTTTTAATATTTTCTTCAATTGACTTACCAAGCGAAAGAATTCCTTCATCATAAACTTGTGCTGCGGCAAGCTTTTCCATATAAAATTCAGAAGATTTAAGAAGTGAGCCCTTTGGTGCAATGGCGATTGTCGTTAGTGAATTTGGTAAATCATTTGCACAAAGGTTGGTTCCTTCTAATGGATCAACAGCGATATCAAATTCAACAACGCTGCCCGTTCCAAGCTCTTCACCGATGAAAAGCATCGGAGCTTCATCTTTTTCACCTTCGCCAATTACAACCTTCCCACGAAAATTTGTTTTATTGAGAACATCTCTCATTCCCTTCACTGCTGCGGCATCGGCGTCATTTTTTAAACCCGTTCCAATAAAAGCAAAAGCATTAATTGCCGCTTTTTGACTTGCTTTTAAAATGGATGATATTATTTCTTGATTTAATATTGTGGACATTTTATATAAAAAATATTTTTTTACTTATGGATATAACAAAATACGATGAAGATATTCAAAAAGCAATAAATAATTTCGTTTTAAAAGTTCAGGAAAAAAAGCAGGAATTAAAGGAAAAGCTTCATAAGCTTGACGAAGAACTTGAGCAGGTGAAAAATGAGATTGCGAAATAGGTTTGAATTATAAATGATGAGCAAAACAAATATATTGTTGATAATGTTGACATTTGGCACTTTTTGTTACCATAAAAAATCCGAAAATGTTAAAAAGTCCTGCTATTGGATGGAAAACTACAGCGGAAAATTTGAGTGGGTTGATGCAGACCCCGTTTACCAAGAGGTCTTAACAAAAAAACAATGCTTCGAATTTGATTCATGCGATGGAGGGCTTGATTATTCAGGAGGTGGGTGTTACAAGTGGACATATTCAAGAAACGGCAAGCGTGAATCTTGGGATGATGTAAAATATACTGATGAGTCCGAGCAAAATGCTGAGTAAATTCATACGTGTAATCAAACTTGTTATCAAGCCCATCATCTTCTTTTTCGTGAAGTACGAATGTGTTATATGTGAAGAAGAAGTGCGGATTAAATCTCCAGTTTGTTTTAATTGTAATCGCAAGATTGGAGCAATAAACCAGTCTTCAGTGTGTGAAAAATGTGGAAGGTATTGCCTTGCACAACACTGTATTTTCTGCTTGCAAAATCCTCCATACTTTAAACAAGGCAAGGCCTTTTGTGTTTACGACGCAACATCTTCAAGAGTTATCAAACAGTTTAAGTATTATGGTAATTCCCTTTGTCGAGAATTTATGGCAAAGAAAATGACACAAATCCTTCAGAGGGATTTTCTCAAAAATGGCGTTGAGATTGATTTAATAACTTGTGTCCCTATGTCTTGGTTCAAGGAATATTTAAATGGCAAAAATCACGCTGGGCAACTTTCTTCAAAGATTGCAAAAAATGTTGGAATTAAATATAATCCAAATCTTTTGAAGCGAAAATTTAAGTTTAAACGGCAGGTGCTCTTAAACCAAAAAGACCGAATTGAAAATGTGCGTGGAGTTTTCACCACAAAAAATTGCAGCGAAATTGTAGGAAAATCGATTTTAATTATTGATGACACCATAACAACTGGAGCAACACTCAATGAATGTACAAAAGCATTACTTCAATCTAGTGCTAATAATATTTTTGTTCTGACATTTGGAAAGTCAATTGCTGATGAAACAATTTACAAAGTATAACATTACTTTTACTTTATTGAAATTTTTCAATTTTTCTTGACTTCTTTTCCTTCAAAGAATTATTCTCAATATGTTGAAAAATTTCGTTTGAAAATTGCTATGGAAAATGATTATTCGTTTAATTCTTCTTTTGATGTTGTAATTATTGGAGCAGGGGGCTCTGGGCTCGCCTGTGCTTTATTTTTAGCGGAAGCAAATCCCAAATTAAAAATTGCAGTTTTATGTAAAACTTACGCTATGGGAAGTCATACAACTTCGGCAAAAGGTGGAATTAATGCTGCGCTTGGGAATGTCAAAGAAGATTCTGTTGAATTCCATATATACGACACAATAAAGGCGGGGAAGGGTTTATGTGATGAAGTACCCACAAGGAGAATGTGTCAAGAGGCACCATTTGTGATTGGTTATCTTGAAAAAATTGGCGTTGAATTTGATAGGATTTTATCAGGAAAGGCACTAGGAAAGGTTGATCAGCGAACTTATGGTGGACAAACTGTTGAATTTGGTAAGGATCTTGCTAATCGTGCATGTTTTGTAAAGGATTATACTGGGCATGAAATAATGAAAAAACTCAATGATGAAGTTTCTGGGCATGAAAATATTTCAATTTTCAATTACCATCAAGTTATCGATTGTGAATTTGATACGGACTATTCCAATATAATTGCGTACGATATTTCGTCTGGAGATTTAAAAGTTTTTGGTGCAAAATTTGTAGTTTTTGCAACTGGGGGTTTTTCCCAAATTTATGCAACAAATTCCTCTTCAAGCCTTTGTACGGGTTGTGGACATAGAATTCTATTACAAAATGGCTTTCACTTTAAGGATATCGAACTTGTGCAGTTTCACCCCACTGGATTGAAAGGTCTTGGAATATTAATTTCGGAAGCTTGTCGTTCTCAAGGGGGATATTTGCGAAACTCGAACGGTGAGCGTTTTATGGAAAAATATCACGAAATGCAAGAACTTGCACCAAGGGATGTTGTTGCTAGAGCAATTTTCAATGAAACGCAAACAGGAGATGTATTTCTTGACCTAACGCACATTGAAAAATCTATTATTTTAGACAAACTCACAAGTTCGTATACCGTTGCAAAACATTTTGCAGGAATAGATTTAACGCAAAATCCTTTACCAGTTTTTCCAACGGCACATTATAATATGGGTGGAATGGATGTTGATGAAAACTATTCACTAAATGGAAGCAATTTATTTGCAATTGGAGAACTTGCCTGCGCTTCGGTTCACGGTTCAAATAGACTTGGTTGTAATTCTCTTTTAGAACTTTTTACAAGTGCAAAAATTGTCACAAATACCATTTCATCTGCTATCTTGCCAACTACATTCACCTCCATAAAGCCACAGATTTTAGATGGAACTATTAAAAAATTGGCAAAATTTTCTCCAAATTCAAATATTTCTCTAAAAGATATTCTTAAAATTCGCGAAGAAGTTTGTCTAATAATGGACAAATCTGCTTCAATAGTAAAAAATGAAAAATCAATGCAAATAGCACTTGATCAAATCAGTGGCATTTATAAAGATATTATGCACATAAATAACTTCTCTTCTACACAATTTGATGAAAACTTTATTGTACTTTTTGAATTACAATCGATGGTTTTAATGGCAAAATCTGTTTTAATTGGTGCTCTTTTTAGGAAGCATTCGATAGGTTCTCATTATAGGGAAGATTTTCCATTCACAATTGAAAATCCACGGCATTCCAATTTGAACCATCTCTTTAACATTTATTCTTGACTTCCAAAATCCCCATTCTAAAAAACCTTAGTTTCAAGCGTTCGCAACGCCACAAAAGCTCGTTTTAAATAAACGGAAACTCCCGTTATGTCAGGAGTTCGTCTGAATAAGATGTCTCTGACATCAAATAAGATGAACACATGCTTTTGTAGTGTTGCGAAACTCCTGACGCTAATTATTATTTACTAATTTTTACTTAATTTGTGATTATACAAAAACACCCAATTACATTATGGCAGGAACAAAATGGCATAGTTTATGAAAAGGAGATCTTAGAGGAAATTGATTTGTCACAAGAAAAAGTTGATGCAATAATTACATCACTTAAAAAAGAATTAATGGAATCACATACTTCACAAATTGCATACTTCGCGTAATAATATTTAACACTTTAATACATAAATTTCATTGACTATTTTTTCTCTCGACAACAACGATATATCTAATTAAATTATATAACATTTGTAATGTTTGCTAAGGTAAAAACGGTCTCATTTGTTGGACTTGATGTCAAGGAAATAGAGGTTCAGGTTCATATAACGCGTGGAGTGCCAATGTTTTCGATTGTCGGTCTTGCAAATAAATCAGTTTCAGAAGCCAAAGAAAGAGTTCGCTCCGCAATTGCATCATCAGGATTTTCCTTCCCACAGAATAGAATTACAATCAATCTTGCACCAGCGGATATTATTAAAGATGGCTCACATTACGACCTTCCAATCGCAATCGGAATTTTAATTTCAATTGGTTTAATAGATCAAGAATCAATTGATGGTAATATCATTGTTGGAGAACTTTCCCTTGATGGCAACCTTCATCGCATAGGCGGAATTCTTCCAACGGCAATTTATGCTAAAAATAATCACCTTGGTTTAATTACACCGTTTGAATGTGCAAATGAAGCACTTTTTATTGATGAAAAGCTTAAAATTATTCCAGCAAAAAGCCTTTCTAACTTAATCTCAATCCTTCAAGGTTATTCAACAGTAGAATTGCCAAAACCTATTACAATTGAAGAAGTTTCTGACATTGGCGTATGTTTTTCTGAAGTAAAAGGACAAGAACATGCAAAGCGAGCACTTGAAATTGCAGCTTCTGGCAGACATAATGTTTTAATGAAAGGAATGCCTGGATCTGGGAAATCAATGCTTGCAAAAAGAATGGCAACGATAATGCCAGAACTTTCCCTTGAAGAGATGCTTGAAATTGGAACAATTCATTCGATCTCAAATTCATCTATAAAGGACTTCAGTATGTCCAAACAAATTCCTTACAGGGCACCACATCACTCAGCTTCAACCGCTTCAATTGTTGGTGGTGGAAAAAAAGCAAAACCTGGGGAAATTACGCTTGCTCACAAGGGAATTTTATTTTTAGATGAATTTGCGGAATATCAGGCAAATGTTTTAGAGGCACTTCGCCAACCAATGGAAACAAGAGAAATCACGATTTCAAGGGTTGAGAACCATGTAACATACCCAGCGGATTTTATTTTAATTGCAGCTATGAACCCTTGTAAGTGCGGATATTTGGGCGATTCCAACAAGGAATGTGGTAAGGCACCACTGTGTGCACAGGATTACACTCGTAAAATTTCAGGTCCAATAATGGAGCGAATTGATATGCACATCACTGTTAACCCAAGCACGGCAAATATTTTTGCTGAAAACCAACAACCATCAGAAAAATCATCTGAAATAAAGAAAAGAGTATTGCATTCAAGAGAAATTCAAGAGCGGCGTTATCAAGCAAAAAAAACAAACGCACAAATGAACAACTTTGAAATTGAAGAATTTTGCAAACTCACACCTGAATGTGATAAAATTATCCAATCCGCAATGGAAAGATTTGGTCTTTCAATTCGGCAGTATCACAAAATTTTGAAGATATCTCGCACAATTGCAGATTTAGCATTTTCGCAAGATATTCAAAAACCCCATTTAATGGAGGCATTGGGGTATAGGTAATGGTATAGGTAAGTTATAATACGGATATGAATAAACAAAACGACATAATTAAATCCTTCACATCTCACCGCTCAAGAGTCAAAGGTGAAAAACTTGAAAAGCTGAAGTACGACCTTCTTCCAAAATACGAAATCCTTTCATTTCATGAAATGAAGGACAGTAAAAATATTGAACTTGAAATCGGCTCTGGTTTTGGACAAACTGTAAGCCATCTTGCAAAAACCAACCCGCAAACACAATTCATTGCCTGTGAAGTTTTTATTGATGGAGTTGCTTCAATTTGCTCAAAACTTGAAGAAAATGCAATTGAAAATGTGATAATTTACCGAGATGACGCTCGTATTTTACTCAAACAAATTGCAAACGATGCCATTGAAAACGTTTATTTACTATTTCCAGACCCTTGGCCAAAGAAAAAACACCATAAACGCAGAATCGTGACCAATGAATTTCTGGAAGAAGTTGCAAGAGTTTTGAAATCTGATGGCAAACTTTTTGTTGCAACTGATGACAGTTCTTATCAAGAATGGATGATTGATATTTTCCAAAACCAAAGTCATCTTCAATGGTTAAATTCAGATGATTATTCCGCCGAACCAAGCTGGTGGGTAAAAACAAAATTCCAACTTAAGGCTGAAATGGACGGAAGAACATCTGCTTTTTTTGTTTTGGGAAAAGTCTAATTATCCAAAACTGACGGCGTCAACATCAAGTTTCGCACGACATTTAGCATTTTTCAGAATTGCATTCAGTTTTTTTGGAATATCCAAATCACCTCGCTTGCAAATAATTAAAATTCTGTATCGAAAAATATTCCTAATGAATGAAATTGGAGCAGGGGCAGGACCTAATACAGTACAGGAAATTTTTTTTCGAATGATATCCGTTAATTTTGATGACTCCATTATGAGTGCTTGTTCATTTTTCGCAGAAAATGTAATGGTTATAAAGCGTGAAAATGGTGGGAAGAAATTTGTCTTTCGAACATTAATTTCATTTTCATAGAATGGAGTTTGATCAAGTGCCATAAGGCGAAGAATATCATCTTCTTTCCTTTTTGTTTGCACGAGCACAAGACCTTTTTCGTTTTTTCTTCCTCCTCGTCCAGAAACTTGCACGAGAAGTTGCATAAGTTTTTCTTCTGCTTTGAAGTCAATTTCATCATTTTTGAGGATTAAATCCACAATGCAAACCAACTTCAAATTCGGAAAATCATAACCTTTTGAAGCAATTTGTGTTCCAATGATTACACGAACATCGTTTTTTGAAATTTTGTCAATAAATTCTGAAAGTTTTTTCTCTGAATTTTGTTCATCAGAACTAAAAATACCGATATACTGTTTATTTTCAGTACCAAGGAGTTCAATTATCTCCTCATAAATTGCTTCAACACCAGCACCGGATGACGCTATCTTTAGCTCTTTGCATGAACAATTTGGGCACCCCATTCGAATTTGCCAAGAAAATGAACATTTATGACAAATCAACAACGCCTTTTTTTTGTGATATGTCAATAGGGAATCGCAAGCATCACATTTAAAAACTGTTTTACATTCCATACATTCATTTATCGGAGAAAAACCCCGGCGATTTATGAAAACTAAAATCTGTTTTCCCGATTCAAAATAACCTATAATTTCATTTTTTAAACTTTCTGAAAGAAATTTTTTTGATTTCTCATTTATAACGCGAACTTCTGGCATTGAAACATCGTTAAACCGTGCATGAAGGTTAAACATATTATATTTTCCAGTTGTTGTATTATAAAAGCTTTCAACTGAAGGTGTTGCGGAAAAAAGTGCGATTGGAATATTTTGCACTTTTGCAAGTAAAACGGCGGCGTCTCTGGCGTTATAAACTGGTGTTTCATCCTGTTTAAATGAACCATCGTGCTCTTCATCAACAATAATCAATTTCAGGTTTTTATATGGCAAGAATAGGGCCGATCTTGTTCCAACAATAACATTACACGCACCTTTTTGAATTTTTACAAATCGTTCTTTGCGAAGAGCGTCGGATATTCCTGAATGCCATACATCAATTTTAATACCAAATCGTTCTTCAATTCTTTGTGATATAACTTTTACGAGTCCAATTTCAGGGAGTAAAACAACAACTTGAGCATCATTTTCATCCGCAATGAGCTTTTGAATCATATGCATATAGACCTCCGTTTTTCCAGAACCCGTTCTTCCGTGGACAAGATTTACGACAAATTCTTGAGTCTTAATTGTGTCATAAATTGTTCCTTGTTCTAACGAAAGTTCTGGTAATTTGGCATTCACAATGCCTTGAATTTGTTGATTTTGTGGAAAGTATTCAACAATTTTTGTTAAAATAAATCTCTTATTTTTGAAGTATGAAAGCCCTGTAAAAATTGATTCCTCTATTTCCTTAGCAAGACTTAGGGTATTATAAATTTCTATCCATTTTACCGATTTACTGCTTGCAATATGAACACCTTCGGCCAAGTAAACAAATGATTTTGCGTGAGAAAATGAATCTTTTACAGAAAATGGAAATGAAAGTTTTAAAAACAAACCAAGGCTGTATCCGTAATATATTGAAAGTTTTTTTGCAAATTCAATTGATTTTTCTGAAAAAATACTGGAATATACAATTTGAGACGCGGAAGCAAGTTTAAATTCCGTTTGCTTTACATCGTGAACTTTTAAAACGACACCAAGGCAGTCAAAACCTCCAAATCGACAGCGAGCGACATCTCCAATTTGAACATTCAATTCAGTTTGATACTCGAATGTATCATCAATGGGAAGAAATGGTGCAAACTCAATAAATTTCATATTTTTAGCTAACTAAATGCTCTTATAAAAAAAATTCAAGATTTTCCTTGCATTGTGCATAAAAATGTGTTATATTTCTTATGTAACTAATTAAAACTTTTATGACGCGAATAAAATTCCACGCAAAAATTCCATTTTCCTAGATAACATAGCATAAAATAAAAATAATTACACTGGATTTCTGCATCATCAGAAATCCATTTTTTTTCTTCCGTCATTCTCTTGCGTACAGCATAATCCTCCATAAAAGCTATCACAATTTCCAAATTCAACATTCCAAAACTCAAGTATGGTCTAGAATACTTTATATTTCTTCATAAGAACCAAGCTCGATATTTCACTTAGTTTTTCAGCAACAATATGCATTGATTCTTCTGAGCTTGTTATGCAATGAATTTTATTATTTTCTGCAAAAGTGAAAAGTGAAACTTCGTATTGATTAGTGATATCAGTCACTTGAGGCATAAATTCCGTCTTTACATGTAAGATTTGTGAAACATACACAAGCTCTGGATTCATTCTGATATGCTTTACATCGTGAACGATGAGGATCCTCATCAAGAGTTTTTGTATTAGTTCAATATTTTTTTCGCTTTCGTAAAGAGAAATACTTACTTGAGAAATATTCTCTGGTATATCAACAGTTGTTGTATGAATTGTTTCAATACTCATTCCTCGTGCTGAAAAAAGATTAGTCAGCCTTTGAATGACACCAAATTCGTTTTCAACGAAAATACATAAACCATGCTTTTCTAACATTTTTTAAAATTTATTTGTATATGGCAAAGTTCAGCAACGGAAATTTTAATAATTCAAGGTTTTTAAGAGGCTATTTCTGAAAATTGCTTGACAAGCAAGAATGTCTGAGTTTTTGATGGATATCTTGAATGAAAAAAATAGATGCTTGAACAAAAAACCCATTTAGCAAGCCATATTCCGAATAATTTATCACTAACTATTGGTAGCATAGTGGAGTATTATTCTCAAACACTTACAGAACTTGGGGAATTTCAGTGTTTTGCAACACAGCCGATAAAAATTCTTATTGAAAAATTGCCTGAAAAATTTCAACATATTTTAGAAATAGCAGAGATGCCAAAAATAATTGAAAAAACTACATATGAAAATTTGAAGTTAAATACACCTCCAATCAAAACTTTGGCTCCACAAAAAGAGGCAACGGCAGTCAACAGCGTCGATCTTTCTACGATAGAAAACCTTGATGATTTGCGTGAAGAAATTGAAAAATCGTGTATTTGCGAATTAAAAGCATTTGCGACAAAAACGGTTTTTGGCGATGGCAATCCTTTAGCAAAAATTTTAGTCATTGGTGAAGCACCTGGGCAAGAAGAAGACCTTGCTGGCGTTCCATTTATTGGAAGATCTGGAGACCTTTTAATGAATGCCTTTAAATCAATTGCATTAGAGCGGGAGAAAAACTTCTTCATAACTAATAACATTTTTTGGCGTCCACCTGGAAATAGAAATCCAACTCAGGAGGAAATGGACGCATGTAAACCATTTCTCGCAAAAATTATTGAAATAATTAATCCTGAAGCCATTATTTGTATCGGTTCCGTTGCAGCACAAAATGTTCTTTCCAGTGAAGAAACGATTTCCAATTTAAGAAATAAGGTTTTTCCTCAAGCAAAGTCGCTGAATTATATTGGTAAAATTTTTGCGATATACCATCCATCCTATCTACTTCGCAATCCATCAAAAAAATATGAAATGTATAAAGATTTACTTTTTATCAAAGGAAATCTTTCTGATAGTGTTATAAATTTATGAAAATCGTAAGGTTCTTTGAGATAACAATTAAGTTGAGCTTATGCCTTTCGTTTAAGAAATTTCCCATAGTGCGGTTAATATTTCTTCCACTTCATATTTTAACATTCCCCCATTTACTTTTTAAAGGCTACGATGCAAGACTCGCATTGATTTTAGAATCTCTTGGTGGAGTTTTTATTAAAATTGGACAATCCCTTTCGCTAAAATCATTTTTATTTGAAAAGTCTACAATCAAAACACTTGCGTATTTACAAGACCAACTTCCACCAGTGAAACTGGATATTATTATGTATTTGCGGAAAACGAATCCAAAATTACTCGAAAACTCAAATTTTAAAGTTGAAAAAGAACCAATAGCTTCAGCTTCAATTGCACAGGTTTATAAAGCCAAATTGAATGGTGACGACATCGTTCTCAAAATTATTAAGCCAAAAATTAAAAAAAGGATTGAGAAAGATTTCGCAATTATTTTATTCCTCGGAAGGATTGTCAATATTTTTTGCTCACCTGCTTTACAATTAATGGAGGTGATTGAAAATATTCACGAAGGAATTTTATTAGAACTGAATTTGACGCAGGAATTAAACAATATCCAAGAAATGCGACGAAGTTTAATTTTGGAATCACAAATTCATTTACCATTTGTGTATAATGAATTTTCCAATAAACATTGTCTTGTGATTTCATTTTGTGAAGGAGTTTCGTTGAAAAATTTAATCCATAGCGATAGCTATGGCAAACATTGCAATGGAGTTAATATAATCAACAAAAATGTTGTTGCGAAAAATATTTTAGAATGTTATTTAAAGCAGGTTTATCAAAATGGAATCTTTCATGCAGATATGCACGCTGGAAATATTTTAGTTAAGAATGATGGTTCAATTTCCTTAATTGATTTTGGTTTAATTTCAAAAATTTCAGAAAAAGACCGTATCGCCGTTGCAACACTTATGTTTGCGTTGTTAAAAAACGATGCAAACCTTGCCATAAAAACACAATTTGAAGCAGGTTACATCCCTGAAAATGTGTTTTATAATTATCAATATCGCCTTGAAATGAAAAAAATTGCAGAAGGTTTTAGTTCAAATTTCAATATGTCTAGCTTTACAGGCGATCTTTTTAAAGTAATGCACAAATTTAATGTTTTTGTGCCAAAGCATCTTTTACTTCTAAATAAAACAATACTTTACGTTGAAGATATTATTCAACAACTGTCTCCATCATTTAAAGCATTTGACATCATTGAACCTTGGATAAAAAAATGGTATTATAAAGAGAAGATAAAAATTGTCTTTTCACAATTTATGACACATTGTGGACTCTAAAATACTCAATGCCTTTGGCGGACATTTCTTCCGTCATTTGTTTTGTAATTGCATCTTTTTCATCAATTGTTGCATTTGGGTTAATGAGATGCATAAACGATTTCCTTGAATGTCCAACCATAATTGGTACATCAAAATCAGCAAATTGTTCAATATTGTTGACGAGATATAAAGATTGTTGTGCAGTTTTACCAAATCCAATTCCGATATCAAAAATAAAGCGATCCGAGGAAATGCCAATATTCTGAAATTCGCGTAATTTATTCCTAGCCCATAATTTGATTTCAGAAATCACATCGTGATCGGTTTCTTGCATAACGTTTGTTTTCATCGGAGGCACACCAAGATTGTGCATAAAAATAAATTTAACATTTCCTGGTGCATATTGAAGAATTCGTACATCGCGAAAGCCCGTGACATCGTTAATATAACTGACACCTTGCTGAATTGCTACCTTCTGTGTTTCAAAATAAAAAGAATCGATACTTGTTTTTGCGAATTTAGAAACTTGCTCAATGATGTTATCAAGGCGAGCAATTTCTTGTTCAGCACCAATCATTATGGCATTTGGTCGTGTTGATTGGGGACCAATATCGATTGCATAAGAATTATATAGCATACTTTGTGCGTGAAATATCGCAGATTGTGTGGATGCAAACAATCCAGCGTCTGAGAATGAATCTGGAGTGATATTAAGAATTGAGAATATCTTCATTTTTTGTGGGGGTGAGGGAATGAATGTGTGAATGAGTGGTGGTGGGTGATTTGTGAGAAGGGATAGGGTTTACGGTTGGTGGCGTTGTTTAGTAGATAAATCTACGGTTGTATATTATGTAATCCAGCCACAGATTCCCCTACGGCTACCTTGTTACGACTTAACCCCAATCACTGATATTACCCTAGGATGCTGCTTCCCGTGAGGGTTGGCTTACATACTTGAGGTAAGAACAGCTTTCATGGCTTGACGGGCAGTGTGTACAAGGCCCGGGAACGTATTCACCGTGACATTCTGATTCACGATTACTAGCGATTCCAACTTCACGAGGCTGAGTTGCAAGCCTCGATCCGAACTGAGAACGGTTTTGATGATTGGCTCCACATTACTGTATTGCGACACATTGTACCGTCCATTGTAGCACGTGTGTAGCCCAGCCCATAAGGGCCATGATGACTTGACATCATCCTCTCCTTCCTCTACCTTTCGATAGCAGTCCCACTATAGTTCCCGACATGACTCGCTGGTAAATAATGGCAAGGGTTGCGCTCGTTAAGGGACTTAACCCAACATCTCACGACACGAGCTGACGACAGCCATGCAACACCTGTTCACGTCCAACTAAATGACGACCCACTTTCGTGAAGTCTCGACGTGTATGTCAAGGGCTGGTAAGGTTCTTCGGTTATCATCGAATTAAACCACATGCTCCACCGCTTGTACGGGCCCCCGTCAATTCCTTTGAGTTTTAATCTTGCGATCGTACTACCCAGGCGGAGTGCTTAACGCGTTAGCTTTACCCCAGAAAATAAATCCCAGAATTAGCACTCATCGTTTACAGCGTGGACTACCAGGGTATCTAATCCTGTTCGATCCCCACGCTTTCATGCCTCAGCGTCAATAATGGCCCAAGTAAGCGCTTTCGCTTCCGGTCTTCCTCCTGATATCTACGGATTTTACCCCTACACCAAGAATTCCCTTACTCTCTACCATATTCTAGACTATCAGTTTTGATAGCAGTTCCCGAGTTAGGCTCGGGGATTTCACTATCAACTTAATAATCAGCCTACGCATTCTTTACGCCCAGTAATTCCGAGTAACGCTAGCATCCTTCGTATTACCGCGGCTGCTGGCACGAAGTTAGCCGATGCTTATTCATTAGGTACCGTCACTATCTTCCCTAATAAAAGGTGTTTACAACCCTAAGGCCTTCATCCACCACGCGGCGTTGCTGGGTCAGACTTTCGTCCATTGCCCAATATTCCCCACTGCTGCCTCCCGTAGGAGTCTGGACCGTGTCTCAGTTCCAGTGTGGCCGATCGTCCTCTCAGACCGGCTACTGATCGTAGTCTTGGTAGGCCATTACCCCACCAACAAACTAATCAGATATAGGCTCATCAAATAGCGAACTTGCGTCCTTTCCCATAAATGGTAGTATGCGGTATTAGCAGTCGTTTCCAACTGTTGTCCCCCACTATAAGGCAGATTCCTATACATTACTCACCCGTTTGCCACTAAGAATATTGCTATTCTTCGTTCGACTTGCATGTGTTAAGCACGCCGCCAGCGTTCACTCTGAGCCAGGATCAAACTCTCAAGTTTTGACGACTATACCAGTCTAAAAAATAAATTTTAAACCAATATAGTCTATTTTGTTTAAGAAATTGCTTTCTTAAACATGCTTCACTTTCCGTAAAGTCCTAACCCTTCTTATAAATCACTCTCGTTACTCACTCATTCTTTATTCATTCTTTACAACGGGTGGTTGACGTAAACGCCTAAAGTATCTTAAATATAAGATAAACAATAAAATTGTACTTTTCCACTAAAAAATTTAAAATCGAATGAAAACTAAATGTCAAGTCTTTTTTCTTGATTTTTTAAAAAATATTTTATTAGAAATAATAACATAAAAAAATATGCCCATGAAGACTTACTTAGTGTACTCGAAAAAACAAATTTTCTTTATATCGTCCCTTTCTGATGTTTCGGATTTGGTTTTTGTAAAGTATGGTTTTAATTGGCTGTATGCACTTGATATAGCTAATATTCTATACTCCATTTGGAAGAAATTTTATTTTCTAGCAATACTGCTTATAATATATTATACACTTGCACCGCAAAATGTTGCTTTGCAGTTTTATTTTCTCTTTCTTTTTGGTTTTCTTGCATATATTTTTGAAGGTATATCGTTAAAAAGAAAAAAATATTTGTTAATTGCAACCATTGAAGCAAAGAATGCTTCACAAGCGAGAAAATATTTTATGAAAGAATATATTTTACACGATGAGAAAAAAATATTTGTGAAGCTCTAATGAAGATATATCAAAAATATATAATCAAGCTTTACCTCTCATCATTTTTGAGATCACTCTTATTTCTTTCATCAATATTAATTTCCGTCCAAACTTTGAACATAGCAAATGACCTTGCACACGAATCCCTTGTTGGATTGCAGGATATTATTACTGTTTCATTTCATATAATACCATATATTATATATTCAATCGCCCCATTTTCCGTGGGTCTTGCTACAATTATCGTTGTCAATGAGCTACTTTCGACATCACAAATAGTTATTCTTCGCAATGCTGGGATTTCGAGTTTGCAAATATCAAAAACGCAAGCAATGGTAACGATTCCCATTTTTTTTATTATGCTTTTTATGGCATTTTTTATTTTACCAAAAACATCACAAGTTCGCACTGAAATACAAAATGCTATAGTAAAATCGAAAATAAAAAACTTTATAACACCAGAATCAGTTAAAATGCTTCAAAATGTTACAATTGTCACATCTCCATACAACTCCTTGAAGCACATTCCCCTGACATTCATCCATCAGGAAACTGAAGGTGGTGAATTTGTTTTTGTTGGAAATATTCAAGAAACGTGGTCAAATTTAAATATGCTTGGTATTGATGCAAATAACGCAACGATATTATATGCCCAGAATGGTGATGAAGATTTAATTAAATTTCAAAAACTTGAAACTCAAATAAATCTTTTTGCAACGAAAGAAAACGAAGTCTACTTGCGACACTTAAGCATCGTAGGTTTAATTAGGGAATATAAAGTAAATAGAAACAATGAGTATATTCAAGAAATCAACAAACGCATAATTCCATCATTTTCTATGCTACTTATAATGTTCTCAATAACAACACTCCTCATAAAGTTTCACCGCAATAGGGCACACTACAAAATAAAAGACATCGCTTTAATAATTGCCACAGTGTTTTATATAATGTTTGCATCAAATAATATTAATGAAATATTTTATACAAACAAAAGCTTCTGGGTTGTGTATGTTAATATAGCCTTGACTTTCGCATTTATTTACTTTTTCAGTAAAAAAGATTTTTTTAGGAAAAAGTATGTTTGAATTCACTGTTCCATTAACACACTTTATTGGTCTTTCAATTTTCCTTTTTTCAATTGGAATTTTTGGAATTCTTTATAACAGGAAGTCGATAATCAATATTTTAATCACAATTGAAATAATTCTTCTTGCTGTAAATTTGAACTTTGTTGCATTTTCAGCCTTTAACAATTCGGCTATTGGGCAAGTTTTTGTGATTTTTATTTTAACAGTTGCGGCGGCAGAAATTGCGATTGGACTTGCAATTTTAATTATACACTACCGCCAAACAAATAGCATAACGATATCTTCAATGGAAAATATATCAGATTTACAAACTTACTCAAAAGAAATATAGCATCACTTTATGTTCAAAACCCTCGCAAAAATATTTGGCTCAAGCAATCAACGCATTCTTTCAAAATATGAAAACCGTCTTCCTGAAATTGCACAATTTTACGAAGAATTTAAAAATTTCAAAGAAGAAGATTTTGAGCTTCAAACCAACACATTAAGAGAGCGAGTTAAACTTGGCGAGTCGACGGTTGGCATTGCTAAAATTCTTGATGCCATCCTTCCGGAAGCCTTTGCATTAGTGCAGGCGGCATCGGAAAAAACTCTTGGAATGAAACATTTTGATGTACAGCTCATTGGTGGAATGGTACTTCACGATGGAAAGGTTGCTGAAATGTCCACTGGTGAAGGAAAAACTATTACAGCGGCACTGCCTTCGTACTTAAACGCGCTGACGGGAAATCCCGTCCACATTGTGACCGTGAATGATTACCTTGTAAAAAGGGATGGAATTGCAATGCAACCGTTGTTTGATATTCTTGGAATGAAATGTGATTGGATTACAAGTGAGATTGATCCAAATTCCAGAACGGAAAAATATAATTCGGATGTTATCTATATAACAAACAACGAAATTGGGTTTGATTACCTCCGCGATAATATGCGTCGTTCAAAAGAAGAATGTACCATTACCAAACACGGACTAACATTTGCAATTGTTGACGAAATTGATTCTATCCTAATTGATGAATCAAGAACTCCATTAATTATCTCTGGTCCCGTTGATCAATCGACTGATATATATATTCTTGCAAGAGATGTCGTTCGAACATTTTCCGAAGAAGATTTTGAGCTCGAAGAAAAGCATAAATCTGTTTATATCACCGATGCTGGTTATCAAAAAATTGATTCATTCCTTCAAAAGGTTGGCGTTTTAAAGGTTGGTGAATCCCTCTATTCCGGACACGATTTCCATACTCAAACACGAAATAACCATATAATTCACGGCATTACACAAGCCTTAAAGGCAGTAAAAACTATGAAGGATAATGTTGATTATATTCTTCGCAACGGAGAAGTTCTGATTGTTGATGAATTTACCGGCAGAATTATGGACGGCAGGCGTTATTCAGACGGTCTTCACCAAGCAATTGAAGCGAAGCATAGTGTTGAAATTCAACAGGAAACACAAACTCTGGCTTCAATTACATACCAAAACTATTTTAGAATGTACGACAAACTTTGCGGAATGACGGGCACCGCATCAACTGAAGCACATGAATTTTATGAAATTTACAACCTTTCCGTCGTTTCAATTCCAACACATAAAAAACTTCAAAGAGTAGACGATGTTGACAAGGTGTATCGCACTGAGGACGAAAAATTTAAGGCAATTCTTGAAACTGTTAATGACGCACACACAAAAGGTCAGCCTGTTTTGATTGGAACCGCATCCGTTGGCAAATCTGAAAAGCTTTCAACATTATTTACGAAAAACAATTTAGAACACAATGTTTTGAATGCTAAAAACCACGAACAGGAGGCACAGATTATTTCTGATGCAGGAAAGTTTGGTTCAATTACCATTGCAACTAATATGGCTGGGCGTGGAACTGATATCATTCTAGGAGGTTCCCTTGAAAAGAAAATTATTAAAGCAACAAGGTATATACAAAGTCTTGAAGAAAAACAAGTGATGCTGGCAAAAGTTAAAAAAGAACATACAATTGAGGCAGATAAAGTGAAGGAAGTGGGGGGACTTTTCGTAATTGGATCGGAGCGACATGAATCTCGCCGAATTGACAACCAGCTTCGTGGAAGAAGTGGTCGACAAGGTGATGTTGGTAAAACACAATTCTTTCTTTCACTTGATGACGATCTTCTGCGAATATTTGGCGGAGACAAACTCAAATCAATTCTTCAAACATTTGGGTTCAAGGAAGGGGAGTCAATTGAACACCCGTGGCTTAACAGAGTTATATCAAGATCTCAAAGCAGAATTGAAGCTCATCATTTTGAAGTGAGAAAAAATTTGATAAAATACGATGATATTATGAATACACAAAGGAAAATTGTGTACAAAAAACGTATGGATTTAATTGACTTAACACAATCAATTGATGACACAATTCAAGTAATATTTACAAGTTTTGTTCAAAAATCTTCAAGCGATTCAATTATCAATGAAGAGTTAACAAGTGCCTTGGAAAAGTATACAGGATCCACGCTTGAGCAACTTCAGGCAATGTATAAGGAAAAATTTTCTAGCGAAGAGGGGAAGTATAAGGTCAAATATCTTGCAACTGCCATCTTAGATGCAATGTGGAAAGAGCATCTTTACAACGTTGACAACCTTCGGCAAAATATGCACTTGAAATCTTATGCACAGAAAGATCCTTTAAGTGAATACAAAATTGAAGTATTTGAAGCATTTGAACTTATGCTGCAAAATTATAATATTTACCTTATAAAGGAATTAATTGTATGAAAACAATCGTTTTACTTTTCCTTAAAGTTGTCACCGTATTAGTATTTGTGACATCATGCACGGTGGAGTCAGTTAAGAATAAACACTATGCTAGAAAATATGGCACATTAATTGCCAGCGATATCGCACTTGCTTATGTGTGTAAAACGGCATTAGTGCTTGGTACACCAATTTGTATTGGTGCCGATCTTCTTGCTGACATTGTCATTGTGACTTATCACAACAAGCAGTATAATAAAGCGAAGAAAAAACTTCAGGAACAATCAAGGGAGGTAGCAATAGAAAAAGCAAGGGCAAACGGCGAAGTTCATGTTGAACAATTAGAAGAAAAGGAGCCAGCTTGGAAAGAATTCCTGATTGATTTTGGAATGTTTCTATCTGTGTATATTTTGCTTCCTTAAGAATTGACGCAACTTATATTGTGTGACCCATCTTATCCTTTTTCACTTGTAGATATTCAGCATTGTATTGATTTGGGTTGAAATAGGTTGGAACTGTTTCTATAACCGAAATTCCAAATTGTTCAATATCGTGTGCTTTTTTTGGATTATTCGTTATTAACCTGATTGATTTTTTATTGAAAAATTCAAGCATTTTTACTGCTGGAAGGAATGATCGTTCATCATCTTCAAAACCAAGAGCAAGGTTGCTTTCAACCGTATCAAGTCCGCTTTCTTGTTGCAAGCTATATGCTTTAATTTTATTTGCAAGACCAATCCCCCTTCCTTCTTGCATAATATAAAGTAAAATTCCACTTGATTCATTCATTAGTGCAATTGTTTCTTGGAGCTGATCTCGGCAGTCGCATCGAAGTGAGGCAAGGAGATCTCCCGTATAGCACGAAGAGTGAATTCTTACTAGGGGATTAGTTTCCTTTAATGGGTTGTTTACTAAAATTGCATAGTGTTCGTGTCCTCCAAATTTTGAACAAAAAGCGTAAATTTCTGCGTTTGGTGCCTTTGCAAGTTGAATTTTTGCTTCAGCAATGAAAGAAATTTCGTACTGAAATGTTTTTATATCAAAATCAACATTATCAATTTCAATTGTTTCAAACGGAATGTTATTCAAGCCATCCATTGTTTCAATTTCAATTAAAATTGGTTGGAGTTCTGCTGTTTTTGCAAGTTGGAGTGCAAAAATTTCAACATCATTTGCCACTCTATCGAATGAAAACCAGCGGTCATTATTGGATAAATTTTGTTTTAAAATAACACTTTCCGTCGCAATTCCCGAAGCGTCACCGACAAAGTGATGGTTAAAATATTCTTTTGTCGTAACGATATTACAATCTTTTATTTTTGATAAAATTTCGGGATGAATTGTATTTTTACAAAAAAAGAAAGTTTTTCTTGCATTTTTTACTAAACACACACAAAACCCGTTGCGAATGTCCGAGATGACACGAGAGATAATATAACGCTTATTGTTCAACATATGCAGAATAAAAATTTAGTACTAGCAACAATTCTTTCAGTTTTAGTGATTGTTATATGGGGGTATTTATTCCCACAAAAAACAAAATCAAGTGAAAGTTTAGAAAAACAGTCTGACATTTCAAAACCACTTGTAGGATTGGAAAAACCACAATCTGTGGAAGTGAATAATAAAATCGTTGAGAACAAAAGTGTGAAGATTGAAAATACAAAACTTACCGTTGTTATCAATACTCATGGTTTAAAAGTTAACGGTTTTGTTATTAAGGATTCCATTGGTACAACAAAAGATTCCCCACTACTTTCATCAGAAATTTTCACTCAGAGTGGTTTTATTTCACAAACGCATGATGTTCCAAACCAAAATACCGTGTGGTCTTTGGAAAGCTCCACACCAAATTCTGCAATTTTCAAAACGGAAAAAAACGGAGTAGAATTTTTTCAAAGTTTTAAACTTGAAGATGGTTATATTCTTAAAATTGAAACAAGAGTTGTGAATCAAAATTCATTTCCCGTTTCACTTGAGCAGTTTTCTCGGATTAATCAAGCACTTCAAGTGATGCCCGCAAGAAATGCTATTTCTCATGAAGGACCAATTGCCTTTATAAACAACAGTTTACAGGAAAAATCCTATCACAAAACTGTCAAAACTGATGCCAACCTCGTATTGACGGATTCGGAAAAGTTTTGGTTCGGATTTTCTGATAAATATACCCTTGTGACATTTGTTGTTGATAGTAAAGAAAAGGACAAAAACTCACCGCAGAAAATAAATTTTGTTCATGTTGCAAAAACTGGAAAAGATTCACATGTCTTTCAAGTTGACACTATTTCACCAACTATTGTTGTTGAAAAAAATGCAACATATTCAACTGAAGAATTACTGTTTGTTGGCGGAAAAAGCCTTAAAGTTCTTGAAGGCTATGGAAGTCAGTATGATATTCCATCGTTTGATAAAGCAATAGATTTTGGATTTTTGTACTTCATTACAAAGCCAATTTTCTCACTTTTAAACTTTGTGTATAAATATGTTGGATCATTTGCGATTGCGATTGTAATTTTAACGGTACTAATTAAGTTAATTTTATTACCACTGACCGTAAAATCCAGCCTCAGTATGGCAAAAATGAAAAAACTTCACCCTGAAATTAAAAAATTGCAGGAGAAGTATAAAGATAGCAAACAAATGCTTGGTATGGCAACAATTAAACTCTACAAAGAAAAGCAATTAAACCCACTTGCTGGTTGCTTTCCAATGTTGATTCAATTACCGATATTCTTTGCTTTATACAAAGTGCTTTACGTTTCTACGGAGATGAAAAATGCCCATCTTTTTTTCTGGATAAAAGATCTTTCTAGTCCAGATCCAACTTCAATTTTGAATATTTTTGGACTTCTTCCATTTCATGTTCCACCGTTTTTAGGTGTCCTTCCGATATTGTTTGGAATTTCAATGTTTATATACCAAAAAACATCGCCACAGCCAGCAGATGAAATGCAAGCCAAAATGATGAAATTTCTTCCAATAATTATGACAGTATTTCTTTCAGGTTTTGCCGCAGGTTTGCTTTTTTATTGGATAGTAAGCAATGTAATTTCAATTATTCAGCAAATTTCTATTGAGAAGTTTATTTTACCAAAATACGAGAAAAATCACAAATAAAACCATGGATATTTCACATGTTTATAAGGAAGTCGAAAAAGAGATTGATCTTTTAAACGCCAAACTTGCAAATGAGGCGAACTGTCAGTATGAGCTTGTACAAGATATTGTACAGCATATTATTCACAAAGGCAAAAGAATTCGCCCAGTTTTATTGATTTTACTTGCAAAGGCGTTTGAAATAAACAATTTTGATGCAATTATCAATTCGTCGTTTGCAATTGAATTAATTCATACGGCAAGTTTACTGCACGACGATGTTGTTGATGTAACGAAAAAACGCCGAGGAAAAAAAACCGCAAATACGATTTGGGGGAATAAAGAAACTATTCTTGTCGGTGACCATCTTTTTAGCCAATCATTTCTTGCAATCGCTGATTTAAAAAATCACGACGCGACGCGTATAATCGCCCAAGCTTCTTCAAGGTTAACCATTGGTGAGATTTCCCAACTTGCAAATGAAAGGAATATAAACCTTACAAAGGAACAATACTTAGATGTTATTTACCACAAAACTGCTTCACTTTTTGAAGCTTCGGCTCACCTTGGAGCAATGTTTTCAGTGAATGGAAACGCTACACTTTGCGGGAAATTTGGAAAAAATATTGGTTTTGCTTTTCAAATTATGGACGATCTTTTGGATTACCAAGGTTCAAAGTATTTGAATAAAGATTCTGGAACTGATTTTAAAGAAAGGAAGATAACTTTGCCAATTTTACTTCTTTTAGAAAAAGAGTTTGAACAAAAACATTTGCTTACACAATATTTTCTTGGCAATAATGACGATTTTTCCTTTAAAAGTACGGTGTTACTAATGAAAAAAAACGATATTTTTGAAGAGTGTAAGCGTGTGATGAATGTGTATGTGGAATTGGCTCGAGCATTTGTCCTTAATGAGGTTTCCAAGGGTGATATCCAAAAATTATTGTTAGATATGCTAGCATTTTTTACATCACGAAGTGTTTGACTGATTGGCATCAATAGGTTATTATAAATCGGTTGACAAATGGAAATTTTTTATTATTATCTCTAATATTTTTTTTAAAGCATTGTGTCCGAATTTAAAATGTTAACATTTCCCTGTGCCTTTCAAGGTGGTGGTGCACAAGATATCAATTTTTATGTTGGTTTTCCAGCCGCAGATTCACACCCACTTGCATTTCAGGCAAAATGGCTTGGAGACAAAGGCGGGCAAATTCCAGCACCAGTTCACGCTGCTATTGGGAAAATTAAGGATATAGCAAAAAAGCACAATATAACATTCGTGACACTATGCGAATATGTTCTTGCAAATATGAATGGATAATGGGATGGAACAAATAACTGCAATATTTTTAGATATCGGAAATACGAATGTAAATTTTTCTTTTAATGATAAGATTGGTGAAGTTTTTTCAATTTCAACAAAAAGCCTATCTGTTAGGAGTTCCGCATTCAATTTCCTCAAAAAATACTTGCCAACCAAGGTGGTTATTTCCTCGGTTGTACCGATTGTAAGCGATTTATTGGCAGAATGTTGTTATGAAGTCGGTATTGATTGTAAAATATTATCATTTGAAGATATCAATCTGCAAACAACGCTGGAAAATAATAATGAATTAGGTATTGATAGAGCCATTAACGCGTTTTATAGTATGAAAAAATTTGGTGATAGCATTATTATTGATTTTGGAACAGCTCTAACATTTGATATAATTTTAAATCGCGTGTATCAAGGTGGAATGATATTTCCTGGAATGAACACAGCGATGCATAATCTTCATATTAAAACTGCAAAACTGCCTCATATTAAAATAAAGGAATTTCAATCTGGTATTGGAAAAAATACTACGCAAGCAATTTCCTTTGGAATGGCAATTGGTTATGAAGGTGTTTTAAAAAATACTATTTTTTTCATCGAAAGATATTATCAAAGTACTTTTAAAATTATCTTTACTGGTGGTTCAGGAAAAATGTTTTACAATCTAATTGATGGGGCAATTTTTGAGGAAAATTTAATTTTAGAATATTTAGTGAAGGAGTATGGAGATTTACAATGAAATTATTGCAAAGTTACATCAACTTGCAAGTTTTGAAAGGGCGAAGACTTCCAAAAAGTTTTTTAAAATCGGTATTACTGAATATGGGTTTGATGATATTTTTATTGGAGTCTCAGTGCCAATGATTCGCGTAATTGCTAAAGAATATATTGGTATTAATTATGAAAATATAAAGAAAATTCTTTCTTCTAAAATTCACGAAGAAAGGCAACTTGCCTTAATGATTCTTGTTGAAAAATTTATGAAATTCAAAGAAGAGCGTTGGCAAATTACTGAATTTTATCTGCATAATGATAATATAAAGTATGTGAATAGTTGGGATTTGGTTGATTTAACTGCATATAAAATTGTTGGAGAATTTCTGATGGAAAACCCCGCAAAAATTACAATCCTTCATGATCTTGCAAATTCAGATAATTTTTGGGCAAGACGCATTGCAATTGTTTCAACGCTTGCATTTATTAAGCAAAATAAATTTGATGAAACAATATTAATTGTAGAAAGGTTTTTGAGCAATCCATTGCATGATTTACTGCAAAAGGCATCGGGTTGGATGTTACGCGAAGTTGGTAAAAAAAATAGGCAAACTCTTATGAAATTTCTGGAATTGCATCACAAAAAAATGCCAAGAGTTATGCTTAGATACGCAACTGAAAAATTTACAAAAGAAGAAAGGTTGTTAATAGTTCATGTTTAAGAACTATTCAAAGGTTTTACTTAAAATGGTGGAAAAGGCTGTGGCAAAAGGTGAAGTGCCAGTTGCTTGTATTGCAGTTTTGAATGGAAAAATTATTGCAAGAGCATATAATTTGGTCGAAAGAAGGATGGACAAGATGGCTCATGCGGAGATGCTCGTGCTGGAAAAATTAAGAAAAAAATTCAAAACAACGCATTTTTTTGGTATGGAGTTATCGCTATATGTCACTCTTGAGCCGTGTTGTATGTGCGCTACAGCGATTTCAATGTGTGGTGTGAAAAATGTGTTTTATATGGCGGAAGAGCAAAAATTTGGAGGCATTGAACGAATTTATACGGGTAAATCTGCGTATTTTAAACCGAATTTTTTCTTTGTTGAAAGTAAAGAGTGTCAACTATTAATATCTTCATTTTTTGTGGGGGTGAGGGAATGAATGTGTGAATGAGTGGTGGTGGGTGATTTGTGAGAAGGGATAGGGTTTACGGTTGGTGGCGTTGTTTAGTAGATAAATCTACGGTTGTATATTAT
>CAMAVJ010000006.1 GCA_945861725.1 Rickettsia typhi
CCAAATGAAAAAGCCCCAATAAAATTCGTCTTTCCAAAAATATTTTTCGAAGTCCTCATTTTCCCAAAAATCGTCAAATTATTCTGCCCCAAACCAAGTGCCCCCGCCGAATACGACCCCAAAAGAGTCCGTGACTCACTTAGAAAGCCAGCGTCAAAACTCAGAACATTATTACGAGTTCCAAACATAACGGAAGAAGTTGACGCAACATTGTTTGAATCATTGGGCGTTTCAAAAATAATAGCATTACCATTGAAAGAATTTTTCCCAACAATCGTTGTTATGGAAAATTTATTGTATGCACCAAAATTTTTCGCAACAGAAAAACCACGAGCATCTCCCTGATTTGAAACGAGAGAAAGGAATGGGTTGTAGTAAATCGAGGAATTTTTCATCGGATTAAAGTTTGTAACTTTCTCCATCTCCATTCCAGCTTGAAAATTCATTCGCGAAATAAAATTTAAGCCCAAAATCGAACCAGAGTATGCCACGTTGGAAAAATTTGTTGAAGATGCCGGTTGATCAAGAATTACACCGTAACTATTCATCGCACCATTTAGCGAATGGGATATTGATGCCATATCGCCAAATCGTGAATTTAACAATGGATTTCCAGTATCAATTCCAGTATTTGTGTTATTATTAGAAAGATTTACACTAAGCGAACCAAATGAACCAACGGGAACTGAATAATTCTGCATATTATACTGGCTATAATATGCGTTTGAAGTGCTGTTAAATAAAGGAGAATTTGCCACATTTGAAACTCTTTCGTTTACATTTTTCACATCCATCCATGTTTCACCATAAGCATTGTGTGCTTGAATGTTTGTCGATAAATTAGCCGATTTTATGGAATTACCAAATGCATCGGACATAACCATCGCACTGATAGCAAGGTTTTGCGTTGGAATAATTGCCCCTTCATTTACTGCGAGAGCAACTTGCGAAGCATAAATATCTTTAGTTGAAATATAATTTAACATTCCAAGACCATAAGTATGTGAAGCAATTCTTCGACTTGGAGTTGTACAGCTCGCATCAGTTTCATCCTTAAAACAGTAATAATATGCAGTATAGATTGCTGAATTACCAGAATCTTTAATTGTTCCAATGTTTTTAATGATTTGATCAACTGCTTTTGGTGTTGTAGTTGCACCCTTTGCATCGTATTGCATAATCTCTTTCCCAATCCAGATATCATTCATTACGACAATTTTGTACACATTCCCATCAATACGATATCCTAATTTGTCTTGGTCTAAAGAATAATATTTATCATATACTAAAATATCATTTGATGTAATGGTTGCACTAATTTCTCCTATTGCTACTATATAACTTTGGTTATAAACATTACGCAATGTAGTGTAGTCGATTGGATTTGTCAGTTGGATCTGAAATAGATTATTTTCATTATATGAGTTGGATGTACCAAATTGTTTTACTTTGTATTGGTCAGGGGAACTTGAAGAACTGATAGTGATATTCGTAAAATCACTCGCCTCAAGAACAATAAAGGCTGGATCAAAAAGCCTCCTGTTAACATTCGTCTCATTTACTTCAGAAACTGAATTACCAGTAGCTATTTTGCTAAAAGCACTGCAGCTGAGCAGAACACAACCAACAACAGCATTGGTACTATACATTGGCATAGAATATTTCAATATCGTGTTCAAAGCATCTTTTGCTGAAACATCCGACCTTTGATATGCACCAATTATTGCAGTTAGTGTTGCAGCAGCTTGCCTGTTTGGGGAAAGTTCTGGCATATAACTTGTAATTATCGTATCAGTTATAGAGTTTGCACCTTTAGGGTCTTGATAATTTAGTAGATTTCCAGCCAAATTTGTTGTTATAACCTTTTTGTCAATGTTATAACTGTATATCACAGAATTTGCTGATACTGGAACGGAAATTGCAACATTACTTAATGCTCCAGCATTATATTCAGCTGAAGGAACGTAATATTTTGTATTCGAGCAAGAAGGAGTTGAACAATATTCCATTACACCAACAGCAGTAATTGGAACGCTACTTACGTTAAGCGGATCCATAATATTATAAGTGTCCTTATCTAAGAAAAATGGATCTATGACACGTGCGGCAAAGCTTGGATATGTCTTAGTATCATAATATAGAACATTGTTAATGTATTTAAGCTTATAGTCTGGCGTTATCTCAGACAATATTCCATTTGCATCATAAGCGGTGCCCATCGCTGTAACAAAAACTTTCTTCGTGGAAAGGTTTGTAGTAGTTGGCGAAGTTGTGGAATGATCTGTATTCATTAAAGCATTAATTCCAAGCTTTACATTTGCGGCACTAGGTGCGTATTTTGGAAGTTTATTATTAGAGATGTTTGCAGTGGGAAAGTAGTCATAGTAAAAAAGATTTGCTAACGAATTTGCCGAATTTTCTTCGGCATTTCGAAAAAGCGTTGAAATTTTATCTGATTCATAGGTGTTATATAGTGTATAAAAAAAGATTTTCTCATTTGAAAAACCTGTTGATGTATATCTTTTATACAAATCATTACCAGATGGTGCAATAGCATTAATAATTCCCGCAGTGGTTGTGCTATTGTAGCGTGATATATCATTTGTAGTAGTTGACGGAGGTTCACTATTTGCAGAATCAGGCTTGAATATATTTGTGTTAAGTACAAGTGGCATTGAATCTGGTGATAGCGTTGCTATGTTACTTCTTGCACTCGTTTCTGTGTTTATCGTATAAATCAAACCACTCACGTTATAGTAAAGATTATTAATTGTCTGAGCTGTGAGATTTGCAAATGTAGCAGAATCTTTAGCAGCAATTCCAGTTCCAAACATTACAATTGGTGCTTGATATTTATAGTTATCAGAAGAGGAATTGTTTGCATCATAAATGGCAGCAAGTAGACCAGTATCAACAAAACCCCTCATTCCAAACTTATAATTATTTACATATATTGAATCGTTGGTACTTATATATGTTTTATTTGTTGCATCGTAAGCAGTGTTAAAACCCCCAATAACCCCCCTGTAAGAATATGGCGTCGATGGACTGTTTTCCTTTGTTGGTATAACCGGAGGAGTTGAAGTATCTTGTTTTAATGTTGGTGCCGTTTCACAACCGTAAAGCGTTAAAAATAAAAGCACTGTGGATAACACCTTGAGTGCGTTAATATTCCCATTAATTCTATTTGTTGCACCATATGCAAACCTCTTTGCAATCCCCCTATAAAATTTAATCATTGAATGTTACATCATTACTATATCATTAATAAAGTTGGCTGTTCAATAAATGATTTAACAGTATTTAAGAATTCCGCAGCAAGAACTCCATCAATTACTCTATGGTCACAAGAAAGTGTGAGTGTCATAATTTCATCTTCACATAGATTTCCAGTTTTTTTACAAATTTTTGGAACAGATTTTACTCCTCCAATAGCAATAATTGCCGATTGTGGCGGATTAATTATTGCACTAAAATGAGAAACATTGTACATTCCAAGGTTTGAAATGGAAAAACCTCCACCTTGAAACTCTTCAAGAGAAAGTTTGTTTTCGCGTGCACGCTTTATCAAATCCTTTGCTTCGTTTGAAATCACACGCAGGGTTTTTGTATCAGCATTTTTGATAATTGGTGTAATTAAGCCATCTTGAATTCCAACAGCAATTGAGACATCAACATTATTATAAATAATCATTCCATTTTCAGACCATGAAGCGTTAACATTTGGGTGAACTTTTAAAGCATTCGCACAAGATTTGATTATTATGTCATTTAGTGAAACTTTTTCGCTAAATTGTTCAAGATATTTGTTTATTTCTGTGCGTGCTTTGTTCAGATTTTTCACTGAAGCTTCAACTACAACATAAAAGTGTGGAACAGTTTGTTTGGATTCCAAAAGGCGTTTTGCAATGACTTTCCTCATATTAGAATGTGGGACGACATACGCATTTTCAGAATTTCTGACGGAAGACTGAACGATGCTGCGTTTTGGTACAAAATTTTCAACATCTTTTTTGATAACACGACCGTTTGGTCCAGAACCATCAATTTGAGTAATATCAACACCTTTGTTTTCCGCGATGCGTTTTGCAAGTGGCGAAACAAATACTCTTTTATCATCATTATGTTTATTATTTTGACTTGATATCACAGGTATTTCCACTGTTGTTATTGCAGTTTTTTCTTCAGTCTTTTTAGGAGTAGAGTCGCCTAAATGTTTTGCAATTACACCTTCAATAGCATAAGAATCTTCACCAGATTCAAGTAAAACAGCAATTAAAGCATTAACTTTTACACCATTCGTTCCTTCGGGAATAATAATTTTTCCCATAATTCCAGAATCTGTAGCTTCAACTTCCATCGTTGCTTTATCTGTTTCAATTTCGGCAATGACATCACCAGAAGAAATTTTATCACCCTCTTTTTTTAGCCACTTTGCAAGATTACCTTCTTCCATTGTCGGGGAAAGAGCTGGCATCAAAATTTCAATCGCCATGTATCAAAATAAAAATTATCATTCGAATAAAAGTCAATTTTTGCGAAAGTCAAGGGTTAAGATTTGTTAATAATGCCCAGTGCTGTTTATGAAATGTGTAAAACTGAAAATACTACTGTGGGAAAAGAAAAAGTTTAATTTTTTCCATTTCTTTGAGGATTTTTTGCTTTTCCTTGTGTAAAAACAGTATTTTTTCAAAATTTTGCCTAGATTCTACTATTTCCACATCAATTTTGTCCAAAAGAAGTGAGCTATATAGAAGTTTATAATAATGGGGCAATTGCATATTTGTAAGGGGTGAAATTAAATTTTGTGCAAGAATTTCTTCCATTAACTGACTTTCCGAAAGATCTTCACCAGAATAAATTTTTTTCGCAAGTTCTTTAATTTCGGGCGTTTTGAACTTCATTTCAAAATCATTCAGAATATCATCATCAATTGCATTAATATGTTGATACAAAAATGCGATGGCAGTTGCCTCACTTTTGAGATACTTTTCATTGTGGACCACAATTTCAATTTTTTTTGACTGTTTTTTAGTAAATTTCGATTGGTAAATTTTGTTTCTGAAGAAATGTTCGTAATGTTTTTGCACAGATTGGGAAAGGTTTTTTGTCAAAATTGCCTTAATGTGTCCTTCAAGTTTAATCATCTCCATCGGGTTTTGAAAATCAATGTTGTTTGTCCACAAATTCCATGCTCGTTCGTGCAAAACAATACGCTTTTCAACACTAGATTTCAACGATCCTCCACCATTTTTTGCCAAAAATTCATCAGGATCTTTTTCTCCATCAAGAACGATAAAGCTAAAGGTTTTTTCCGAATTTGCAATTTCAAAAAGCATTTCAATCACTTTTTTTTGCGAAAGAATTCCTGCTGAATCGGAATCAAGGCAGAATGAAATTTCTTCAAAACGGGATAAAAGTGCAGCAAGATGCTCCTTCGTAAACGCAGTGCCCATTTGTGCTACAGCATTGCTCACTCCATCTTTATGAAAGGCAATGACGTCCATAAATCCTTCACACACTATCGCAAACTTTTCCTTTGTTTTTCTTGCATGATGGAAATTATAAAGCACTTGCGACTTCTTAAAAAGATCAGTTTCTGGGGAATTTACATACTTTGCTATATCTTTTTCACCATTGAAAATTCTCCCAGAAAAACCAATAACTGATCCAGAATGTGATTTAATTGGGAAAATTATTCTATTTGAAAAGCGGTCAATTGTTCCATAGTTTGTTTTAATACAAACACCAGATTTCTCAATTTCATTCTCAGTAAAACTCTTTTGCAATTCCTTAAAAAGCGAAGATTTTTCTACACCACCAAATCCTATACAGAATTCTTTGATGATTTCATCACTCATTGAGCGAGATTTGATGTAACGCATTGCATGGTTATTTTCACGCAAGTTTTTTTGCATAAATTCCATTGCGTGTTCAAGAATATCCAGCGATTTCTTAATTGCCGCAGTCCTTTCCGCAGATTGCACCGTTTGTTTTGGCATATCAACGCCCGCATAAAGGCAAAGCTCCTTTAATGCATCGGGAAATGTCATTGAAAGGTATTCTTGTAAAAATGAAATTGCATCACCAGAAGCATTGCAACCGAAGCAATGGTAAGCACCGCGGTTGTTATCAATGTTAAAAGACGGAGTCTTTTCCCCATGAAATGGACAAAGTGCGAGATAATTCACACCCTTCTTCGTAACTTTAATGTAACGAGAAAGGAGATCGGACAGTGTAATTTTACTTTTCAGTTCACGAATAAAGTACTCGTTCATTAATGTTTATTGATATTATTTCGAAGCAATAACTGTTTCACCGCCAACCATTGTTTGTCCAAGAAGAACGGAAACTTTATAATTTTGAGGAATAAAGACATCAACTCTGGAGCCAAAACGGATGATTCCATAACGCTCACCTCTTTGATAACTCGTACCTTGATTTGCATAAGAAACAATTCGGCGTGCGATTAAACCTGCGATTTGAGTAACTGCAAATGTTTCACCATCTTCGGTTTTTAGCATCAAAACATTGCGTTCATTTTCCTTGCTTGATTTATCTATTGAAGCATTAAGAAATTTCCCCGGAATATAACAAACCTTTTCCACAGTTGCCTTTGCTGGAATTCTGTTTACATGAACATTGAATATATTAAGAAATATACTAACCCTTGTAAATTTTTCATCAGAAGTGAATCCAAGTTCTTCAGGAAGTTCCTCATTTTCAATCACACCCGTAACGATGCCATCAGCAGGAGCGACAAAAATTCCAGACTGTTGCGGAACGAAGCGTTCAGGATCACGAAAAAAGCAAACACACCAAACTGTTATTACAAGGAAGATATTCCCTAAAAATGTCGAAACTGAATATGCAAAGAGTGTTAAAATAATACCAATCAGAATAAAAATATGCCCCTCCTTGTGCGTATTACGAATACCATCAAGAAGAAAGGTTAAAACTCCGCTAAAAAGTTTTTTAATTACAAGTAAAAAGCCACCAGCTTTATTTTCAGACATAGCAAACAACAATAATTCTTAAAAAGATATGAGAGTAAAAAATTTAGTTGTCAAGAAAATTGCCAATAAATTTGGCAATGCCATCACAAAGTGAAAGTCCATTTGTTGTTGGCACAATGTGTGTTTGAGTTTTAATCAAAAGCCCCTGCTCTTCTAAAATCCTCACCTTATCCCACTTTAAAAATTCCTCAATATCTTGGATTTTAAAACCGTAAATTGTGCGAAGTCCTGTTGTAATTTGCTCCATTGCAATGATTTTGGAGCCAAGAACTTCGCAGGTTTGCATTGCATTCCCCATGCGTTCAATTGATGACAAATACTTTTCAGGAGCATTGAAGTTCATTGTTGCAATTCTTCCATTTTTCGTTTGAATTCTTCCATGTGCACCAGCTCCAATTCCAATATACTGTGCCATTTGCCAGTAAAGAATATTGTGCTTACATTCATGATTTTCCTTCGCATAATTTGAAATTTCATAACGATTAAGACCAAGATTTGCACAAATTTCGTTTGTTGTATCGTAAAATTCCTCCTGATTTTTTGGTGTTGACAGAATGCCATCGTTTTGCATTTTAAAAAACTCCGTTCCTTTTTCAATTGTTAGGCTATAAAGTGAAATATGGCTTGGTTTAAATGTCTTTAATGCAAAATTAAGTTCACTTTGCCAATCTTGGATTTTCTGTCCTTCGCGTGCATAAATTAAATCGAACGAAAATCGCTCAAAAATTTCCCTTGCTTGTAAAATCGCATTTATTGCCTGCGATTTGTCGTGTACTCGTCCAAGTTTTTTTAAGTCATCCTCAATAAAAGATTGAACACCGATGGAAATTCGATTCACACCAGCATCTTTAAAGACACAAAATTTCTCAACTTCAAACGAAGAAGGATTGGCTTCAAGTGTAATTTCAAGATTTTGTGAAATTTCACAATCGCTTTCCAAAAATTTATTTTTAATGTAAGTAATAATTCCTTCAACAACAAATGGCTCCATTAAAGAAGGTGTTCCGCCGCCAAAAAAAATACTTTCAAGAATAATTCCATTTTTGCCAATCTGTTCAAAATAAAAATCAAAGTCTTTTTTGTATGCTTCCAAAAAGCGATTGTGCTCGATTACTTTCGTTACATGACTGTTGAAATCGCAGTATGGACATTTTTTTTCACAGTAAGGAAAGTGGATATAAACGCCAATTTTATTCACCTTCGTTCACTTGATGTGGGTGATCTTTCTGGTGCTGGATCATCATATGGCGGTACCTCAAGGCAACAACTGGCATTAGAAGTAAATACAAAATCGCCGTGACAACAACAGCTTGAAGCTTGAATATCACGAAAGAAATTAAAATAAATCCAACTCCAAAAAGAGCAAATGGTGCATACTTCCTTGGCATTTTAAGATATTTCAACGAAAGTGTTGGGATAGTTGTTATCATTAAAATTGAAATAATAACAATGTATATTTCATAAAATAGAAATGGCGGATATTGTATTTTTGGAATATCAAAACTGATTGAAATTAACAATGGGAGGAGAATTAAAATTCCCGCAGCTGGTGATGGCACTCCTGTAAAAAATAGTTTTTTGATTGGATGTGATACGGCGGAATCGCTCACATTAAAGCGTGCAAGGCGAATTGCCCCGCAAAGTGATGAAACCATTACAGCGGACCACCCCGTTAAACCGTGGTTCCAAAGCGACCAATTGTAAATAATAATTGATGGGAAAATTGTATAATTTGCAAAATCACATAGGGAATCTAAATTTGCTCCAAAATCACTTTGTGCATTCAAAATTCGTGCAAATCTTCCGTCAAGAACATCAAAAATGGCAGCAATTATTATGAAAGTACAAGCCTTTTCCCAATGCATCATCATTGAATTATACACTGCAAGAGTTCCAAAAAAAAGCGTTGCGAGCGTTATTACACTTGGAAAAAGTTTAAAAATTGGAAGATTGTTCGACTTATAGCGTTTTTTCATTCTTACTCGTTATTTTAGGCAATCTAATTATTAAACATTTCGTTTGTCAAGGTTATATAGTGTGAGTTGTGTGAATTTCTGGCAGAATTTGATTGGGTATTTGTTGCATACAGTAATGTTTTGCCGTAATATTAACGGTAACCGATTTTGCACTAACACCATCAAAAATTGCCTGTGCAATTTCAATTGTAAGTTCTTCCTGAATTTGGAGGCGTTGTGTAAAGGCATTAATGCAGTCCATAATTCGTGAAAACCCAATAATCCATTCGTGTGGGATATATGAAATTGTAATTTTCCCAATTATTGGGCTAAAATGGTGCTTACAATGACTATAAAAATTGATATCACAAAGTTTAATAGGCGAATTATATTGCTTTTCGTTTTTAATCTTTCCATCAAAAATTTCTTTTAAATTAACGCTATAACCCGAAAGGTCATCTTTCATTTTTTGGCTTGATTTTTCAATAAACTTTGCTTTTTCTGCTGGTGAAAGTTCACAATTTTGAGAAATCAACTCCATAATGTCTCGAAATGTTGAATTTTGAAAGTTGTTCATATTTTTTTGCAAATTATGCCTGTTTTTATATTGGATTTATCTTATGTCAAGTGCCCAATGAATTTAGTTTTTGTCAAGAAGGCAATTTACGACGGAAAGTTTCAAACTGGCGGTATAATCTTAATTAACGATGCCACCGCCAAAACCAATATCGCAAAGTACCTTATACTCAAGCAATTGCACTTCAAAATTTTCGAATCATCAATTGAAATTATTGCGGAGTTAAAGCAAGTTCAATAATTTCTGAAACATTTTTCGCGATATGAATTTTTAATTGAGCCTTAATTTCTAACGGAATATCTTCTAAATCTTTTTCATTTTTAGCTGGAATAAAGACCTCTGTAATTCCAGAACGAACTGCGGACATTAACTTTTCCTTAAGACCACCGATTGGCAAAATTTTGCCTTGAAGGGTAATTTCACCAGTCATTGCTATGTTATTTTTAACGGGAATGTTTTTGAAAAGCGAAACAAGCGATGTTACAATCGTCACGCCCGCTGATGGTCCATCTTTTGGAGTAGCACCCTCTGGAACGTGGACATGGACATCATTTTTTTGCAATGCCTCAATTGGAATTCCATAAAATTCAGCGTGCGATTTTAAATAAGCAAAGGCAATTTGCATTGATTCCTTCATAACTTCCCCAAGTTTACCCGTGAATTTAATTTCACCCTTACCATTTGCAATCTTTATCGCCTCAATTGAAAGGATATCCCCACCTGCGGAAGTGTAAGCAAGACCCGTTGTGATTCCAACAGTTGTTCCATCCTCTTTTTCTCCGTGCTCATACCTTTCAACACCAAGATAATCTTTCAAGTTTTGTGGCGTAATTTCACATTTCTTCGTTTCGTCTTTCAGAATTTTTACCAAGACCTTTCTTCCAAGTTTGAAAATGTTCTGCTTCAAATTACGAACTCCTGATTCACGAGTGTAATGATTAATTAGTGAAAGAATTGCGGAATCGGAAATTTGCATTTCTTCTTTTTTAATTCCAATATCCTTAATTGATGCGGGAATAATATATTCCTTTGCAATTTTCACTTTTTCAAGTTCGGTGTAACCACTCACATTCACAAGTTCCATACGGTCAAGAAGTGGCTGCGAAATGTTTAAACTGTTTGCAGTTGCAATGAAAATTACATTTGAAAGGTCAAAATCTACTTCAAGATAGTTATCCTGAAATGCTTTATTTTGTTCGGGGTCAAGAACTTCCAAAAGTGCTGATGTTGGATCTCCTCTGTTACTATCTGAAATTTTGTCGATTTCATCAAGTAAAATTACTGGATTCATCGTTCCAGTTTTTTTAATTGCAGAGATAATTTTTCCAGGGAATGCACCGATGTATGTTTTCCTGTGTCCACGAATTTCCGCCTCGTCCCTCATTCCACCAAGGGCAACTTTAGCATATTTCTTACCCATAGCTTCAGCAATTGAAGCAACGATACTAGTTTTACCAACACCTGGTGGACCATAAAGGCATAAAATCTGACCTTTTGGTTTATCAACTCGCGAATAAACTGCGATATATTCTAAAATACGCTCCTTAATTTTTTCAAGTCCATAGTGGTGTTTATCAAGAATATCAATCGCTTTTTTTGCGTTAATTTTCCCTTTTGAAAACTCACCCCATGGAAGTGCGAATATCCAGTCAAGATATGTCTTGATAATAGAAGTTTCGGAGGAATATGACGAAAGGGATTTTAAACGATGGACTTCTTCTGAAACTTTTTCCTTAACTTCCTTTGGTGCCTTAAGTTTTTTCAATAACTTTTCATATTTTTCAACGCCATCGGAATCTTTTCCATTCATTAAATTGAGTTCCTTTTGCATAACTTCAATTTGCTCGCGAAGATAATGTTCTTGCTGGTTTTTTGTTAAATTATGACGAACCTTTCCCTGAATTTTATTTTCCAACTGGGACAACTTCAATTCATTATTGTAAACCTTTGCGATTTTTGTCACCCTTAGTGTAAAGTCAAGCTCTTGAAGAATATCCATTTTTTCTGCAATCTTAACTGGCATTGTTGAAGAAACGATATCAGTGTAAACTTCAGGCTCTTCAATTTGGGCAACAGTTGCAACGATGTCAATTGGAATAATGTTTGAGGATTTTACATATTCTGAAAATGTCTTTTTTAAAGCACGCACAAGAAGTTGAGCTTCTTCGTTGCTAATTGGGTTTGTTTTTTCTTGTACAAAACTTGCTGTAATTAATTTTTTTGTTTCGTCATTGTGAAATTCTTCAATTCTTACCCTTGTGTGAACATCGACAATGACTTTCATTTCAACCTTGCCTGTTTTTGCAACATGAACAATGTTTGCAAGAGTGCCGTATTTGTAAAGGTTGTCAACGGATATTTCATCATTTTGTGCTTTTTTTTGCGTTACGATGATGATTGGTTGAGCTTCCTTAAACGCAACATTGATGGCATTCACTGATTGAATGCGTCCGATATAAAGCGGGACTATTGTGTTTGGGAATGTTATAATGTCCCTTATGGCAACTACTGGTGCAGTTTTGATGAGCATATTTAAAAAAATCACTTGCAATTTAATATATTGTTCGATTTATGAATAGTCAAGTCAATATAAGTGAAAAATTTAACGCATTTCAAAGTTTTATGCACAATATCTTACAGATTATCTCCAATTCTATGCTGGAATTTTCTCTTATTTGTGTAGCAATTTTTTCATTAACAATTTCTTTAATAAAACCAATTGGTGCTTCCAAGGCTGTTAGAAATATTTCCATCATTTCCCTTTCGTTGATGGTCGCTTGTACATTTTTTTATGAAATAGTGCATGGTAATGGTGTTGATGTTATTCATATATTAATGCTTTTTATTTGTATAATCCTTATTCATTTACATGTTTACTACGGTTCGCATAAGCTTGCAAATTTTAGTGTTTATTTCCTTGTAATATCAAGCGTTGTTGGGTGTCTTTTTGCAATTAAAGCAAAGGATTTCCTTTCGCTGTACCTTGCATTTGAAACAGTTTCATTTGTCGGTTATATTCTTGTTGGGATTATGAGCAAAAAACCATTTGTTTCGGAATCTGCCGTAAAGTATTACGTGATAGGGGGAGTTTGTTCGGGGTTGATGCTCTTTGGAATTTCGTTTATTTATGGAACATCAAATTCAATTCAGTTTTCGGAAATTGTTAATTCACCACTTGCAACAGTTGGAATAATATTATTCCTTTGTGGTGTTTTCTTTAAACTAACAGCGTTTCCATTTCATTTTTGGGCACCAGATGTCTATTATGCAGGTAATCTTCCGGCTATTGCCGTAATTGCAATTATTCCAAAAATTGCAGCACTTTTTGCCTTTGCGAATTTAATTCCGTTTCTACACAGTCATCTTGCTTTTACAGTTGTAATGCTTGTTTCCGTTGGGTCAATGTTTATTGGTGCCTTTGGGGGAATTTTCCAAAAACATATTCAAAGAATTATTGCATATAGTGGAATTGCAAATATGGGGTATATTCTTGCGATATACACCGATCCAAACTTTTCATACAAAACGCTTGTTGAATTTGTTATAATATACTCAATTTCCGTATTGTTTTTAATCACGATACTAATGTCAATTCGTAAAAACTTTGCATATGATGGTACAATTACAAGTGTTCAAGGTCTTTACAAAACAAATCCATTTTTCACATTTTTTTTAAGTGTTGCACTTTTAAACTTAGCTGGTATTCCTCCACTCGCAGGTTTTGTTGGGAAGTATATTATTATCAAAGATCTCATAGTTTCTGGGCATTTTATTCTGCCTTTGGCAATAGTCTTGAGCTCCGCAATTGCACTATTTTACTACCTTAAAATTATAAAAAATCTATATTTTGGAATTCCATCCAAGGAACTAGAGCTATACAAATCTTTCAATGTTGCATTTACTATAAAGGTCTACACTTTTATTATGTTAGTATTTACAGTTGGGTATATATTCGTTCAATACACACCATTTTACCAAAACCTTCTTCAATTTTAAGCATGAACCAAAATTTTTATTACGAAAATAATCGTTTATATTGCGAAGGTGTGCCAATTGAATCTGCCATTACACCGAAATATTTATACTCCACAAAACAAGCAATTGCAAACTTTCAAACTCTACAAAATCATTTAGGAGACATTCAAAGTCTTATTGCATTTTCAATAAAATCGTGCAATAATGAACAAATTGTCCGCTCTTTGATAGAATCTGGTTCTGGAATAGACTGCGTTTCCTTGGGTGAAATGAAATATGCAATGTTCTGCGGATGTGAGTCGGGGAAGATTGTCCTTGCTGGAATTGGCAAAACTGATGATGAGATTACATTTGCAATTGAAAATGCAATTTTGCAAATCAATATTGAATCAATTGAGGAGATGCAAGTTATTCAGGAAATCGCTGGTAATCTTTCGAAGAAAGTTCGCGTTGCACTAAGAGTCAACCCCCACTTGAAAGTTGAAAAATACACGCATGAGAAAATCACAACTGGGAAGGTCGGTAATAAATTTGGTATCGATATAACTGACATTCCGCTATCACTTGATATTCTACAAACATGCGAAAACCTTGAATTTGTTGGATTCTCATGTCATATTGGTTCACAAATTCTGGATGTCTCAATGTTTGAAAACGCGTTTGAAATACTTACAAATTTAATTATTGAAACGCAAGAGAGAGGTTTTGAATTTAAAACTGTTGATTTTGGCGGAGGATTTGGTATTCAATACAAGGCAACTGATGCACTTTTTGATTATACACAATATTGCTCTATCGTAAGACAGTGCTTGAGTAAAATCGGTGGAAATGTTCTTGCAATTTTTGAACCTGGTCGCTCGATTTCCGGAAATGCCGGTATTTTAATTTCCAAAGTGCTGTATATTAAACAGACTTCTCACACAAAATTTGCAATAATTGATGCTGGAATGAATAATTTAATTCGCCCAGCTATGTACGAAGCCTTTCACGAAATTATTCCCCTTGAAAAAAATCGAGAAAACGAGAAAGTTTATACAATAGTAGGACCAATTTGCGAATCAAGCGATGTTTTTGTCAAAAACTACCTTATGCAGGAACTTCAACGCGGAGATTTTGTCGCGATTTTAAACGCAGGAGCTTACGGCGAAGTTATGAGTTCACACTACAACTTACGCTAAAATACAACAGCCTCTGCGATTTCAAAAACCCCTTGTTGCAAACCTTCGCAGACCAAACCCTTGGCAATACCAATTTCTTGAGCAATCATCGCACGCTTTCCAGCCTTACAAAAAAAATACACTTTATCAAAACTTTTGAGTTCAGAAATTCGAGCTTCAAGTTCATCAAGGGGAATGTGAAGCGTGTTTGGGATTGCAATCTGAGAATATTCATCGTTTGTTCGAACGTCAACAATTGCGATGTTTTCTGTTAAAAGCCGTGCAAAAAGAAGTTTTGTGTTCATTGTTTACTGTAATTAATTGGTGGTTGTTTTGCAATGCGTTCACTACGCCGCAGGGGTTGCTCCGATTGACTATAATTTGAATTTTGAGTTCCAATTTCAATGCTGGATAGTTGAGAGAACATACTGCTGTAACCCGTTAAAGGATAACTTTTAATGGAATTTTGGGTACATGTGGTATCGATAAAATCGGGATCATCACTATTTTGGGTCTGAAAAGGATTGTTCATATTAATTTAATTAAGTTACATATTTATAATATCATACTTTTACTCATATTGCAAGGCTTTTTTTATCCAAACACTTTGCTAAAAATGTGGTCAATATTCTTTGTGTGGTAAGAAATATCAAAAATTTCTTCGATTTGTTGTTTTGAAAGTTTCGCCGTAACTTCAGCATTTTCAAGAAGAAGGGTTTTGAAGTCGTTGTGTGTTTTTTCTTCCCAGATTTTCATCGCGTTTTCTTGAACAATTCGATAAGAATCTTCTCTTGTTACACCAGCCACTTCGATGAGTGTGAGCATTACCCTTTGTGAAAAAATCAATCCCTTAAGTTTGTTCATATTTCGAATAGCATTTTCTTCGTATATCATTAAGTTTTGGATTAATCCGATGAGCCTTTTCAGGGCAAAGTCTAGTGTTATACAAGCGTCTGGGGCAATAAACCGTTCAACAGAAGAATGAGAAATGTCCCTTTCGTGCCAAAGTGCAACATTTTCCATTGCTGGAATGCAATATGAGCGAACCATTCTTGCAAGTCCTGTAAGGTTTTCACTTAAAACTGGATTGCGTTTATGTGGCATTGCGGAACTTCCTTTTTGCCCTTTTGTAAACGCTTCTTCAGCTTCAAGAACTTCGGTGCGTTGTAAATGACGAATTTCTGTCGCAATTCTTTCAATTGATGATGCAATTAAAGCAAGACAGTTGAAAAAATTAGCATATCTATCACGTGGAATTACTTGCGTTGAAACGGTTTCTTCTGTTAGTCCTAAAAATTTTGCAACAGATTCCTGAATTTTCGGGGAAATATTTGCATAAGTCCCAACGGCACCCGAAATAGCACAAACGCAGGCATCTTCAATGGCATATTCTAATCGTTTGAGATTTCTCTTAAATTCTTCGTAAAAACCTGCAAATTTTAACCCAAAAGTGACAGGTTCAGCGTGAATTCCATGGCTTCTACCGATGCAAACGGAATTTTTGTATTTTAACGCCTTTTCTTTGAGAACGTCCAAAAGTGAGACTAAATCTGACTTTAAAATTTCGCCTGATTGTTTAATTTGCAATGACAGCGTGGTATCGAGCAAATCCGAGCTTGTCATTCCAAGGTGTAAATATTTTGTTGCATCGCCACCAACTGATTCAGAAATATTCGTTAAAAAAGCAATAACATCGTGTTTTGTCACCGATTCAATTTCGGAAATTCGTTCAACTGACCAAGTTGCCTTTTGCTTAATTTCTAAAATACGCGAAAGCATTTCAGCATTTCCAGATTCCTTTGCCATCGCCTCCGCTGCAAGAATTTCAACGTCAAACCAAATTTGATATTTATTTTCTTCTGACCATATCTTGACCATTTCGGGGCTTGAGTAGCGTAAAATCATTTTCAGATTGCAAAAATTTGATGAAGTGTATCAAGTAGCTTTTGTTAAAAAAGCAAGGCATTTTCAAAATAAAAAAAATAGTTTGTTTCACTGTGATATCACACGATAACAGAATATTTTTTTTATTTTTAGAATTATATTATTTTGGATAAATTCTTAAGCAAAATAATTTCCAGAAAAGCAAGCATCGCAAAAATTTTCCCCAGTTTTTTCTTCAGTACAAGCTTGCTTTAAACCATTCAGTGATATATACTGCAAAGAATTAACGCCAAGAAATTTTGCTGTTTCTTCGATACTCATATTGTTTGCAATCAAATCTTCCTTTTGTGGGGTATCAATTCCGTAAAAGCATGGAAATTTTGTTGGAGGTGAGGCAATTTTCATGTGGATTTCTTTTGCTCCTGCTTCAAAAAGCATTTGTACAATCTGTTTTGACGTTGTTCCTCTAACGATTGAATCGTCGATTAAAACAACTTTTTTTCCTTTAATAACATCAACATTTGGTGCATGTTTCATTTGTACTTTATTTTGACGCACCTTCTGGCTTGGATCGATAAAAGTTCTACCAACATAATGATTGCGGATTATCCCAAATTCGAATGGAATTCCAGAAGCTCGAGCATAACCCATTGCCGAAGGAATTCCAGAATCTGGAACTGGGACGATAACATCAGCTTCGATTTTTTCCGCTTCGGAATAAAGCACTGTGCCAATGTTTTTACGAATGTCGTAAACACTTTTCCCCGCGGTGGAGCTGTCTGGTCGAGAAAAGTACACAAGTTCAAAAATGCAAAATTTTTTATTTGGCGATTCCTTACAGTTTGGCAGAAATTCTTGTTTTTCTTCGCCGTTTTTATATAGGAAGAGCATTTCTCCAGCACAAATTTCACGCACAAATTCACCACCAATCGCAGAAATCGCACAAGATTCCGATGAAATAATTTTTGCTTCATCAAGTGTACCAATACAAAGTGGGCGAATGGCGTTTTTGTCCCGAATTGCACAAATGAAATTTTCTGTTGCGATAACAAGGGAGAATGCCCCTCTTAATCGGGAAATAGCATCGATAATTTTTTCTTCTATAGTGGATTTTTTTGAATGAATTATGAGCTGTAAAATTACCTCCGAATCAACATCGGAAATAAAAAGTGCACTATCCAAAAGAAGCTGTTCTTTTAATGCTTGATATTCAACCAAATTTCCATTATGTGCAAGTGCAATGTTACCATCCCTTGTTTTTCCACAAAATGGCTGAATACAGTTATGGGAATCTTCTTGCGTTCCCTTACCAGATGTTGAGTATCTCACATGGCCAACTGCAATGTTGCCCGAAAGATTTGTTATTTCAGAAGGTGTAAATGTTCGAGAAACAAGCCCTTCGTGTTTTTTCACGAATATTTTTTGCTCATCAAATGATGCAATTCCGCACGATTCCTGTCCTCTATGTTGAAGAGCGTGAAGACCAAGCATCGTTTTGTGTGAAGCATCTTTATGGTTTATTATGCCAAAAACTCCACATTTATCCTTAAAAGATTCAATCTCACTCATTTATTTTTTACTACAAGTTCCTTACAGATATTTTTCACTTATGAAGGAAAAAAAATTCAAAAGTCAATAACTTTTCGTTTATATTGTTTTTCCCTTGATTTTTTTATTTTCCACGCCCTTCCTCTATTTTTCGTTTTTCAAATATCTAATAATAAAGCTAAAAATACCTTAAGAGCACTACTTCTTCATTATGTTTAAAAAATTTCGAACAATTTCCGGAGACACCCAAAGCACAAAACACCTTTATGCTGAACATTTACCATCTGCTCACAGAAATCTTCCGTCGCAAAAGCTTTTTTATCATTCGAACTTCTCAAAAATTCCCATTCATATTTTTCTTTTAACCTTACTATTTGCGTTGCTTGGAATTCTTAATATGTATTCTATTTCTCTTACAACAACACCAATGTATTTCCATAAGTTTTTGCTTTTTTGGATTTTTGCCCTTGTACCGTTTTATCTTGCCATTACAATTAATCTGCGATATTTTATCAAGTTTTCGTACTTTATTTATGCAGCATCACTCCTATCACTTCTTGCAGTTTTTATAATGGGAGATATTTCAATGGGAGCAAGGCGATGGATTGACTTTGGGATTATGAAAGTTCAGCCTTCGGAATTTGCAAAAATTGGTGTTGTTTTTGCTATTGCAAGGTACTACCACTTCGTAAAATCATTCAGTTCACACAAGGTGATTCATGCAATGGCAGGCTTTGCATTTGCAATAATTCCAGCAGGATTGACTATGCTCCAGCCAGATTTAGGGTCTGGTCTTGTAATTACCGTTCTTGCTTGTTTAATGGTATTTGTAAATGGAATTAGATGGCGATGGCTTATCATCGTGCTGGCGGGCGTTGTAATTACGCTTCCATTTGCTTGGAGCCAAATGCACGATTATCAAAAGGATAGAATTTTTACATTTATGGATCCTGAAAAAGACCCTAGAGGTGCGGGCTACAATGTAATTCAATCTAAAATTGCAATTGGTTCTGGTGGATTTCTTGGAAAAGGATATCTTGATAATAACCAAAGTACCCTAAAATTTCTTCCGGAAAATCAAACGGATTTTGCTTTTACAGTTTTTGCAGAAGAATTTGGATTTATTGGTTCTGTATTTTTTCTTTTATGCTTTGGATACCTTATTTTTTATGGCTCACTTGTTGGTTTGCAGTGTAAGAATTATTTTGGGAAAATGCTTGCTTTTGGAGTAACTTCCCTGCTTTTCATTCATATTTGCGTAAATTTTTCAATGATTATGGGGCTTTTACCAGTCGTTGGAATTCCACTGCCATTCGTTTCTTATGGCGGTTCTTCGTTAATGCTCTGCGTTTTTTGTCTTGGTCTTTTAATTAATGTTGACATAAACAAAAACACGGTTATACAATCCAGCACAACAACTTTTATGTTCAAATGAAACAAAAATTATTCGTTGAAATTGCAATTTGCGGTGCACCAAATGCCGGTAAGTCAACATTTTTAAACGCAATGCTAAAAAGAAAACAAAGTATTGTGAGTTCAAAAATTCAAACGACACGCGTCCCAACTTTTGGAACATTTGAGAACGATGAAATTCTTATTAGTTTCATCGATTCCCCCGGAGCATTTAAAGCACGCAAGGGATATTCTCTTGAAAAAGCAATTTCAAAACAGGCGTGGGGTGTTCTTTCCGCAAGCGAAAATATTATTTTATTCGTCGATGGTTCTCGTGGGATATGTCAAAACACACAATACTTAATTCAGGCCGTGAAAAAAGGTAAAGAAGAGGAAGACAAAAAAGCCATTGTTGTTATTACAAAGGTTGATTTAGCCTCAACACAAAAAAAGCTTGAACTTGCAAAAGAACTTGATGAAACTGGCGTTTTTGAAGATATATATATGATATCATCAAGGTCTGGAGCCGGAATGGAAAACCTTATGAACTATTTTAAATCAATTGCAACTCTTGAAGATGTTTCAGATATGACATTTGAAGACCCACGAGACGATAAAAAAATGTTTACATCGGAAATTACTCGCGAAATAATTTTTGAAAATCTTGCAAAGGAACTTCCGTATTCATGCCGCGTTATCACAAATTCAATTGAAGAAGATGATTCCAAAATCGTTCTTGATCAAGATATTTTCGTCACCAGAGAATCTCATAAAATTATTCTAATTGGGACAAGAGGCAATCAGATTAAAGAAATCGGTGCATTAGCGATTGACGGACTGGAAAAGATTTATGGTAAAGAAGTATTTTTAACCCTTGAATGTAAAATTGATGAAAGATGGAGGGAAAACTTCGAGCACGAAATTCTTGGGTAAGTTTTTTTAATTTTTAACATTACGACGAAATATTATGTTACATTTATGATGCTATCAAAATACAATCCCATCTCCCTTTGGTGGAAAGATATTCACAAACCTACAATTTATTCCGTAATATTTCTTGTGATGTCTGGGTTAATTGCTATTTTTTCAGCAAGTTATCACATCGGCGGGGTTTTGGAAGTATCCGAAATGCACTTTTTTAAAAAACATGTTTTTTTTCTAATTATTTCAATTGGGATTTTTTTTATAATATCATTTCAAAATACGGAAAGTGTTATGAAAATTTCACAACTTGGCTTAATATGTTCACTTCTTGCCCTTCTTGGAGTATTTGTAATCTCAGGAAAATCAATTAAAGGAGCAGAAAGATGGCTTGATTTACGAATAATAACCCTTCAACCTTCGGAAATTCTTAAGCCATTTTTCATTGTAATCAGTGCATACATTTATTACTATTACGAAAAAACAAGAAGTATGTTTTTCCCTGTAATACAAGCGTGTCTTTATGGTTTTATCGTTATTTTACTCTTTTTTCAGCCGGATTTTGGAATGATTTTAACATATACATTTATCACAGTTGTTCTAATTTTTATTTCAAGTATTCGATTGAAAATAATTGCATACTTTTCAATACCCGTTATTGCATTGATGGTAATTGCTATACTTTCGATGTCCCATGTGCAAAAAAGGGTTATGCACTTTCTTCATGGAGAAAAGATGTATCAAACTGCACTTGCTTATAATGCGATTAAGAACGGAGGATTTCTTGGTAAAGGATTGGGTGCTGGTGAGATTGCAAAAAAACTGCCAGATTCCCACAACGATTTCATTTTTTCAAGAATTGGCGAAGAACTTGGTGGAATTTTCCTTATTGCAATTATCATCGCATTTGCTCTGCTAATTTTTTCCAACATGACTTATGTTCTCCGTGAACAGGAATTCTATCAGAATCTGATGTTTAATACCGACCCTAAAATCGTAAAATATCAAAAGGAGATTTTGATTAATAATTATATAATAATACTCATAGTCGCACTATTATTCTTTGAAATGTTTGTGAATATTGCGGTAAATTTAAGCCTTATTCCACCAAAAGGAATGGCCTTGCCGTTCATCAGCTACGGCGGTTCTTCGGCACTTGCAAATGCATTCTTAATGGGATTTCTTTGTGTTGCAAATCGGAAAAAATATCGATTTATTCCGATTGTTTAACTTTTGTCTTCTATATTCCTGTGAGTTTTAACAAATAATGCTTGACAATTTAATTTTAATTTTTTTACATCAATCAATGGGTGATTAGCTCAGCTGGTTAGAGCAATTCTCTTACAAAGAATAGGTCTGGGGTTCGAATCCCTAATCACCCACCAGTATTTTTCTTAATGCTGGTTTGAATTTCAAACAATTTGAGCCTTTAAGGTTTTTGCAAAAATACTATGCGACATCCCCCTATCCGTTCCTTATCCATATACGAACGAATTTCACTTTGGGAATTTTTCATTATAATGTTTAGAGAATAAAAAAAATTTGACACATTATACAGGATCAAATCTGTCGTTATTTATAATGATACTAAAAAAATAGAAATGTTACAATATAATTAGAGACTAAAATTAGTATTGAAGAAGTTACAACGGCAATGGTTGTTGCCTTACCAACACCAGCAGAAGATCCATCAGCATTTAAACCAGAATATGTACCAATGTAAGTAATTATAAAGCCAAAAATCACTGCCTTTAAAAGACCGATATTAAAGTCAAAGAGCTTCAATTGCTCAAACATTGCATATGAATAAAGTGTACCATTATATTGTAATGTTTGAGTTGCAATGACCCACGAGCCAAAAAATGCGATAAAATCTGCAATTATAATTAAAATTGGCATTGAAATCAATGATGCAACAACTTTTGGGACAACAAGAAGTTTACTTGGACTAACATTGAGAGTTCTAAGGGCGTCGATTTGATCGGAGACTTTCATCGTTGAAATTTCAGCGGCAAGTGCGGAGGCAATTCTTCCAGAAATCATTAATCCTGTTAAAACTGGACCAAGTTCTTTTACTATCGAGCTTACAACAATTTTTGAAAGCGTTACCGGACCTGAAATAAATGAAAGACCAGCACTTGCTTGCATTGTCAACACTGCTCCCGTGAAAAATGATGTGAGGAATATGACAGGGAGGGAGTAAAAACTGATTTCAAGGATACTTCGAACAAGTTGTTTGCGATAAAAGTTTAATGTAATAATTTGAATGAAAATTTGAAATATTTCCGTGAGGCGTGATATCATTTTAAATTTATTAGAATAATGAGTTGTAAAACGTAAAAATATTATTTGTCAATTGTCAAATTTTCTTGTTACGAGTTTTTAACAGACATCTTTCACAAGTTGAAGCATAATTTCAAGAGCTTGTGAGGAGTTTAGTCGTGGGTCACAATGTGTATGATAGTGCTTCGAAAGGTCGTCATCGACAATATTTTGAAAGCCTCCAAGGCATTCAGTTACATCATTCCCTGTCATTTCAAGGTGCACCCCTCCCGCATATGTTCCAAGTTCTTTATGAATTTTAAAAAATGAAAGAATTTCACTGGAAATATCCGATACTCGGCGTGTTTTATAACCGTTATCCGCTTTAACAATGTTGCCATGCATTGGGTCAATTTGCCATATTACTCCAACATTAGATTTTGTCACATGTTCGATGATTGGTGGAAGAATTGTTTCGATTTTATCCGCTCCCATTCTTGCAATTAAAATGATCTTCCCTTCTTCATTTTGTGGATTAAGAGTTTTGATTATTTCAATAAGTTCGTTGCGGTCTGTAGTTGGACCAACCTTGATTCCAATGGCATTTTCAATACCGCGAAGGAATTCGACATGGGCATCGGTAATTTTGCGAGTGCGGTCTCCAATCCAAAGTTCATCAGCGGAAAGACAATAATTTTTTCCATTAAATTCACGAACAAAAGGTTCTTCATAGTGAAGTAACAATGCTTCGTGCGATGTGAAAAAATCTGCTTGTTGAAGTTTTTCGGAATTTGATGTGTTGTATCCGCAATTTTTAAAAAACCGTATGTGATTATTTATTTTACTAATAATCTGTTCGAATTCTGTGTTTCGATTGGCAACTGAAAGAAATTCTTCGTTCCATTTAAAAACATTTTCAAACGAAGCAAAGCCACCACGAGCAAGATTTTGGATAAAGTTATAAGTTGCAACTGAATAAAAGTATGTTTCAATGATTCGTTGTGGGTCTGGCTTTCTTGCGGATTCGTTAAATTCAATGGAATTGATAATATCCCCACGATATGATGGCATCTTTATGCCGTTGATTTCTTCAAAATCAGATGATCTTGGTTTAGCATACTGCCCTGCAATTCTTCCAATTTTAACGACAGGTTTTTTGAATCCCTCCATTAAAACTGCGTTCATTTGTAAAAACAGGCGAAAGTAATTTGTTAAATTTTGAGTATTAAAGCCAGAAAACGACTCGGCACAATCCCCTCCTTGAAGAAGAAGAGATTCGCCCCTTTGAACGCTTACAAGGGACGAGCGAAGTTTTTCGATGGAAGATTTTGAGACTATACCAGGAAATTGGGAAATTCTTTCTTTAATTTTAGAAATCTCCAATACGTCTTCAGAAGAATAATTCGGCTGTTGTTTTATTGGAAAATTTTGCCAAGATTTCTTGTCCCAGTTCATAAACAATGATACTTATTTGCTAAGTAAAAAACTAATGTTTGATTTGTCAAGGGTGAATTACCGACAAAATGCAAAATATTACCAAAATAAAAAAAAATAGTTTGTTATACTGTAGTAGAACGAGATATTTTTTCTTTTTTATTAAACACCTTCAGTATTAAAAGAAGTAATCATTTGGTTGAAAATATCTTCCATATCTTCAAGGGCGAAATTCATGTTTGCAAGGGAAAAAATTAATGTACTTCCTGTGGTCACTTGGTATGGTTTTCCTTCTGGAAATGTGACAACATTGTTGTAATTTTGTGTGCTCATATTCATTTGTTTATTTAATTAGTTCATATACTATTATAGCATAAAATTGGGTGCTTGTCAACGGTTTTTCTTCATTAAACACACACCCAAGTTTATTATTTCCCAAATCCCATTCCTCCCAATTTTTTGTTTATACTGTCGTCGCGTTTTTTCAGTTGGTCTGTGTGCGAAAGGTTTGATGACGACCTGCTCTGAGTCAAGCGTTTTATCGCTTCTTTGGTGTTATCGTGTCTACTTGTATAGACTTTGCCAGTTTGCTTGTCAATATAACTTCTTTGAGTGCTAGAACCTTGTTTATCTCTAATTTCATAAAAATCACTACCGATTTTTGAAGATGAACCAACACCTCTCCCTCTTATTAGTCGTGGCAATTCTTTTTTTTCCTCTTTACTTGCAAGGGAAGAAGCTGAGGCATTGCCTGAAGCAGTTTTTCGTTTCTCACACAAGTTTCTTAGCTTGCTTTTAGTTTCCCGTTGTGCATTTGGTTTAAATTCATCCGCGCCTTTCTTTTCTTCTTCTTGTTTTTGTGAATTGAATGAGTGTTTTTGTGAATTGAATGATTGAGGTTTTATTCTATTTATAGAAGCATGCGGTAAGTCATCAACTCTGTCATCTAATTCTGCAATACTTGTAAATTCTACTATAAAGTTTTTTCGTAAACTTTCCTTCATTTGGCTTAACTTAGTTTGGTCTTGACAATTTGTTGTTACGTCTAACAGATTCTGTTGAAGTGTGTATTCTACTCTTACATGCGCTATTTTTTGTTGCATTTTTACATTTAACTGACGTAATTCTTCAATGTCCAGTGAGGTTTGTGATTTTAGATTGGCACTTAATTTATTGCCAATCTTTTCAATAGAATCGCAATTTCCTATCGTTAATACTTTTCCACTCAATAACAATTCTGCATAATCGAAGAAGAATTGTAAATCTTTAATCAACTGTTGTTCTTCCGTTGCTTGCATATAAATAAAAAATAATTATCTATCACTAGACCACATTTTTCACCCATTTACAAGTGATTTTTGAAGAATAAAATAAATCTTGACATACTGAAATTTAATATTCAGATTACAATAATTATGTTGTTTTTTGTAACTTCACACTATGTTTCATTTTTTTACATCGAAATTTTCAAAAAAAATAGCAATTGACCTTGGAACCGCGAATACATTGGTTTACACTGTTGATGAAGGTATTATTTTAAACCAGCCTTCAATTGTTGCAGTTGAATATCAAGGAGGTCAGTTAGTTCCTTATAAATTTGGGCAAGAAGCAAAGATTATGGTTGGAAAAACTCCGGCTAAGTATCAAGCAATTCGCCCTCTTAAAGATGGTGTAATCGCCGATTTCAAACTTGCTGAAGCAATGATTCGCCACTTTATTAGTCTTGTTTGTAAGGTGAATTTCTTTATTAAACCAACAATTATCATCTGTGTTCCTTCGACAGCAACATCAGTTGAACGCCGTGCAATTCAAGATGCCGCAGAAATGGCAGGTTCGCACATAACATACTTAATTGATGAACCAATTGCAGCTGCTCTTGGCTCTAATATTGACATCGAAGAAGCAAAAGGTTCGATGATTGTTGATATTGGTGGCGGAACAAGTGAAATTGCAGTAATATCCCTTGGTGGTGTTGTTTATGGAAATTCTCTTCGAATAGCTGGTGATAAAATGGAAGAATCAATTATTAATTATATTCGCAAGAAGTATAATATGCTAATTGGTGAGCAAACCGCCGAAAAAATCAAACATACGATTGGTTGTGCAACACCATCGGAAGAAAATCATTCGATTGGCATTAAAGGGAGAGATCTTGTAACTGGAATTCCAAAGCGTATTGAAATTACAGAAACTGATATTGCCGAAGCATTGAGGGATCCTCTTGGGAAAATTGTCGATGCAATTATGACAGCTCTTGAAATTACACCTCCAGAAATTGCTTCAGATATCGTGGAATCTGGAATTGTTATAACAGGTGGTGGTGCCTTATTAAAAAGAATTGATACATTAATTTCTAATGCTACAGGTCTTTCAGTTAGAATCGCTGAAGAACCACTGAATTGTGTTGTGAAGGGTATTGGAATTGTACTTCATGATCTTGAAAAATATAAACACGTTACATTTAGAGAGGAATAGACTTGTATAGCTATATAAAACAAAAAAAAAGGGGGGTGATATGGATAAAACGAATGCGTGGCTTTCAAAGTTAATACTGAAAATTAAAATTTTTACTCTTGCTTATCTCGCACTTTTAGTTGTTTGCCTTATTCTTACCTTAGTTTTTTATTTTGTAAGTCCCATCGTATCTCTTTCAAGTGAAACACTAACGACAAATGGTACTTATTTGTTGCAATATAGCCCTTTCCAAGAGGTGGAAGACTTCCTATTTGGAAATATAAAAAGTGTATTAACCACAATGCGACAAGGTGTCGTTGGTAGCGGAGTATTTCGTGCAGCGGCAATTATGGTTGCAATCCTTGCAACAGTTTTGATGGGTTTCACAATGATGATTGGTGAACAAAAAATGACATTGAAGGAGTTTTTTGTTGATATTTTAATAATATTTGGAACAACTAGTATACTTCTTTCTTCAGATCCCGATAAATACATAATGCTTTTCTTCAATTTCATTCAGTCAATATCAGACTTTATCTCAAAAATGCTTTTTACAACAACATCAGGGTTCATGAAGATACAATACAGCGATGGAACGATGGTTGGACCATATGCCCCGCTTGACGCAGTTGCCTCAATTTTTCTTGATCCAGTCATTGCGTATCGTGTAAAAATAAAATTAACAACATTAATGCTTTCACCCGCTTTTTTATATGTTCCATTTGTTGTAATTGTGCTGACATATTACCTCATTCCATGTATTTTAAACGTCTTCATTGCAATTCTTTTGGCAAAAGTTACAATAATTTTTGCTCTACAGTTTTTACCGTTTTTTCTACTGTTTTCATCAATTAATGACGTTAAAATAAAAATCAATAAGAAGGCGAAGGGCTTAAATTTTACGATGAAGTTAATCAATCAGGGTATATTACAGCCGATGTTATTACTCTCTATAATATCATTTGTTGCAGGGTTGTTATTCTATATTTTAGTCATTCCTTACATTGATGACATATTTCACTTTGCGGTTAGCACAAAAGCACTTTTTGATATGCCTGCAGAGTGGTGGATCGCTTGTTTGGCCCTTGCTATGATACCTCTACTGATACAGTTATCATACCTTTTACCAGATGTATTGGTTCCAGTTGATCTTAATTATGGGGATTATATGAAAGGACCAATACTCTTATTGATTGGAATTGTAGTGTTTAAGAAGCTGTTTGAACAAGTGACTCCAGCAATCACCAGCCTTGTTAGTGTTGGTGGTGCCTCAAGTGCTGCTTCCGATATATTTACAAAAGGTGGTGCCTCAAGTGCTGCTTCCGATATATTTACAAAAGGTGGTGGTATTTTTACTGCTACTGAGAAAAATGGTAAAACAAATGATGTCGCATCTCTTTCAGCACAGCTTTTTCAAGGTAATGCTGACTATGCGACAGATAAACTCCTTCAATCAGGCTTTGGATATGATAACAAAGATAAATTATTTGGGCAATCGGATGATGAGGACTCTAAGAGCACTGGTCTGTTTAACACTGATGCAGCAAAGAGTGATATGTCTAAAGGGTTTATTACAAATCCATTTGGTATTTATAAAAAGGATGATAAAAAGGATGACGCAAAATAATGTAATAAATAGTTATTACATTATTAATGCTAACAAGGCTTTTGTATAGGCTATTTGCTCCAGTGGTTTGATTTTCTTTTTTAACGATTCTTCGTTGTCATAACTTTCAATTTTCATCGACTCCTGTGAAATAATTTCCCCAGAGTCGATTGTTGCTTCCACAAAGTGGACGGTACAACCCGTAATTTTCGCACCAAAAGTCAGTGCATCTGCAATTGCATTTTCACCTTTAAATAAAGGTAGCAATGATGGGTGAATGTTGATAATTTTTTTATTCCATTGTTGTGTGAATTGTGGTGTAAGGATTCGCATAAACCCTGCAAGACATATTAAATCTATACCCTTAAGATGCTCTTTACACTCTTGTTCAAATTCTTCCATTTTGCGATTTTTTGTTAAAATAACAACTGAAGGAATGCCAAAATGTTGTGCAATTTTTAAGCCATTAACGCCATTTTTATTGGAAATTACGATGGCAATTTGTGCAAAATTCGGATTATTTTGGCAAAATTCAGCAATTGTTTGAAGATTACTTCCAAAGCCTGAGATAAAAACTGCAAGGTTTTTCATATAATTTGAGTTTTAATTTTCACCAGAGGAGTGATATTGGAGCGGGTGATCGGAATCGAACCGACACGGTCAGCTTGGAAGGCTGAAGTTCTACCACTAAACTACACCCGCATTTTGCAAATTTAAAGTGAGCAAAAGTTATTTGTCAAGTTTTTTATCAAGAAAAAAATGTTGGAAATATATTGACAATATCTTTTTAATAAATTTGTTTTTGGAAAAAATTGGAAAATAGATGAAGGTTTTTGAAGTTCTAATTTTATTACTGCTATTTTGTGGAACTTTGCCGATACTCTTGCACAAAGTCAAAGCAATTTATGCGACTGCCGTCCTTGTGGTTGCAATTCTGGCATTAATTTTCATTCACACACAAATCAATATTGAAAACTTTACGAGTTTTGTTTTTGGGAATTTTTCTCCATCAATTGGAATAGAGCATAAACCTGATACAATTTCTTATTTTCTAGTAACAATAATTGCATTTTGTGGAATGTATACATCATATTCGCTCTTAAGGCGGATAGAATCTGTTTATACAAAATATATTGCCTGTTTTGTCACAATTGCAATCGCGTCGTCCTTGATTATATCAATAACGAAGGATATTTTTAATTTTTATGTCTTTTTTGAACTTTGTAACATTTGTTTTTACTTAATTTTTGCAAATACAGCGGACGTTCAAAGAAAAAAGTATATTTTGGAATATGTATTACTCAGTGGTATTGCTTCTGTTTTTCTCGTTCTTGCAATTGAAATTATTTATGTAACATTTGGAACTCTTAATGTTGTGACGCTAAAAAGCATTGCAATGACAGGAAATCACTTAATCTTAATGAAAATCGCAACGCTTTTTATGGTAATAACGGTTTTTATCAAGCTTGGAATTTTTCCATTTAATGTATGGGTGAAGAAAATTTATACAACGTGTCCAAACTTCTTCCTTCCTTTCTATGCTACAATTGCACCATCGTTGATGCTATATCTCGTAATATTTTTTGAATATTATGTTATTAAAAGTTACGATATAATTCTTTTTACATCAAAAATTGTTACGCCGTTTTGTCTTGCAACGATTTTAATTTTTTCCTTCCTTGCAATAAAGGAGAAAGACTTGCGTACAATATTTGCATACTCAACACTTGTGCAGGTTTCCTATACGTTGATTTGCCTTACAACGCCAAATGTTTCAGCAATCAATGGTGGAATTTTACACATCGTTCACAATGCAATTTGTAAATTTGGTTTATTTGTGATAATCTGCCAGCTTTACATTTCACACAAAAGCTATAACATTTCAATTCTACATGGACTTTTTTCCAATAAAACAATTGCACTTTGTTTTTGCATCCTTTGTGCAAGTTTAATAGGTTTTCCACTAACAAGCGGATTTGTGAGTAAATTTTATATGTTTCAAGGCTTGATAGAAGAAAAACGGTTTATTTCTCTTGGTGTTTTTGTTATTGGCGCAGTTTTGAGCATTGTGTATTTCTGGCGTATAATTCAACCAATATTTTTTGAAAAAGCACATAATTCAGTTAAGATTGATACGATGAATCAAGTGACGGTTGTGATAATAACGATGGCATCAATTGTTTTTGGAATATTTACCAAAATTACACTTGCAAAATCACAAACGATTGTAACAATGTTTTTACAGAATTTATCTTGAACAAAATGAAGACATTAAATGAAATGAAATTGGAAATTTCTCAAGCAATATCTAATACAACAACAGTTCACGAACTTCTTAATGTCAAAGCTGGATTTATTGGAAAATCTGGCTCAATTACCGAGGAATTTAAAAATATGAAAGACCTTGCTATTGAAGAAAAAAAACAAAAAGGACAAGAATTAAACGAGCTAAAAAACGCAGTTGAAGAAGTTGCAGAAGTGCAAATGAAAACGATAAAAATTCGCCAAATTAATGAAACACTTGAAAATGAAAAAATTGACATAACAGTTCCTTCAATTAATAGGGAAAAGGGCTCAATTCACCCGACTTCATTCGTTGCGAATGAGATATATTTGTTTTTTGCAAAGTATGGTTTTTCAATTCAAGATGGTCCTGAGATTGAAGATGATTATCATAATTTTGAAGCCTTAAACTTTCCGGAACTCCATCCTGCAAGGGCTATGCACGACACATTTTACATAGAAAATTCCGAACACTTACTTAGAACGCATACATCTTCGGTACAAATTCGTTATATGCAGGCAAAAAATCCGCCATTTCGCTTTCTGTCGATAGGCAAAACTTATAGATGCGACTCCGATAGAACTCATATTCCGATGTTTCATCAGGCTGAAGGTGTTTGTGTTGACGAGGGTATCTCACTTGCTCACATGAAGACTATTGTTGAAGATTTTCTTATTCACTTTTTTGGCGACTCCGCTAGTGATAATAAAGCAAAAATCCGCTTCAGATCTAGTTTCTTTCCATTTACAGAGCCTTCATTTGAAGTTGATATTGATATGGGAAATGGCTTTTTAGAGGTAATGGGTTGCGGAATGATTCATCAAAATGTTCTAAAGAACTGTAATGTGGAACAAAAGTACTCAGGTTTTGCCTTTGGAATGGGACTTGAACGCCTTGCGATGTTAAAATATGGTATTCATGATGTCCGTGATTGTATATCTTCAGTTCCGCAATGGCAAAAACATTTTGGGATGTAGTAAAATTCGAAATTGATATGTTGAATTTTTATGCCTAGTTTTTTTGTCTAGTTTTTTTGTCCAATGCGTAATTTTGCAGATCTCGACCTTGGATTTAGCCTAACTTCTTCCGAACTTGGTTCGATTGGTTTTTTTGTAATAATTACAAATGGTTTTTTATTGTTTGAAATTGGCTCTTGTGTATATTTATTTTTTTTTATTTTTTTTTCGGAGTTTTCCTCGAAAAAATTTTTTACAAGTCTGTCCTCAAGTTCATGAAATGAAATGCATGCAAGAATTCCACCGGAAGTGATACTTTTTAAACTGGATTCTAGTAAAAGTTCAATCTCTTCTAGTTCGTTGTTGACAAAAATTCGAATTGCTTGAAATGTTTTAGTTGCTGGATGAATTTTGTAATGCTGCGGTTCGTTGTATGCTTCGTAGACGATTTGTGCAAGTTCAATTGTTGTTTCAATAGGTTTTTTCTTTCTGGCAGAAAATATCATTCCAGCAATTTTTTTTGCAAGGCGTTCGTTGGAGTATTTAAAAATAATATCGGCAATTTGTTTTTCATCGAAGTCATTAATAACATTGAACGCGGAAATTTCACATTTCCCCATTTGCATATTTAATTTCGCCTCCTTGTTAAAGGAGAATCCTCGCGTTGCATCGTCGACATGCATCGAAGAAATGCCAAAATCAGCGACGATACCATCACATTTGGAAACATAATTCGTGATATTACTGAATTTATCATTAATAAATTCGAATCTTTCACCAAATTGTTTTTTTATTTCATCAGCGATTGGAATTACAGTTGAATCTCTATCAAATGCAATTACTTTACAATCTGTGCGACTTAAAATTTCTTTTGTATAGCCACCAGCTCCAAATGTTGCATCAACATAAGTTTTGCCGTTGGAAATATTTAAAGCAGAAAAGGCTTCGTGCAAAAGAACGGATTTATGGATGGGTTTATAAATTTGTGTCATCTCTTTTTATGTTTTTGAGTGCCATAACTTGCATTCTCTTCCAAAGTAAGGCATCAATTGCTGGGAAACCGCATAAAGTTTTGCCAGATTCTTTTGGACCAGTTATGACACCAGAAAAGCCCATAATTTGTGTTTTGTCTGGCATTATAACACCTCCAGCGATGGCGGATTGTCCTCCTATCATGCAAAAATTACCAATTTCAACTGAGCCAGCCAACGCAGATTCTGCTGCAATAAAACACGATTCGCCAACTGTTGTTCCATGACCAATTTGCACTGAATTATCGATTTTTGTGAAATTTCCAATTGTGGTATCATTCAGAAATCCTCTATCAATAGTTGTATTTGCACCGATGTCTACAGATTTTCCAAGAATGACTTTTGAAATTTGTGGAATTGAGAAGTGTTCTCCTGTGATATAATTTGGAACAAATCCAAAACCGCATGTTCCAATTCTTGCACCAGAGCGAATTATTGAGCTATCACCAACGGTACAATGTTCAAGTGAAGCGTGGCTGTGAATTACTACGTTATCATTAATTTCAACATTTTCACCAATATAGACATACGGCATTATGCGAACATTTTTACCAATTTTTGCGGTTGATGAAATTACGGCGTGTTGTGAAATATGTGGATTTTCTTTGGAAAAGTCTTTGTATGATTTGGGATATTGCTCACCAGAGCCAACATATTCAGAAATGACGTGTGCCATAGCAAAGTATGGATCGTCAACAATTATTGCAATTGTATCGTGTGGAATTTTGTCTTTATTTCTTTGTTTAACAAAACACGCACCAACTTTTGTGGTTTTTAATTCCTTTAAATGACCAAATGCACCATTGAAAAATGATATAGATGATGAGTTTCCATCTTTTAGTGATGAAAATGATAAAAATTCCATATCATAAAACTTTTGATCATTAACAACTCCGCCAACCAATTTAAGTAAGTCGGAGTTGATTATGGTCATTTGAATTTGTTGGTTTTGCATAATTATTTTTTCTTCTTTTGTGGAATTGTTTCTTCTCCCCAATTGATTTTCATTTTTGGCATTTTAGCATCAAGTTCTTTAATAATATCGGCTGTGATATCATATTTTTTATCAAAGTATAGAGTTGTGTTTTCAGAAATAACGAGGTCATATCCTTGTTTTTTTGCAATTGATTCAACAATTTCCTTGATTTTACCGTTGAGTTTCATAAGAGAATCATTCTTAATGTTCTCAAGTTTTTGTGCTTTATTTTTAAGGTTTGCATCAATTTGCATAAGATCCTTCTGAAGGGCAGCTTTTTTTACATCAAGAGCTTTTGCCGTTGAAACGGCACCAAATTTTTCTAAATCTGCAACTTTTTTTTGAACGTCATCTTGTACTAATTTAACTTCTAATTGTAGTTTTGTTTGACGATCTTGAATTTGCTTGGCGATATCCTGCGAAACAAGTGTTTTATTTTCAATTTCAACATAATTCACAATGGCGATATTACTATTCGCACCAGCGTTTGCATTAAAATTGATACTGACAAAAAGTGGAAGGAAGATCGCAAAAAGAAAGGATTTTGGAAAAACTCTCATAGGTATTGATATAAATTTCATAGTGATTATTTTGTCCGCACACTTTAATGTCAAGTGTTATTTTTTGAAATTTTCAGATAAAAAACTTGACATTTTTTGCTGCGTGAATGCATGAATTGTTATAAAATTAATAAAAAAAGATATGAAAATTGCCGTTATATACGACACATCACTTGGTCACACTGAAGTTATTGCAAAAAAAATTGCTGAAGGAATTTCTTCAAAAGGAATAGAAATTAAAATGTTTACAGCGAAGGAAATGAATGAAAAGCCTGAAATGCTTGATGAAATTGAATCCTTTGATGGAATGGTTTTTGGTTCTCCAACATATATGGGTTCCGTTTCTGCTGATTTTAAAAAATTTATGGATTCAACTTCACAAATTTGGTATGGACAAAAATGGAAAGATAAACTTGCTGCTGGTTTTACAAATTCCGCTGCTCTTTCTGGTGATAAATTCAATACTCTTTCAACCATTTGTACATTTGCCTGTCAACATTCAATGGTATGGCTTTCACAAGGAATATTTCCTGATGGAACCGTTAACAGACTTGGTTCTTGGGTTGGATTAATGGCTCAATCTGATAACGCACCATCTGATGTTACACCTCCCGAAAGCGATAAGCAATACGCCGTTGCATTTGGTGAAAGAATTGCAACATTTATGCAGACAAAATTGAAATAATTTTTTTTAAAACTATGGAAGGTAAATTAAATAAAGATAAGCTTGGTGAAAACATAAAAAGTGAAGGCAAAGGAAAACTTGGTGCTGATTTTCTACATTCTGAATCTACGCAAAAATTGAAAGAAAAAAAATTGGAACATCCTACTGAAAGTAACGATTCCAATCAATCTTCTAAACAGAATGATTCAAAAATGCAAGATATCGAAAGTGCAGTGAATGAACTAAAAGAAGGACTTGTTCGCTCACTTGCTGAAATGGAGAATCTTAAGAAGCGTCATCAAAAGGAACTTGAGACATCTGTAAAATACGCGAATTCTAGTATCTTGAAGGATCTTACTGAACCATTTGAACAACTTTTTATGGCACTCGCAGTAAAACCTTCTGAAGAACTATTGGGAAATCCTGCATTTGTTTCACTTTTTAATGGCATTGAAATGACAAAAAAAGCATTTGAAAAAGCATTTGAAAAACATGGACTTAAAAGAATTTACCCAAAGGGTAACAAGTTTGATCACAACATTCATCAGGCAATTTCGCAAATAAAGCAAGAAGGCATTGATTCTGGTGTAATTATTGATGTCGTGCAAGCTGGTTATATTTTAGATGAAAGAATTATTAAGCCGGCACTTGTTATCGTTGCAAGCTAGTAGCACTCTTTTGCAATCTATTACAATCCATTGCTAGCGTAACAATTTATCGTCTGTTGCATAACACAAAAAAGTCTTAATGGAATGAAGGATTTGGCATAAAAGCGTTTGACCACCCATTTAAAGTAATTCTTGTTACCAGTTGAATCTTTGTATTTACACGCATTTTTGTAAAAATTCTTTTGGTAAGGGTGTCAACGGTGTTAATTGAAATATCCATCATGGAGGCTATATCTCTTCTTTCTTTGCCATTATACATTAAGCTAATGACCTTTGTTTCCTTTTGTGAAAAAGGGAATGGAGTTTTGATGTTATTAATTTTTTGGCGTGCATTACTTTCTTGAAATGCGTTGTTGAATATTGTACATACCGCGTACATTTGGTACATAAACTCTTTATCTCTTGTCAATTCTTCCGAATGAAATGCGAGGTAAATACCATTTTGACCAAAGGGGTGAACGGGCAATGGAATACACACGCCATATTGTATGCCTTCGGACGATACAGAGTTTTGCATTTGTAATAATAGCATTTTTTGTGATTGAGTGAGGTGAATATTATTCATTTCAGAACACACTTCTTTCCATGATAACATTTTATTATAAATATGTGTAATATTTATTGCAGGGTCGATTTCCAAAAAGTTTCTTTGCATATACTTTTCACACCATGATTGATCATAGTTGTGATGCATTATCGGTTGTTGAAATGTTGTGTAGTTATATTTTTTTACGCCTGTTGAAAGAAGGAAATTTGTAAAATGCAAGACAAGATCTTTAACTTGAATTGACTGTGCTAATTGTGCTATAACTAAGGAGAAATCATACATAAATTTGCAACAAAAAGTTATGTAGTGGTCGGAGTAGAGGGATTCGAACCCCCGACCTTCTGGTCCCAAACCAGACGCGCTACCAAACTACGCTATACTCCGCCAATGCTTGTTAGGGTTTTATAGTGTTTTTAAATTGTCAAGTCTTTTTCTTGACTTATTTAATACGCTATCTATTAAAAATGAAATTTGTTTTCACTTATATGGTTCCGCTTTCATATTGGATCGGTTTTTTAGTATTCCTCGTTATTGCCCTTTGTCTTGATTTACTTGTTTTCAATAGGAAGGATCATGCTCCAACTTTAAAGGAGTCTCTTTTTTGGACTATAATTTGGACTCTGATCGCAGTTGGCTTTCGCTTTGTTTTGAATGTCCAACTTGGTAAACAAGCTGGTGATGAATTTATTACTGGGTATGTTCTTGAACGAATTCTCAGCGTTGATAATATTTTTATTTTTGTATTAATTTTCTCATATTTCAAAGTTCCACAGGCATTACAACACCGTGCTTTAATGATTGGAATCATAATCGCCATTGTTTTGCGTGCAGCATTTATTTTTGCGGGAGCAGCTCTTGTTGAAAAATTTGCATGGACTTTATATATTTTTGGTGCATTTTTGGTTTACACAGGTGCAAAAATTATCCTTACAAAAGACAGTGAAGATAGCCTTGAGGACAATAAAATTGTGAAGTTTTGTCATAAATTTTTCAATATCATTCCAGAATATTATGGTAAAAAGCTTATCGTGATAGCAGATGGTAAAAAAGCCTTGACGATGCTTGCACTTGTTGTCATTGCTATTGGTGCAAGTGACGTAATTTTCGCTGTTGACTCCATTCCCGCCGTTTTTGCTGTAACGACCAACACTTACATCGTTTTCACGGCAAATGTCTTTTCGGTGCTTGGTTTGTGTGCTATATTCTTCCTGATAGCTAATGTTTTGAGCCATTTTCATTACCTCAAGCTCGCACTTTCAATCATTTTAATGTTCATCGGTGTGAAAATGCTAATCGTCAAATGGCTTCACATTGAAACGATGACATCGCTTATTTTCATAATCGCGACATTTGTCATTGCAATCGTTGCTTCGGTGATTAGAGCTAGGGGGTTGAAGAGGGAAAGTTTTTAGGGGATTGTGGATGGAAACAAGTTGGGTTCTGATAATCAATTAGCTAATGTTGGGTCGTATAATAATGTAACGATAAATAATACAACAACTGATTTTTTTGGAATATATAAATCAGTGCAAGCATATTTTGATTACAAAAAATATCAAATCACCATTACACAGCAAAATCTTGAACCATTGCACCACTTAATTCGCAAGGCATTGCTAACAACTCAACCAAAAACACAAGACTTCACCGATAGCATCTTCAAACTCTACGAAGAAGGCGATGTGAAAATCTCAATGGCAACTTTGCGTGTGATTGAATATATGGACGATGAATTGTTGGAGGCGATTATTGCGATATATGATATAGTTTTTGCAAATAAACAGAAAGAACTTTTGTGCATAAATATTAAAAGTTTTCCGGAGGATAATCGTGAATATTGTTTTCAATGTATTGCGAAAATGAGAGAGTTCCAATTGGTATGGCAACCTGGTGGAGCGTTGCTTGGTGGTGAAAAGGTATTTCAGATACACCAACCAGCACTTGATATTTATAATATGTATAAATCCAGATGACCCCAACCCAAACCCACGAACTTTTTCGCCTTTTGCACACCCAAAACCCCGATGCCCGCATTGAACTTGACCACGAAAACCCGTTTCATTTGCTAATTGCCGTCGTTCTTTCAGCACAAGCAACGGACAAGCAAGTCAACAAAATTACGCCCGCAATTTTTGATGTCATCAAAACCCCGCACGATGTCCTCAATCTTGGTCACGACTGGCTTCGCGAAAAAATCGCTTCAATAAATTACAACAATACAAAGGCGAAAAATATTTTCCTTGCATCGCAACAGTTGGTTGAAAATTTTGGCGGTGAAGTTCCACGCACATTGAAAGAGCTTGAAACGCTTGCGGGAGTTGGTCGGAAATCTGCAAATGTGATTTTAAATTCGTGTTTTGGAATTCCAACTTTGGCGGTTGATACTCATGTTTTTAGAGTTTGCAACAGAACTGGACTTGCTTCTGCCAAAAATGTTTTGGAGACTGAAACGCAGGTTTTCCCAAAATTACCTAAAGAATTTGAACTTTGTGCACACCATTTACTGGTTTTACATGGGAGATATATATGTAAAGCACGCAAACCCGAGTGTGACAAATGTGCCGTTTATCACATTTGTCAATTTCAAAAAAATTCAGAATAAGTGCTAAGCACCGCGGTTGATTTTAAAAATGTTTTTTAGCTCAAATTTTTGACGCCCATTTTGGAGACTTTTTTGTGCTTCGTTGATATCAACAACTTTTTTTGGAACAAATGGCATATTACGATATTGTTTTTCTTTGTCCAAAATTGATTCATCAAATGTTGGTGTTTTTGGTTTATAAGATGCCTCAAAGTAATCGTCATCAACAAGATCGTCCTGTTCAGGGATATCATAATTTGCAAAAGATTCCTGTTGAGCATCATCGTTATCGTTGTTAATGTGCGAATTTGTACGAACATTATGTGTGTTGGACATTTCAAATTCATCTTCAATTTCCTCAATTGAGTGTGAATATTTAATTTGCTCAAATGTTTGTGTTTCAATATGCTTTTCGGGCTGTTTTTCAACTGTATTTGCGTTGTTGTAACTTGCATTGCGAATTGCATCGCGAATTGGCTGTCTTAAGCTTTGTTGTGGAGTAAATTTCGCATCAATTTTTGGCTTTATTATATCCCTTTCAAGATTTAATCCCGTTGCAACAATTGAAACCTTTATTGAACCAGAAGTGTCATCTGTAATAATTGAACCAAATTTAATATTAGCATCTGCATCAACTTCCATTGTAATACGATCAATGATATCATTGATTTCAAACAACGTGATATCATTTCCACCAGAGATATTAATTAAAAGACCCGTTGCACCTTTAATTGAAGATTCTTCAAGAAGTGGGTTTGTCATAGCGTTTTCAGCAGCTCTTGCAGCTCTATCTTCACCACACCCCTCACCTTCGCCCATAACAGCGTAGCCCATATCAGACATTATCACACTTACATCGGCAAAATCAAGGTTAATTAAACCCGAATTTGTAATTAAATCCGTTACACAACGAATTCCAGAAACAAGAACATTATCTGCCATTTTAAAAGCATCCTTAAGAGTTGTTTCCGCATTGGCAATTCTAAAAAGATTTTGATTTGCAATCACAATTGTTGTATCACAAAATTTACGCATATCTTGAATTCCAAGTTCCGCGGTTTTCATACGCTTTTCACGTTCAAACGCAAATGGTTTTGTCACAACACCAATTGTTAAAATGCCGCGTTCTTTTGCAATTTTTGCAATAACAGGAGCAGCACCAGTTCCAGTTCCACCACCCATTCCACATGCAACAAATACCATATTTGCATCACGAATGTAATCCTCAATTTCAGTCGCACTTTCTTCGGCAGCACGTTTACCAATTTCTGGCATTGAACCAGCACCAAGACCACCTGTCACCGTTGCACCAAGTTGAATTTTATTTTCACATATTGAAGCTTCCAGTGATTGAGCATCCGTATTTGCAATAATAAAATCAACACCACGAACTCCAGATTGAATCATATGATTAACGGCATTACAGCCACCACCACCAACACCAAAAACTACAATTTTAGGCTTAACAACGGCTGCAACATGTGAACCTCCAAACTTTAATGCCATAAGCAAAAAACAATAAATACTAATAACAAGCCATTAAAAACAAAAAAAATAAAATTCAAGAGTTTTTTTAAAAACTTGACAAATCATCTTCGTATTTTTAAAAACAGCCCGTCGCCGCTATAGCACAGATGGTAGTTGCGCGTCCTTGGTAAGGACGAGGTCGTGGGTTCGATTCCCACTGGTGGCACCAGTTTGTTGAGATTTTTGTTAAAAAAGGCTGTATAAAGTCCAATTTTTGGTAAAAAGAATTATATATGAAAATGATATGTATAACTCTCACCCCACATTTTTCCTTGACATTTTCCCTTTGTCAATTTTCTATTTAAAATACAATTTAGGGAAATTATGACTGAAATTCAAGTAAATGCTAAGAAATATAAATTTTTTGACATCAACACAATTGCGATCCAATATGGTATTGATATTTCCAAAATGCCATTTTCGATCAAAATTCTTCTTGAAAATGTTGCAAGAAATTCCACAAAAGAAGATGTTGCAAAAGTGCTTTCTTGGGTGAAAAATAAGGGAAAATCAAATGGCGAGGATCTTGAAATTCAATACCTTCCGTATCGTGTTCTTATGCAAGATTTCACTGGTGTTCCTGCAATCGTCGATTTAGCAGCTATGAGAGACGCCACCCATAAACTTGGCGGTGATGTTACAAAAATTAACCCCATTGCACCCGTACACTTAGTAATTGATCACTCAATTCAAGTTGATTCATACGCGAAGTCAACATCAGGACAGGAAAACACGGATCTTGAAATTGCACGAAACAAAGAGCGATATGAATTTCTTAAGTGGGGACAAAAATCCTTCAATAACCTTTTTGTTGTTCCACCCGGAACAGGAATTTGCCACCAAATTAACATTGAACACATCGCTTCTGTTGTTGCACAAAAAGATGGTATTCTGTTTTTTGATACCGTAGTTGGAACAGATTCACACACGACTATGGTCAACGGTCTTGGCGTTCTTGGTTGGGGAGTTGGTGGAATTGAAGCAGAGTCTGTTATGCTTGGGCAATCAGTGAGCTTACTTCTTCCAGAAGTTGTTGGTCTTGAACTTAAAGGAAAATTAAATGAAGGAATTACTGCTACAGATTTAATTCTTACAATCACGCAAATGCTTCGTAAAAAAGGAGTTGTTGAAAAATTTGTTGAATTCTTTGGTGATGGTCTTGCTTATTTGACACTTGAAGACCGTGCAACAATTGCAAATATGGCACCAGAATATGGTGCAACTTGTGGAATTTTCCCAATTGATGAAAAGACAATTGACTATTTAACGCTCACTGGTCGTTTAAATGAGCAAATTGAAATTGTGCGTGAATATGCGAAATCTCAAGGAGTTTTTGGTGGAAACAGCAGTGCAGAATTTACCGACATTCTAACGCTTGATCTTTCATCAGTTAAACCTTGTATTGCAGGACCAAAAAATCCACAAGATAAACTTGAACTTGCTTCCGTTGCAAGTAATTTTGAAGAATTGTGTGCTTCGTATAACGCAGGTAATTCTTTAATACAAAAAAGCATTATGGATGCCGAAGGTGCCGCACAAATTGTGTATGACGCCAACACGCACGAGCACGCAGATAATGTAAAGCTGATGGATAATGGATCAATTGTTATTGCGGCAATTACTTCTTGCACAAATACATCAAATCCTTCAGTTTTGATTGCCGCTGGATTACTTGCAAAAAAAGCGGTTGAAAAAGGTTTAAAAGTTCCGGCATTTGTAAAAACTTCACTTGCACCAGGTTCGCGTGTTGCAGAACAATACTTGAAAGAATCAGGATTACAATACTACCTTGATGAACTTGGTTTTAATATTATTGGATTTGGCTGCACGACTTGCATCGGTAATTCAGGACCTCTTAAACCTGAATTTGAAAAAGAAATTTCAGAAAAAAACTTAACGGTTGCAGCTGTTCTTTCGGGAAATCGAAACTTCGAGGGAAGAATTCACGCACTTGTGAAGGCGAATTATTTGGCATCACCTCCGCTTGTTGTTGCCTATGCTCTTCTTGGAAATGTAAAAAATGATATATCATCATATTCATTTGGTGTTGATGTCAATGGGAATAAGGTTTTCTTAAAGGATCTTTGGCCATCTAATGAAGAAATTCAATCTATTATGAAACAATTTGTTACGCGTAATGTCTTTGTTGAGAAATATAAAAATATTTACGAAGGAACTAAAGAATGGCAGGATATTAAAATTACACAAAGTGATATCTATTCTTGGCAACATGGCTCAACTTACATTGAAAATCCGCCATATTTTGAAGGAATGCAACGCAATTCTTCTGGAAGAATTGACGATATTTTAAATGCAAAGCCACTCTTAATTTTAGGCGATTCAATTACAACGGACCACATTTCACCAGCTGGAAATATTGCAAAGCAGTCCCCAGCTGGACAATTCTTGCAAAGTAATGGCATTAATTCAACAGATTTTAATTCTTATGGAGCAAGAAGGGGTTCGCATTCAATAATGATGCGTGGAACTTTTGCAAATATTCGCATCAAGAATGAAATGCTTGAAGGTGAATCTGGTAAATGTGAAAAAGAAGGCGGGTATTCTAAAGATTTTGAAACGGGAGAAATTCTTTCCGTGTACGATATCGCAATGAAACATAAGAAACATAATACGCCAATGGTTGTAATTGCCGGAAAGGAGTATGGGACGGGATCTTCCCGCGATTGGGCAGCAAAAGGTACATATCTTCTTGGTATCAAGGCTGTTATTGCGGAATCTTTTGAACGAATTCACCGTTCAAACCTTGTTGGAATGGGTGTTTTACCGTTTGTTTTCACAAATGGAGACACACGCAAATCACTAAAACTTAAAGGTGATGAAAAAATTTCTATCAAAAACCTTCAAAATTTAGTTCCCGCACAAGTAGTTCAAGCAGAAATTGAATATTCCGATGGCACGAGTAGGCAGATCGCCCTACTTTCAAGAATTAATACCAATCCTGAGTTGGATTATATTAAAAATGGTGGAATTATGCATTATGTAATTCGCAACACGGTATTTAAGTAAACCTGTAGCGATATTTTCTAGCGATATTGAATTACAAAAAAGATTTTCCTGTAAAACCAGCAATGAATGCAATAATATTCACAATTGCAAGTGGAAGGATTATCGCATATGCTATCGTTGAAAGATTACTGTCGATTATCTGTTTTTTTGTGCGTGCCACTGTGTACATAACAGGGCGGAAAAGATATACCGCAGAAGTAACTGATGAAAATAATACTCCAAACAATACAACATATGAAGACTCAGAAAGAGCTTCAACCATAAATTGTTTACTGATAAAGCCCGATGTCATCGGTGCACCTAAAAGTGAAAATGAGAATAAAATCAGAGAAAATGCAAGAATTGTATGACGGTTAAACGCTCCAGCCATTCTTCGATAGTTATTGGTGTGATAAATTGAATAAAGAACACCTGCGATGAAAAATAAGCCGATTTTTGTAATTCCATGCACGAAAATATGCCAAAACCCAGCGTGTACTCCCGCTTCAGAGAATGTCATAAAAAGCAAGGTGATGTACCCCATATTTACAATTGTTGAAAATGCTAGAATTTTCTTAAAATCAACGGATCCTAGTGCTTTTATAGATGCGACAATCATTCCAAGAACAATAACTATCGTTATTCCAATAAACAATGGTTTATACAGAAGTTGAAGGTATATCATATAATTTGTTCCGTAAAGTTCATATATCACTTTATACATAACAAACACTCCAACATTTACAACGGCAACAGCGTGGAGTAATGCACTAACTGGTGCCGGTGCACACATTGCCGCTGGAAGCCAACCATTGAAAGGAAAAATTGCAGATTTTGCCAGACCAAAAAGCATCATTGTAAAAATTATCACCATCAACAAAGGTGATGGAGCATATTGATAATTATTCAATCCAGATTCATTTTGTGGAAAATCCTGACCAAATAGTGTTAAAATTGTGCCATCTCCTTGCATAAATTCCGTTGTGCCAATTGCTCCTTGAAACATAAATATTGCAGGTAAGAAAAATGCAATCGCACAAAATGAAAGAATAAGCATATACTTTGTCAGTAATTTCTTAATATCAGATTTTCCACCATTTTTTCCACCACCATTTTTTCCACCAAAGCCAACAAGTGGAAGGGTTGAAAGCGTTAGAAGTTCATAAAAAATGAATGTCGTGAAAAGGTTGCTCGCAAAAGCTGTTAAAAGTGTCATTCCAACGGCTATATTATAAAATGGCATAAACTTTGAAAGCTTCCTTTCACCATAATTTTTAGATATATACAGGACGGAATAAATGCTTGCGAGTAGCCATAAAATGCTTATAAAGACCGCAAAGTTTAAGTAAATTTGGTTCACAGAAAATGAAATTGGAACTGCGTATGTCAGCGTTGTTGTTTCGTATTCATGTGAAAGTTGCACGAGAAATATCTGCATAACAGTAAGCAATGGAAACCCGATTGCAAAAACCATATGAGTATGTTTTCTTTTAATAAAAAATGGTATGAATGCTGATAAAACAATGGCAATGATGATATTTTGCATTTTCACTTCTTAAAATAACCATTTAAATGGTACTATGTAAATGGAAAAATGTCAATACTTTTGTTTAATTCGGGATAAATGGGAAATTAAATATTGATTTATTAAAACATATTAATGCGTCGTAATTATGCAGGCTCTCTAATTGGCTCAATTAAAGAAACTCAAGAAATGCTGGATTTTTGTGCAAAACATAATATTTTCCCGGAAATTGAGGTAATAAACCCAAGTCAGGTGAATGAGGCATATGAGCGAGTTTTAAAAAGCGATGTTCGATATCGTTTTGTAATGGATATGGGAAAATTATAAATTCAAAAAGTTTCTTCATCACCCACGTTCATAACCATAAATCCATCGTTTTTAATATGATATTTCCCTTTCGCGATTGCCAAACCTTTCACTGCATCATTGTAGTTTTCAAGACCAAGCTTAAAGGTATCAAAATGCATGGCGATTGATTTTGTAGAGTTTAAATCCAAATGTACCATCACGGCTTCTTCAGGCGAAAGATGGTGATTGTGCATAAAATCTAAAGGTTTATAAGCTCCAATGGAAATTAATGAAAGTTTAAATGTGTCAAATTTTTCAGCAGCTTTTTTAAAATGATCACCATAGCCAGTATCACCTGTAAAATATATATTTCCAAGTCTGCTTTCCAGCACAAAAGCACCCCAAAGTGTCACATTCGAACCAAATATTGCCCTTTTCGACCAATGTTTTGCCTCTAAAAAATGTATTTTTAACTCGCCAATGGTTGCGTAATTATTCCAATCCATCTCAACACATTTTACATTTAGATTTTTAACATTATTTAAGTAGTGGCATATTCCAAGCCCAGCAAAAAAAATTGGATTAGAATGTGTTTTGAGCATTTTCACAGTTGGAATATCTAGATGGTCGTAGTGAGAATGACTTATCAAAACTGCATCAATTTTTGGTAAATCATTAAAGTTTATTCCTGGAGCAATTGAACGTTTTGGGTCTAAAAACGAAGTTGGTCCTGCAGTTTTTGACCATATAGGATCTGTAACAATATTCAAGCCTTCCAATTGCAAAAGGAAAGTTGAGTGACCAATAAATGTAACGTGCACTTTGCCGTCATCGATAATTTTGAGTGGAACATTTATCATTGTGGGATTTTGCGATATCTCACTTGGCCATTGTTGTTTTCCATTTTTCAGCAAATACTGTTTTTTTGCACGAAAGTATTGAAAAAAACTATCATTACGAATTTCAGAATCTCCATGATTAAAAAAAACTTTGCCATTGAAGTGATCAGATTTTTGACCTTTGTAATAACTTTTTTCTGTCGAGCAAGAAATCAGAGTTAGTATTAGAAATATAACGAATAACAAACAAAATGACAAAGCAATCAATGTAGGAACTTTAGGAGATTTAATCATAAAATGGTATCCACTACTTCTTATCCATAAACAATCCTAAATACTCTCCATACCCTTCCTTTTCCAAGTCAGATTTAGGAATAAATTTCATAGAAGCGGAATTCATACAGTAACGCTTTCCACCTTTGTCTTTAGGTCCATCTTCAAAAAGATGCCCAAGATGGGCGTTTCCTTTTAGAGACTTTGCTTCAATTCGCTTCATACCATAAGAATAATCAACTTTTTCAATAATTGTCGTGCCGTCAATAGGCTTTGTAAAGCTTGGCCATCCAGTTCCGGAATCAAATTTATCAATAGAAGAGAAAAGTGGTTCACCAACAATAATATCAACATAAATCCCCTCATGGTGGTTGTCCCAATATTCATTATTGAATGCTTTTTCCGTTCCACCACTTTGTGCTACTTGTTTTTGCAATTCTGTTAGATGCTTTCCCGAATAAGATGTGACCGAGTTTGCCATAGATTTTTGATAATTAAATGTGATGATAATTGTTGTTAATATCCAGTATTGTTTCATGAAGGTTCATTTTTGAATTTTTGATGCACCTGATTTTCTTTGGAAAAATGTCGATGCAATGCCTACAAACAGTAAAAAGAGCTGTTTTAACATAAAAAATGAGAAAATTAAAGTGTAATTGAGCGATTACGACCATTTGTCAAGGTATTTCTTTGTTCATGCAAAAATATTGCAAAGTAATTAAACGCATTACTGTTATCAGTAAAATAATTTGATTGGCTCATGGTATCAGTGCAAGAAGTTGCTATGATAAAGCTCTTGACTTATATCAAAAAATCTATTTGGTCTAGATACCATCTAAAAAAAACTGTATGCATAATATAATTATCCGCAAAAGCGATGAGCGAGGATTTTTCAACCACGACTGGCTTAAAACCTATCATACATTTTCATTTAGTGAATATTATGATGAACAATTTATGAATTACCATAGTTTAATGGTCATCAACGATGATACCATTAAGCCAAATACGGGTTTTGGATTGCATCCGCATAAAAATATGGAAATTATCACATATGTTTTGAGCGGAACCCTTACTCATTCTGATAACTTAGGTAACAAGGAGGAGATAAAAGCTGGTTGTTTTCAAGTGATGAGTGCTGGAACGGGAATTGTTCACGGGGAATTTAATCATGGCAATGTGGAATGTCATTTGCTTCAAATGTGGATTTCTCCAAATAGAAATGGAGGTGAACCTTACTACAAAATTTCCAAACCAAACCATTTTGAACGGTGGGCTTTGGTTGCTTCCGATGATGGTATTTTTGATTCGGTACAAATCAGGCAGAATGCCCAAGTGTTTGCTATAGATTCTGGTAATCTTAAGGAAACTCAACTTCCAAGTAGTAAGCAGCAACATTTTTGGCTGCATCTTGCAAGCGGTAGTATAAAACTTGGGAATTTGACTCTTAACGCAGGCGATGCCATCGGTTTTAATAATACTCATTTTAAGCAATCTGAGAAAGCCCAAGATTTTGCTAAAATTGAATTTTTAGAACAAAGCAGAGTAGTTTTGTTTGCTCTCTTCCCCATTTGATAAACAAATAAAGTGAGCCATCGAAATCGGCGTTGGTGAGTAAGATTGGAGTTGCATAAAGTTGACCTCCTAAATTTGTCCTGTTGAATTTGTATTATTATTTGCAACTTCGCAACTTCTTTGGGATGGTAATCTTGTTTTTGGGATTGAATGAGTCTTGAAGAAAGAGTTATCATTCTGCAAGACTCCCAACTAGGCGTTAACTAAAAGTTATAAGTTAAGCCAGTTGCAACCATAATAAATCGCCCTCCCGTCATTGATGACAGTGATTTATAAGATTGCGACTCTGCCATACCTCTGTAACGAAGATCGGCAAAGATATCAAGATGTGTGTAAATGGCATATTTTGCACCAGCACTTACTTGCCACACGAATGAGTTATCATGGTGGTGAAGATCACTACTCATAGCAATGCTATCCAATGTAAAACCTGCACCAGCACCAAAGTATGGGCTAAACCTTGTTCCAGTATTGAAATTATAAGCGGCGTTTGCTAAAAAAGTAAAAAACCTTGTTGTCGTGGAAGAATCTGTAGTAAGAGTTGTTGATTCAAATTGAAGCTCGGTTCTGTCAACAGTTGCAGAAAACGAGAAATTTTTGAAATTATTACCAATACCAAGTCCATACATACCAACTGGCTTTGGAAGAGCCGAGTAATCTGATGTTATAACAAATGATTGCTTGCTGGGAAACGCTGCTCCACCAAAAACTTGAATAAATGCTCCATCTTTTGTAGCACTTTCTGAATAGGCAGTTGATGAAATCGCAAAAATTGCAAATGTACTAGCTAATAATATTTTTTTCATAGTAGTTGTAATTAGTTATGAATGAATTTTTGTACTTAAACTTAAAATTTATAAGAAATGCCGGCCGTTACAGCAAAAAACCTAAAGGCCGCCGCCGTTGCGGAAATTATAGTGTTACCAGCATTAGTGATATTCTGTTTTGCCTCACCAGTTGTTTTATAACGAATATCAGTAAAGATATCCACTTTATCGCAAATAGCATATTTTGCACCAGCACTTAATTGTAGGGCAAGAATATATTCAGCACCATCGTAAGCAAAATTTTTACCACTGTCTGCGATCCAAGTTCTGTGTGCAAAACCTGCGCCCGCACCAAGATACGGAGTAAATCTTGTTCCAGTATTAAAATTGTAAGCGGCATTTGCTAAGAAAGTTGTAATATTAACGCTGTCAGTCGATGATTCAAATGGCATAGTTGTACGATCAAATAATGCTGAAAAAGCAAAATTATGAAAGTTGTAACCGTAAGCAAGACCATAAATCGCAGATGGCTTCATGTGATGAAAAATCCGATAATTGCCTGAATCGGATGATATCTGGTTACCACTGAATATTTTACCGCCGAAAGCCTGAATAAAGGCACCGTCTCGCGAATAGTCTTTTGCGTAGGATGAAATTGATATAGCTGATGCTATTGTTATGGGTAAAAATAATTTTCTCATAGAACCTATGGTATTAGTTGAATGAATTCCTGATTGCATATTTTAAAAAGCAAGAAAAAATTTGAGAGTATTGTAAAATAAATAGAGACAAGAAAGTAAAGCTACATTAATGGAACTTAATCCCTAAATAATTGAACACTCTAAAGCTAAATCAAAACGCACAAATCACCAAGAACCACCACTTTAACTCAACTTCATTTATCCAGTAAAAGAGAGCTTCACCTTATTTTAGAATTTTGAGATTGGAAAGAGAGTTGTCAAGTGCATAATATGGGAGCTAAAGCCGTAGTTTGCGTGGATGTTTATCGATTGGAAATTGTAGGGATATGCTTGGGAATGCTGGCGGGAAGGGTGGGATTCGAACCCACGGTAGGTTGCCCTACGCTGGTTTTCAAGACCAGTGCTTTAGACCACTCAGCCACCTGCCCGTTTCGGATTTTGAAAACAAATTAATTTTAATTGTCAAGAAATTATTTTTCACAAAGTCTTGATTTTTAAATTGCCCGTTTTATTACTTATCCATAAGTATGCAATGCATCATGAAAACAAGACCTTTGTCCCCACATCTGTCAATATACAAAAAGCAAATAACATCCGGAACATCAATTATTGGAAGACTTTGCGGTATTTATGTCTACTTTTTTATTATTGCCTTTTTATGGGCAATGATCATCTCAATCTATAAATACAACAATCCATCAATTCCATTTTACATAATTATTATGGCACTCAAAGCCTCAACGCCAATAATTTCATTTCTTTCGTACATCATTCTGTTTACAACAATTTTCGCACTTATTTTCTTCAGCGGCACTATGATTAGACACATTTTATGGGATCACAACCTTGCCCTCGATCTTAAAACTGCATCAATTATTGGATACATCATTACAGCACTTGCATGTTTTGTTCCAATTGTTGTTGTAAGTATTATCTCTCTTATGTAATATGCCAGATTCTGGTAAATCGTCCAGTAATACTGCTGGAAAAAAAGTTTTACAGAATCAAGTTAAAAAAAGTCAAGATTTCTCCCAAATAACACCAATTTCTACCGCTCCTACGCGTTATGAGATCATTAATTTAGTGCATAAAATCGCACAAATTAAAGAGGATATTCCAAACATTCTCAAAGTTATTCCAATTAAAAATTCCAACACACTAAGAATATCAAGAGCAACTCCGTACACAATCACAGCCCTTCTCGTAGAAAGCAATGGGGATATTACAAATAACCAAATCATATTGACATTTTTTGCTGGAAATCAATCGTGGTGGAATAAAATATTCCTTCTAAATAATGTGATAACAATTTCAGGGAGACCAAAGTTCTTTAATGACAAAATCACAATCATTCACCCATCAAAACTTGGAGACGCTTCCATTTTTGCAAAAAAAGCCTTGGATGGCTCTCAAATCGCAATCATTCCTCACTACAAAAAATCAATTGACGACCTCAAAATTCAGGAATATATTTTAAATTTTCTCCAAAGCAACCCATACTGTGAAAATTTTTCACAACAAATTAATACACAACTTGGAACGAAATTCAGTTTAAATTCCGCATTAACACAAATTCACAAACCAAGTTCGTTAGAATCTTTAGAAATGGCAAAACATTTTTTAGCTTCATTTGAATATATTTCCTACAAACACACAATACAAAAAATCAATCAACATCAAGCAAATGCACTTCATTTCAAACAAAATTTTATTCCAGAACTTCTCAAAAATATAAAATTCCAACTAACTCAAGGGCAAAAAGAAGCAATTTCAGAAATTTCTAAATTCCAACAATCTAAAAAAGGTAAATTATTTTTACTTCAGGGAGATGTCGGTTGCGGAAAAACAATTGTCGCGATTTCTTGTACAATAAATGTTGTACAATCCGGCTTTCAAGTAGTAGTTTTAGCACCAACACAAATTCTTGCAACACAACTATTCCACAGCTTTAACGAAGCACTTTCAGGTTTTGAAATCAAGTGTAGCCTTTTAATTAGTAAAGAAAAAGCAAAAGAAAAAAGAGAAAAACTCGCAGATATTCGATCCGGCAAAATTCACGTTGTAATAGGAACCCACGCAGTATTTTCACAAACAGTTGAATTTTCCAACCTTGGCTTTGTTATTATTGACGAACAACACAAATTTGGAGTGCGTCAACGATTGGAGTTAATGAAGAAATCTGAAAATGCAAAATGTTTAACAATGACAGCAACCCCAATTCCACGCACACTTTCAATGTCAATGTATTCCGGCGTTGAATTCTTTGCAATAACTGAAAAACCGCAGAATCGCCTGCCAATAATCACAACTCTTCTTTCAAATTCAAAAGCTGGCGAACTAATTACTTCAACAAAGAAAAAATTTGGGCAAGATCTAAAAATGTACTGGGTTTGCCCTTTGATAGAATCCGAAAGTCAGATAAAATCCAACATTAAAGAACGGGAAATTTTCCTAAAAAAATATTTTAAAGACGAAGAAATTCTAATGGTTCACGGACAAATGAAAGAAGAGGCAATTAATGCCGCAATTTTTGAATTTAAGGAAAACCCAACAGTAAAAGTCCTTCTTGCAACAACAATTATTGAAGTTGGAATTGATATTCCGAAAGCAAACATTATTATAATAGAATCCGCTGAAACATTTGGACTTGCCTCTCTTCACCAACTACGCGGAAGAGTTGGACGATCCTCCGAGCAAGGTTATTGTATTTTGCTTTTTGGTAGTGAAGTTTCGGAAAAAGCAAAAGAACGCCTTAAGGCGATGAAAGATTCAAATGACGGATTTTATATTGCTCAAGTTGATAGGAAAATAAGAGGATCGGGAAATATTTTAGGCGATGCTCAATCCGGTGCAATGAAATTCATATTTTTTGATGAAGAATTGCATCAGGAATACCTTTTGCAATTTGAAGGATTATTCCTTTCATTCAACAACTCCGAAAGGGACGTAATATCTCAATTATTTCACGCCTCTGTGAATATTGAGTATTCCGAACAATAGGAACGATTTCAAATCTTAATTTAAATCATTTTTGATCTCTAATCCTAATTTTTTTAACCTTTTTTGTACTGATTCCGATCGATTTTTCAACTGTTCTTCCGTGAAAATTCGCAGTTCTTCCAATTGCCTTTCGCCAACTTCCGAAGGTGCATTCATTAGTAAATCCTGTGCTTTTCCGTTGAGCGGGAACGCAATAATATCCCGAATTGAATCCGTCCCTGCAAGAAGCATAACTATGCGGTCAATTCCCGGTGCAATTCCGCCGTGGGGTGGGGCACCGTATTGGAACGCATTAACCATTCCAGCAAATTTTTCACTTACAATTTCTTTTGTTTCTTCATCAGTTTTACCATATCCCGCAATCTGAAAAGCTTTGAACATTAAATCCAGCTTGTGGTTTCGAATTGCACCTGAAGAAAGTTCAATCCCGTTGCAAACGATATCATACTGGTAGGCTTTGATTGTGAGGGGGTTGATGTAGAATTTCTTTTTAAATTTTTCAATGCTATGATTTCGTAATTTTCTTCTGACATCGCTATCCTTATCGTCATCTCCAGCCCAAACGTGGAAGTCATTTGTTGTTATAAAGTGTTTCATTGTTTCCATGATATCAACGCTAAACATACTAAGATTCCAACATATATCTTTATCAGATGTGAAGGCAAAAATCTTATCAAAAGTCTCCTCCTGCGAAAGCAACAAAACATCCATTCCCCCCTGTGGCATTGAAAAAGGGTTGTGGGAAAATTCAATTTTTGGAGTCCCATCAGCATTTTTCTCTGTCTCGCTTTCTTCAAAAAATGGGAAATCAACAATCCAACAAAATTCAAAGTGGTTTTCGTTGATTAATTTTAGGTCACGACCAATTTTCGTTCTCACAAGTCCCGCTAATTTTGCGGCAAAATTTGGCTTTCCGCAGGCAAAAAACACGGCATCACCATCTTTAAGATTTCCCGCAGTTTTAATTGTATCAACCAGTGCCGCGAACTCTTCTTCGTGAATGGCATCGCCGTTTTTCTCGATTTTATAAGCGTTACGAATTGGGCAGTTTTTCACCGTGCCTTCTTCGAATATCATATAGGCAAGACCAAATTCCCCACCGTTCAATTTTGCGAAATTTTGCATTTCGGTTTTGAAATACTCGGTTGATTTCCCGTGCGACGGAACTAGAATTGCACGAATAACATCGCCTTTTGCCTTTGTGGAGGCAAAAATTCCGAATTTTGAGCCTTCAAAAATATCGCTAGCATCAAAAATTTCGATAGGATTTCTCAAATCTGGCTTGTCGTTTCCGTATTTTAGCATTGAAACATCATATGGTATGCGTTTGAAAGGATATGGCGAAACGGTTTTTCCAAAATTCACGCCTTTAAACATAATTTCCAAAAGGCGGTTTTTGATGGTTTTCACGCTTTCTGCATCACGAGTTGTCACAATAAAGCCTGCATCCCAATTTGTTTGGGTTAGGGTATTCAGGGGAATTTCATCACGCATATTAATATTGGCATTAAAAACGTGCGAAATAACCTCGCTTGGAGTGCTTTTTATGCCGCTGATTCCCTCGTTGAATTTATGGTAAAATGCCTCAATATTTTTGGTGAGTTTCTTGAATGAATCGGAATTTTTATCCATTTTGTGAATTGCTTCAAGGTTAATCCAAACAGAGTGTGAGTTATCGTAGTTTGAACGAGTTGAAATAAAATCATCGTTTCCGGCAAACTTCACAAAGACATCATACATCACAGGTTCAATTGCGGAAAATACATCTTCTTGCGTTGCAAACGACATTTCAATATCCAGTTGGTAAAATTCCCCGGGGGAACGGTCGGCACGGGCGTCTTCATCCCTGAAACACGGAGCAATTTGGAAGTATTTTTCAAAGCCTGACATCATCAAAAGTTGTTTAAACTGTTGCGGTGCTTGTGGTAGGGCATAGAATTTATTTGGATGAATACGAGACGGAACGAGGAAGTCTCTTGCTCCTTCAGGAGACGATGCCGTTAGAATTGGAGTTTGAAATTCGGTAAAGCCTTCAAGTTCCATGCGTTTTCGAATGTAGGATATCACGGACGAGCGAAGCAAAATGTTATTACGCATTTTTTCGGTGCGAAGGTCAAGAAAGCGATATTTCAGGCGAATGTCTTCGGAAATTTCGTCGTCACAATTCACTTGAAATGGAATTTGTACCGATTCATTTTCAATAACAACACTTGATGCAACAATTTCAACACGACCGGACTTCAACCCCAAATTAACCGCATTTTCAGGACGATTACGCACAGTTCCCGTAATTTTCAAAACAGATTCAAGCTTAATTTTGGAAACTTCCTCAATCATTTTTGTTTCTTCAATAACAACTTGAACTTTTTCGCCAAAGGCACGAATATCAAGGAAAAGAACCCCGCCGTGGTCGCGTTTATTATGCAACCAGCCCGCAATTTGAACCGTTGTGCCAAGTAATGCTTCCGATATTTCCGAAATTTTGTGCGTGTAATGTTTCATTTGGAATGAATTTAAAAGAATTTGAACATTTCAAACATTTTAAAAAAAAAAATCAAGTTTTTTTAAAAACCATTGATATTTTGGTAAGAATGTGATAATTGTGATATTGTTTTGATATTTTTTATGCAAAGGAAATCCAATAAAGTTGCCCCTGATAGCATCAACAATCAAGATCTCAATCTGTTGAAGGAAATTGAGAAACAAGATCCATATCATGCTCGGATGAAAGAGATACTTCGTGAGAAGAATTTGCAGTATAGTGATGATGAATATATTGCTATGGATGCTATGTCGCCGCGAACATATTTCGAATATGCAGAGCATCGTGAGCAGAAAAGAATAAGTGTCAAGAATAAATACGATCAAGTAAAAAAGAAGGATAAGAATGTTAGCGAGGGTTGTTGTTTAATGTTTTAAAAATTATTTCACAGCAAAACACTTTTTTGTCACTTTTTTTGTGTTTATGCAAGAATTTCTTGACTGTTTATTTATCTTTTATTATAATATATATTATAACAAATAATTGTACAATCTTTAATGCCTAAAGACCCATCAGAAACAACAAAAATTACTCTAGGAACCACAATAGGTTCAAGCTCATCTGCAAAAATTTCCCTTGGTAGTATCGGTGCTGGCATCGGTATGAACAAAGAAGATATCCTTAAAAAGTTCATCAAAAACACCTCTAGTGGTAGCCAAGTTGTTCACAAAAATGCCGAACAATCGTTCGTTGAGGAAAAAAATACACAAGAAAAATTTGCCTCACCATACGACTCCCCATACAGTATGTCCAACAATGACATAATGAAACGGATGGAATCACGCACAAATACATCGTCACCTCAAGGCGAAGCAAATCCCACAATGAAATCAATAAACCTCATAGTCAAACCACCAATGGGAGGAGTATTTTCCAAAGGAAAATCTGTAAAAATCAAACAGGAGTTGCACATTACAATGCCAGCAAAGGTTGAAATTAAAACAAAAAAAATCGAGAAAGAAGAACACGAAGATATTGCACACGACTTTTTACTTTTTGGAACAAAAACCGGAAGTGACGCACCATTGATTGCAATTAATCCAGATGATGACGATGCTGCAAAGGAAGATAATCGTGATAAATCCGTCATCGAAAAACACCTAAGGCATTACAAATACCTCGAATTCGATAAAGAATCAGAAATTGACAGCCTTCGTTCGGGTGAAATTTTACGAGAATTCCTCTCAAAGCAGCGTCAAGTCGAAGAAGAAACTGAAATTGAAATTATTTCAACATTCGTTTCCGAAGAAAGAAATCGCAAAAGAAAAAAAACAAGCTCATTTGGAGTAAGAAAAAAGCATACAAATAATAGTGTGCAAGAACAAACAACCAAAACCATTGAAATACCACAGTTAATTTCAATGCAAGAACTTGCAAATCGCCTTTCTTTAAAAATCAATTTAGTAATTGAAAAAGCAAAATTCGTTGGTGAACATGCAAATGAAGATTCCATTCTTGATGGCGACATCGCAGAATTAATTGTTGAAGAATTCAGACACAAAGTATTGCGCGTAAAGGAAAAAACTCCAGAAGATATTCTTAACAGAAAAGCAATTAGCACAAATCTTCAAAAAACTCCACCAGTTGTTACAGTGATGGGACATGTCGACCACGGCAAAACATCACTTCTTGACGCCCTTCGCCAAACAGATGTTGCACTCGGCGAAGCAGGTGGCATCACTCAACACATTGGTGCTTACCAAGTTACTCTTCCATCTGGTCAGAAAATCACATTTATCGATACGCCAGGGCATGAGGCCTTTACAGCAATGAGATCAAGAGGTGCAAACGCAACTGATATCGCAATTATAGTTGTTGCCGCAGATGATTCAATCAACACACAAACAATTGAAGCAATCCACCACGCGAAAGATGCTCGTTGCCCAATAATCGTTGCCGTAAACAAAATGGATTTACCTTCCGCCAACTTGCAAAAAGTAAAAGAAGACTTACTCTCACACCATCTAGTTCCGGAAGATTTCGGTGGTGACATTGCCGTCATTCCAGTTTCCGCATTAAAAAGAACTGGATTAAAAGAACTTGAAGAAAGAATTATACTTCAAGCTGATATTATGGAACTAAAAGCTAACTATTCTGGTCACGGTGGTGGAATTGTACTTGAATCGCGTCTTGATAACAAAAAGGGTGTCGTTGCAACAGTGCTAATTAAACATGGAATTCTTAAAAATGGCGATGTTATGCTCGCCGGAACAACATACGGAAGAGTTAGAAAAATGGTCGATGATAAATCCCAAACATTAACCGAAGCACTTCCTTCAATGCCAGTTGAAATTTATGGATTTAATGAAGTACCAGGAGCAGGTGAGCGTTTTTTCGTTATGGAAAGTGAACGCCTTGCAAGGGAAGTTATCGCCCACAGAATTGAAAGAATGCAAGACGAAGCAGCTGAAAATCAAATATCAGCAGAAGATCCATTTGCCGCACTTCTTAGAAAAGAAAAAACAGAAGTTGGCGTTATTATACGCTCCGACACCCAAGGAACATTAGATGCAATCCAATATTCCCTTGCAAAAATTGCACACGATGAAATCAAACTTCACATAATCCAAGCACTCGTTGGAAATGTCACAGAAGCAGACATATTACTTGCTAAAACAAAAGGAGCAACAATCTTCGCATTTAATGTTACAGTTGGATCTTCTGAAGAAAATCTTGCAAGAAAAGGTAATATTGTCATTCGCGAACACTCGATTATCTACAAAATTATCGATGAAATAAAAGCACTTTTATCCGATTCCCTCGCACCAGTTCAAATTGAAACAAAAGTTGGAACAGCATCAGTTCGTCAAGTATTTGATGTCTCAAAAGCTGGGAAAATTGCAGGTCTTCATGTTACAGATGGCGTCGTTAAAAGAAATGCTCTTGCAAAAGTTATTCGCAATGGGGAAGTTATCGCACAAGGTAATATTAGAACACTTAAACACTTTCAAGAGGATGTTAAAACAATTCAACAAGGTAAGGAGTGTGGTCTTCAAATGGAAAAATTTGAAGGATTCCTTGCTGGTGATATCATTGAAGTTTATGATGTAACATTTGAAAAAGGCAAAATTGATTAATGCGTTTTATGCAAAAACTGATTAATTTCTTCTTTACAAAGAAACGCTTTACTATTGTATTTTCAACGATGCTCCTCATCTTTGGAATACAATCTTATAAAATGATTGCAAAGGAAGGTGCACCTCAAGTAAAGGTTCCGTATATTTTCATTTCAGTACAAGCCGAAGGTTTTTCACCAAGAGACAGTGAAAAGATGATCCTCAAACCTATTGAAAAGGAAATTTCCAAAATTCAAGGTGTAAAAAATGTAACATCATATTCCTATGTAAACTCAGCTTCAGTCGTAATAGAATTTAATGCCGGAATTGATAACGCAACCGCAATGAACGATGTTCGTGAAAAAGTTGATGCTGCCAAAGTTGAATTCCCAACTGACGTTAAAGAACCTGCAATTTCAGAAGTCGATCTCAGTGCGATGCCAGTACTCAATATTGCACTTTTAAGTGATAATCTCAATTCCACGATGGAGATCGCAAGAAACCTTAAGGATGCAATTGAAAACATACCTGATGTCCTCAAAGTTACGATAAAAGGCGAACTTGAAGAGGTAGTTGAAATTCAAATTCTACCATCGACACTACGCCAGTTTGGAATTTCTATTCAGGATATTGCCGCAATTGCAAATAATAATAAGCTGATTTCTTCTGGAATTATGCGGTCAAAATCTGGTGAATTTTCCGTCACAGTTCCTTCTCTTATCAAGGATTTTGAGGAAATTAAAAATCTTCCAGTCAAAACAAAAAATGGCACGGTTGTAAAGTTAAAAGATATAGCAAATGTTGTTAAAACATACAAAGATCAATCATCAATTGCCAAAATTAATGGTAAAAATGCGATAGTTTTAGAAATTTCCAAGCGTTCTGGGACAAACATCATCAAAACAATTGAAAAAATTTACAAAAAAATTGATGTCTACGCCAGTACTCTTTCGTCTGATGTCGAAATTCTTTATATGCGTGATACATCGCAGGATATCAAAGATTCTCTAAGTAATCTTCAAAATGAAATAATGTTTGCAATAATCATTGTTTTTATCATGGTTATGAACATTGTTGGGTTGAGGCAGGCAATTTTGATTGGACTTTCCGTCCCGCTTTCGTTCTTTATTTCAATCTGGATTTTATATATGTTTGGAATAAGTCTAAATATTATCGTTCTTTTTGGTTTAGTTCTTTCAATTGGAATGATTATGGACGCAAGTTCTATCATCGTTGAGTATGCCAGCCAGAAAATTCGCTATGGCGTTCCTGTTAAAAGAGCATATCTTGAAGCAACACAGAAAATGTTTGTTCCAGCATTAATTTCAACATCCACGGTTTTGATAGTCTCCGCTCCGCTTTTAGCCTTCCCCGGTGTAATTGGCGGCTTTATGAAATATCTCCCAATGACGCTAATAATCGTTCTTTCATCGTCACTTTTCGTCGCATTATTCATTATGCCAACTCTTGGTGGAATACTTGATAAACCAGTTCCATCTGACGAACAAGATATTGTTATCGAAGATCTTTCAACTAAGGAAATGATGGAGCTTGATGGTATCAAAGGGCTTTATGCAAGAATGGTTTATAAAACTTTACAAAAACCTCTAATTTCATTTTTTGGACTTGTTGGATTAATTGCAGTTATAATAACAATATATGCATTTTTTAACAGGGGCGTTGAATTCTTTCCAAATATTGAAACAAATTATATTCGCGGATTTGTTCGTGGAACTGGAAATATTTCCCTTGATGAAAAAGCAGCAGCAATGGATTCCGTCAGCAAGAAAGTCAAAGAACAAATTGGTTCTGAAATCGATGTTTTTTATACATTTGCCGGCGGAACTGGAGGAAATGCGGAAAATATGCCAAAAGACACAATTGGTGTTATTGACATTCAGCTCGTCGATTGGTCAATTCGCAGAAAAGCAGGCAAGATTATTGAGGATTTACAAGAAAATGTTACAGAATCTGGATTCATTGTCACATTTGAGAAGGAAAAAGATGGTCCACCGCAAACAACCGATATTTACTACGAAATTTTTGGTGATTCATCGCAAAATATGCAAATTGCAGTACAGGAAATGAGAGAACACCTTAATTCCCAGCCAATGCTTCAAAATGTTGAAGATACAAGACCACCAGAGCGAATTGAGTACCAAGTTATTGTTGATAAACAGCTCGCAATGAAATACGATATCGATGCCGCTGTCATTGCTGGATATGTTAAACTTGCAACAAATGGCGTTCTTATGGATAAATATTCGCCAAATTACCTTGATGAAAAATCGGAAATTCTTTTAAGATACCCCATTGAAGAGCGAAACATTGCAAGAATTATGAATAGTTTTTTAGTAAAAAATGGGAAATCTATTCCAATTTCAAACTTTATAAAAGTTGTGAAAGCTCCTGAACTTGTTGAAGTTATGCGTAAAAATGGAAGACTTATGATTGCCGTCAAAGCAAATGTAAAGGAAAAATATACCGACGAAAACGGCAAGGTCATTAGTGTTATAAAATCAAAAGAAAAGGAAAAAATTTTCACAGAACTAGAAAAAATTGCAAAAAAACATAGTGTTGAACTTTTTGCCGGTGGAACTGATGAAGACCAACAAGAAACAATGGCATTCCTTAAAAATGCATTTTTGATTGCACTCTTCGCAATTTTTCTTATTTTTCTAATTGAATTTAACTCGTTTGGTTATGCGGCAATAATTATGAGTTCCGTCTTCCTTTCGATCGTTGGTGTACTTCTTGGACTTGTTATTTCTCAAAATCCGTTGAGCATCGTTATGTGTGGCATTGGGATTATTGCCCTTGCTGGTATTGTTGTAAGCAACAACCTCATATACCTCGACTTCTTCCAAACATTTAAAAAAGATATCAAACACGAAAGTGATGAAGCTATCAAAGAGGCATTAATTAAAGCCGCACTTCTTCGTGCAAAACCAATTTTACTCACTAGTGCAACGAATGTTGTTGGACTTCTTCCCGCAATGTTTGGTATTGGAATAAGTTTTGAAACGGCGGTTTTAACTCTCAATTCTCCAACTTCTCAATGGTGGATTCAACTTTCTTCGGCAATTGCTGGTGGATTAACTTTCTCAACTATCTTGACTTTATTTTTTACCCCTTCTAAAGTATTACTTTATTTAAAGTTCAGGGGATATGTTAAGAAAATTAGTGCTCGTTTTAGCAATGTTTTTCGCAATTTTGAGTTGCTCAAAAAAGCCAAGCTATACATCAAACGCAAATAATACTGAATTTAACGCTAAGTATAAAAACCAAATGCATATTCTCCCACTACGAAATGTATTACATACCGATGAAACGAAGAGTATCACGCAGCGTAGTAATCAGTATTATTTACAAAAAAAAGCAATTTTAGCGGAAGATTATCAAGTAAATGCAGATTACTTCAACTTTCTTGATAAAAATGATTACCATTCCAAAATAAATAGCGTAACGATAGAATCTCTTCCAAAGGAAAATTATGAATACATCAAGCTTGCAAAAAATAAAAATTCAGCAAACGAACTAAACAAGTTGAGTCAAGTTGAAATCGAATACATATTCTATCTCAAGATGGCCGTGACAGCTAAACTTAACCAAGAATTTCATGGAGACCCAATCATTCATCCATTTGTTTATAAAAAAACACACAGAAGCGACCGCCATATTGTTATGGGTGACGAATACTCGAAATGGCAATCCGCTGGTGATATATTTTAAAAAGATAAATTCTCAACAGAACAAATTACTGACAAAACTTGTAAGAAAGAATTTTGTATCCAAGTTTAGCAGCTAGAAAATCGCAAAAATGCATTCCTTCTTTTGGTGCAAGTTCATTGATGTCAGCTCCCACCACATTTGAAACTTTCATTACGGTTTTAATGATTGGAAGAACATCATTCCAAAACATTCCACCTGGCTCCGGTGTTCCAGTTGCTGGCATAACGCTTGAATCAAAACCATCAACATCAAAAGTTAAATAAACATTTTTACCTCTAAACCAATGCAAATCTTCTTCCAAATTCCACTCCATTTTATTCCTTGCCCAGTTAATTTTAATTCTGTGCGAATTTTCTTCTAAAAATGGAATTTCGCTAGCTGAAATATTACGAATTCCATACGAAACAAGTTTTATATGTGGAAAATCAAGGCATCTACGAAGAGCACAGGCGTGCGAATTCGGTTCATCATTATAAGAGTCTCTTAAATCGGCATGGGCATCAAAGTGAAGAATAACAAGATCGTCAAATTTTCGTGCAAAAGGCTTAATTGTGCCAATTGTGATTGAATGTTCCCCGCCAAATGTTAAAGGAAACTTCCCGTCATCAAGAATTTTTTGGATAATTCCCTCAAGTTTGTCAATTTCCTTACTAAGATTTTCAGGGTTTTCTGAAATGTGAGGCTCTTTTAATGTGCAAAGTGGAAATTGAAGGTATGGTTCACACCAAAATTCGTCGTCAAAAAGTTCAACTTGATGGCTAGCAATAATCATTGCTTGTGGACCGTTTCTCGTTCCGCCTCCATAACTTACAGAAGATTCTAATCCAAATGGTACAACAACAACTTGGGCAGTTTCATAGCTTGTTTCACATTCAAGATTAAGACCAAGAAAACCATCATCTTGTGAAAGAAGTTTAAATTCTTGAGATGAATTACTGAACAAGCTGTTAGACATTTTATATACGATATATTGTGTGTCCTTCAAAAATAAAAGACTTAAAAAGCAAGAATTTTCTTCATCCTCGCAATTTCTTCAAATTTTTAATAAAATGGAGCGGGCTAGTGGAAACATTGCTAACCACTGTAGATGATGTAAGCTTCTTTTATCAAATTTTTTTCGCATTTGTTTACGGCTGTGCACAGTTAAAAATAAACTACTAAAAACAATTACTTTTTGAGTAGTTTACTCCATTTGTTTTTATAATCTAATTTTGTGAAATTTTGCACAATTCAAACACTTTTTCGCCATTTGTGAATGTATAAACCATTTTTATGCAACTTTAACGATTATTACAGTTGCAAATTAAAATTACCATTTTAGAGTTTTCGGAAAAAGTTTTGTAACTAACTAATGAGAAGATACGTTTTGCTATTGCTTGTTGTGTTTGCCTGTAGCTGGGGTAAGGCTTTTGCTGATGTAGGGTATGTCTGGATAGAAGATTATGGTGTTAATTATAACAATAAACTATTGCCAGACATTGGCACAGTGATTGATATAAATACGTCAAAACCAAGGTATGTTTATAATAATACTTATACTATTGATAAAATTACACAAGCGTTGAATGAGCAACCAATTCAATGTCACAACAAAGGTGCTTTTAATAAAAGAGGTGAGCAGATGTATATTGGTGTTTTTGAGGTTGAGATATTTTTCAATCCACAGGAAAAAAATTGTGGATTTCCTGCGATAAAATTGAGAGAAAGATTTGATTATGGAGAGCTATGGACATCTGGCTATCTAAAAAGATATAAAATTATATCATACTATTATAGTAAAAGTGAAGTATTTGCATTAATTGAATATTCATTATTAAAAGATCATCCACTAAATAAATAATTTGCTCCTTACATCATCTATAAAATATCAAGAAACACTAAAACAGGTAATGTTGCTTAATGAGGCGAATGCACTCAAAAAATCACTTGCATTTTTGAACTTTAGGAAATATATTACGTGTGAATTGTTGTTGAATATGTTATGAAACGGGATTGCCTTGTAAATAAATTTCTTTTTGGACTCCTCGCCACAACACTTTCACTTTCAACGGCAAACGCTTCAAGTGGCGTAAATACTTCAAAAAGGGTGAATCAATTTGAAGTTGAGGCGGGTATTTTACACACAAATAAAATAGAAATTCAGGGGTATCAGCAAAATATTGCGACCAATGGTTGGAAATCTAACGACATAACCGCTCGGTTTGAGTATTGGTCCAAAACAAAAGACAGTTGGAACTTTGGAACGGTTTTTCAACCAATATATACACAATATCAAGACACCGTAACATCAAACTTGAACTATCAAAAAACGGTTTTTGAAAGTGGTTCGAATGGAACTCTTAAATTTCAATTTCACTCAATTAGGCAGTCGGCGAATTATCCTGTTTTGCAGTCTGAATTGGGATATTTACGTCTTGGAGGCTCTTTTATTGTGCGATATGCTCAGCTTGATTTCACGGCAGGAGGCAATTCATTTAGTGGATCAGGCTGGATCGCAATACCCCTTTTCAATGTGGAATCTGAAATTGTTTTGACACCAAAATATAGCTTTTTCACACGCTCAGACTTCCTTCCATCTCCAACGCAGGGGCTTTTTGTTGATGGACTTTACGACTGTCTTTTTGCGGTTAGATCAAAAATTGGTGGAGAAAAATCGGTTGATATTGGTGTGCGTCTGTTTTTTGGTGGATACGACCCACAGCAGGCGGGGAAATATGCGAACAGGATATTTTTGAGTGCCTTGGTTGCAAGATATAGGTTTTAGGCACAAGATTGTCCATCGTTTTTTGTTGGTGCTATTGGTTTTCCTCTTTGGTTTTCTCCTTCGCGTTTTTTTTGGAGGAAAACCTTTCAATCAACTTCACAATGCTGGAAAACCCAAAACCTTGGGAGAATATTACAAGTTGGGAGACCAAAAACAGAAAACTGTATTTTACAATTATCAAATTTTCTGACACGATAAGTGTGGTTAAGTCGGCTTTCCATACAAATGCTAGAATTTTGCAGTCCACAACGATGAATATGGCACAAATGATGTAAGTGATTATAGACCTTATCCAAGTAAAAGGGTGTGATATAATTGCTTCAAGGTGTTCTTGTTTGTTTTTCACTCTATCTATAGGTCTTCTATCTTGCAATTCTATTCGTCTATTTAAATGGAATTCCTCATCACGCGATTCAATCATAAACAATAAAAAATGGAGCGGGTGAAGAGATTCGAACTCTCGACCTCAACCTTGGCAAGGTTGCGCTCTAGCCAGCTGAGCTACACCCGCGAAATACAATTTCAGAAAACAACTTCCGCAAAAATTTCAATATAGAAATCTGGAATGTCAAGAATTATTTT
>CAMAVJ010000007.1 GCA_945861725.1 Rickettsia typhi
AAGCTCAGATTCAAGAGATGCAAAGCAATACACATCCAATGCAAGTGGACTTGTTGTCATTGGACATTCTAAGCAATTTGACAACAAAGAGCAAATGAAACGTAGTTTTGAGTTATATAGAAATAGCATTAAAAATGTTTCCATTCTAACATACGACGAATTACTACTTAAATGTAAGAATATTTTATGCGACTCTGGTGGTATAAAATCACCAGTCCAAAACACACAATGAACATTAACCGAAAATAATAATTATATTTTACGAACAATTTTCATCGTGTTTATTTAAACCCCTCAACCAGACCCAAAACCGCCTTTAAATCCCTGTCGTCAAGAATATGCAATAGACCGATGATTTTGTTAATTGTTTGCTCCCTTTCCGTAGGGCTGGAATTATCACTCTCAAAAGCTAAAAAATCCTTAATCGGTATTTCAAAAACTTTACTCATTCGCTCAAGAGTTTCACGCGATGGAAAGTTGATGCCTCGCTCAATCATAGAAACTGCGTCCGTAGAGCGTTCAATTAATGCTGCAAACTTCTCTTGAGTGATTTTTCTTTGCTTACGCCAATTTTGAATTCTTTTGCCAATTGCTTGCTTTCGCTGGTCGTCAATATACATAGTCATAAATACGGCTATTAATTATATAATCGTATTTATATCGATATACTTCCCTAATAACCACCGAGCTAGATTTGACTATATGATATTTATTCGTATTTGATAATACGAAATATACTTGACTTTTATCACTCGTTCATTTTAAAACAACATCAAAAGTGTTATGATTAAATTTCGAGTTTTATGGCGTATAAAAGAATTGATACCATTGAGTATGGAAAATATACCGTTGCAGTTTGCGAAGCACCAAAGAATATGTTTTCATTTACAGCGTATTTAAACAAAGCTAATGCTGGTAAAATTTGCCATTTTGAATACGAAAACAAAGAATACGGATATGAGCAAATCAAAGTTGAACTTGATAACATTGAGCTGGAAAAAATGAAAAACCGCAAAGAAGGAGTGCCAACTGTGGAGGAGTTTGTTTTGGCATTAAATGCAATCAATGCTGGCGAAAAGAAATTTGATATGCTTAAGTTTCACGCAACTGTGCCAAATAGGGTTGCAACAGCGGACGAACTTGCAAAGAGTGTCGGTTATGATGATTTAGCTTCGGCAAACGCTCATTACGGGAAACTGGCGAGGGAGATTGCAGATTTCCTCAACTACAAACCAAAAGAGAAATACCCAGACGGCAAACCGATTTGGACTTTCACCATAGCGTGCAACGCAAATGACAACGATAATGGTGGGAATAGTGAAAGTAAAAACTGGAGATGGGCTTTGCGTGAGGAGGTTTATGAGGCTATGAAAATTTGTGGATTGTTTGCATAATTCGTATTAGATAATACGATATAATCTTGACAATTATAATCGCCCTTATAATATAATTATAACATACGATTAAATTTAATTGTTTTCCCAAGATATGGATTTTGATAAATTTGAACACGCAAAGAAGGTAAAGCAAATCAATTCTTTTTGGGATTTGGAAGAACTTGGGCGGATACGCCTTTCTGAAAATTACTACGCAAGAGATTTTCTTTACAGCGAGATTGGCAGTTTTTACAAAGTTCAAAACATTCCACAAAATATTGATTTATTCGTTGAGGCAGGAACTTGCATTGCGCAAAAAATCCTTGAACCACTACGCAAAACCTTTGGAAATGTTGCACTTCGTTCAGGGTATAGAAGCAAGGAATTAAATGGCTTTGGCAACAAGAACAACCTTAAATGTGCAAGCAATGAAAGCAATTATGCTCAGCATATTTGGGATGAAAAAGATAAAAACGGCAATATTGGTGCGGTGGCTTGCATTTTTATTCCGTGGTTTAATGATAGATTTAAAAATGAACTTGAGTTCACGCGATTGGCAATTTATCTCAATCACCACTTGGCGGGAAGCTACAACGAAATCACATTTTTTTCTCGTCAAGATTGTTTCAACATTGGCTACCGCACAAACCCCGAACGCAACATATTCACAACCAAAGAACCGAAAGGGCAAATGTTTAAAAACGGTGAATTTATCTGTGAAAGGCTTGGGTATGATAAGGAAACCGACAGAATCATTCTGCAAAATGAACACGAGTTCAAATATGAAAAGCTAACAAGCGGATTGTTTGGAAATGGGCTTGACTTAATGGATTTATGCAAAGGCTTTCCCGAGTGGAAATCATAAAAATCTTACTAAAAACTTTGCACTACTGTAATGGATTTATGGAGTGCAAAAATGTGCTATTTCAAGTGTATAACTTTCATAATCAAGAAACTGGCAAAACGGCAACGCGCGCCTTCTTACAAAAAATTCTTCTTAATTTTTGTGCCAAACGTGTCTGAGGTATGTTCTAGCGGTGAGATTAAATGATACATTTTTGAAAAAAGCTTAACAATTAACATTGCACGAAGAATAACGATGTAGGAAGTTGATTTTTAAAAGAGTAGGTTTAGAATTCCTTAGCATATAAAAGTAGTAAGTAAATATTGAATATGAATGATGTAAATGAAACATTGGTTGTGAAAAACATTTTTAAGTATATTTTATACAGACTAACGGAATATTCCGTTCTAACCGATTCTTTTAATCAAACAATCGCACTGAATGAGGAACTTAAAACCGCACCGCAATTTACCCTATTTTTAAAATATGCAAACTGCATGGAAGCAGAGCTTGAGCAAGTTTTGAACTTTTTGGCTTTTTTTGATAACAAAAAACATAATAAGAACGGTATTTATTATGTTAAAATCCACGATGAGTACACGGTATTTACAAAAACAGAACATATTGCACACTTAATTGAAAATGTTTGTAGGAATGTCATTCATTCCGACGATGTGTTATTTAAGAGGGTTTATCAGGTTGTTTGCAATCCAAACATAACAATCAACGCAAAAGGAATACCGGAAGTATTTCAAGACATTGAGAAGATATTTACAAATTTACAAGACATAACTCGTATAAAATGTTTGCAAGAAAAAGAAAGCTATGAAATGCGAAATAAATCAAGAATATTTGCCAAGATAAAATTTGAACGCGAGTGTAAAATGATGGATGAGCAAGAAGAAAAATCTCGCATAGAAAATGAAATAATTGACAAAGTAAGAAAAGATTTGGAATTAGAGGCAGAATATAGTGCAAAACAAAAAGCAGAAAAGAAATACCGAGAAGAAAAACAAAAAGGAGCAAACGCCAAAAATGCACCGACAAATCGGATAAAAGCGGTGATTAGAGAAATGTTTTTTGCAAGAAAGGCAATTACGCCTGATAAAAAAACTAGTGAGATTGTGATTAGCATTGCGGCTGAATTGAATAATTCGATTACCGAGCAAAGCAAAAAAGGTGCCAACATAAACGACATATTGAGTAAATTTGCCAGTAAGTATCAAATCACCGATGTAAATTTCGTAAAAAACACCATTGACTACATCAATAAAAATCACGATGGCGGTCAAATAGAAGCGTGGTGCTACAAATTTGCAAAGGAGTGAAAAAATAATTCACTCGCAAAACCCCTGTAAACACTGGGAAATAAATTTCTTCTGCACGCACAAGAAATCTTTCTGCAAGCTGCTTAATACAATATCAAGAAAGGCTATAATATAATTGATACGAATTAATTGTTCGTGTCAAATGTGTAAGTTAACTGAGTTCATTGTAGACTTAGGAAAGGGCAAAGTTTTCAATGAGAAGGCTAGTCTTGCGTCTGGACACATAATGGGCTTATTTCAATTAATCGATAAAATCGAAAGATGTATTCAAAATGAACAAGAAAATCAAACACAAAAAAGTAATGAAATTTTTTATGAAGAACCAAATGAATGATTATGTAACGGAAGTAAATATTGAGCTTGTAAAACCGCAAAACGGGCTTGTATGTTTTGCAAATATTGTAATTGAAGACAATATTTACCTCTCGGGAATAGCGATTTACAAAAAGCTAAACGCAGAGGGTTATCGTTTACTATACCCAAAAAAGAACGGTTTTAGTTTGTTTCACCCGATAAACAAGCAAACAAGCATTGCCATTGAAGAGGCAATTTTCTCAAAACTAAAAAGTGTGATTAATAAAAGTTGTGAAGGTTATGATAGATACAATAGTGATAATAATTCCGATTTCTAAGGTTGTAATTACAGATTTCTCAAGGTTTGGCGGTGAAAACTTAGTTGCACAGCTGTGCAATTTTCAAATATACGGAAACTCTGAAAAGAAAATTACAAACAACCCAACGAGTAGTGATAAAAAACGAGGATATTTGCCAAGAATAACACTCAAAAGAACTCCATACCCTATGATAAAAGGCGATGATGAGAGTTTTTGCTCTGTGATTATTGAGTGTTCACTGCCTAAAATCTTTTTTGAAAACAACATTGAGGAACTTAAATACAGTGATTTTGACGCCGTGATGTTAAGGCTTCAAGAAAAGCTTGTTTGTATGGGCGTTACGGTGGATATTGAGACTTTAAAGAATGCTCATTTATCAAGAGTTGATTTTAGCAAGAACATATTCATAAACACAGAGCCAAGGGATATTATCACGCTTATAAGCAAGATTGGATATGACTCAAGAATTGGCAAAACAAACAGAGACTACAAAACCGAAGGCAATTCAATAAGATTTTTTACAAAAAAGTACCATGTTGTAATTTACGACAAGATTGCAGAAATTCAAACCGCACTGAATTACAGTGAAAGCAGAGCGGTTGTAAAAGATAACCATTGCCAAGCAAATTTGATTAAAAAACTTGCAGAAAGCGGACGCAAAATACTTCGTTATGAAGTTTCATTAAAACGCAAAAAACTTAAAACTTTAGACATTGAAATTAATACGATTAAAGACGCATTTATACATGGCGTTGCAAAGGCTATTTTACAACGATTTACCAATAAAATACACGATAATTTAAGCACTTTACGCCTTGACAATACCGATACTTCTTTTATTATAAATCGTATTAAAACTGCGTTTCCAGATGCAAGTTTTAATAAAGTTATGTCATTAGAATCAGTTATGAGAATTTCATCAGAAAAAGGTTACGATTACCTCAAAAATCAGTTTCAATTAAGCTCAAGCCAGCTTTCACGTATAAAATCCGACATCAAGCGTATAAACGCCGTGGAAGGCTTTGAATACACAAACGCAGACGATATTTGCCACGAGATTACAAGAATTCTTAACGCCATAAGCACATTCAATGCAATAAGGCTAGAGAATGATTTTAAGTTATGTTAATTTATTTATTTTTATATGAAAAAAGCAATTATATGGGCGAGGGTTTCAACGCAGGAACAGGCAAAAGAAGGTTATTCAATCGATAATCAAATTGAAAGATTGACTGAGTGTTGTCAAAAACACAATCTTAATATATTTGAGACCTTTAGAGTGCAGGAAAGTTCAACAAAGGGTGAGAAAAAGGAGTTTAACCGAATGATAAACCTTGTTAAACATCAAAAAGATAAGGTTGTTGTTTTAGCTACGAAGATTGATAGACTAAACAGAAGTATGGCAGATTTATCAAAGCTTGAAGAACTTGTGAGGATGGAAAACGTTGAGTTATACTTTTTAGAAAACGGAAGTTTTGACTCAAATGCAAACTCTATGCAGAAAATGACATTAAGAATGGTAACAATCATTGCAAATGCCTACAATGATACACTTTCCGATTATGGCAAAAGCACTTATGAATATAAAATCAAAAACGGCGAATGTCCAGGAATTGCACCAGTTGGATATTTGAACGCAAGAGATAATGTTACAGGCAAAAATAGCGTTATTCTTGACCCAGTCCGCCATCCGCTAATCAAAAAGATGTTTGAGATGTATTCACTCGGTAGCTATTCACTTGGCGACCTTGAGAAGTTTGCACGGCAATACAACATAACCAATACATTTTACGCAGGAAATACAAACACTTTAAGCAAGAATGTAATTAGTAATTTACTCAAAAACTCTTTTTACTATGGTGAGATTTACTCAAAGAAGTTCAAGACTTATCATCCGCATAAATACCCACAGTTAATCACCAAAGAGCTTTTTGACGAATGCCAAAGAGTAAATTCTGGAAGATGCAAAGAAAACAATAGAGATAAAGCCATACAGACGGCAAAAGAAGGCAAGGATTTTGTGTTTAGAAGTTTGGTTAAATGTGCAGTAAAGGGAGGAACTGTAAGTTGTGACGATAAAAAGGATGACAGAGGATATTTTAATACTTATTTATTCTATCCAAATCCTGAATACAAGAAAGATGATAACTCTGAGATAAAAGTTACAAAGAAGGTTTATGTCAAAGAGCAAGATGTACTTGCAGAAGTTTCAAATGTATTTGCAAAAATCAAATTCCCAAACGAAATGCTTGAAATAATAACCGATAATTTAAAAAAGACACACGACTTTGAGCAAGAACACTATCAAATCAAATTAAGCGATATTGAGAGCAGAGTAAAATCCGAAGAACAGAAACAAAACAGACTTCTTGATGCACTTTTAAACGGGAGTATAACGCAGCTCATCTTTGCAAATAAAAAAGCAGAAATAGAGCAAAACATAGCAAACCTAGAGAGGGAGAGAGCAATGTATAAATCAGCGGATAAAAACTTCAAGAATGCAGTAATTACGGCATTTCAACTAGCTTCAAGACTACACGACATTTTCCTAGTTTCGAAAAATTGTGAAAAGAGAGAAATTATAAATTTTGTGTTTTCGAAACTCGAATTAAGGGGCAAAAACCTAGAGTATACCTTGCGTTGTCCATTTGATTTAATGCTTGAAAATGCCACCTGTGCAGACTGGCTCCCCGGGAGGGATTCGAACCCCCGACCAATTGATTAACAGTCAACTGCTCTACCACTGAGCTACCAGGGAATGTAAGCCAAGAAAGCTTCTTTGGGCTTATATTTTATTTGTCAAGCATTTTTACAAAATTTTTCCTTGACAACGTCGATTTTTTGCGTTACCGTTATTTAGTCAGTTAATTTTGAATGATATGGGAGATATTTCTAACACACTTGATACTGAAAAACTTGAGGGATATGCTGCGGCCGAGGCCTTGGATGACATTGCCTCGGAAGGTGCCATAAACTATGAAGAATTGGATAAGGTTTTATCCACAATAGATTTTAAATCAATCACCAATCAAGAGTCCATTAACAAGTTAGATGATGCGGTTACTGAAATATTAAATAAAATATTAAAAAGGATTGAGAAGGAACCGCACTATGCTTTTTCTGAAAATTTCCCAAAATTGGACAAACTTTTGTTAAAACTTACAGAAACGGGCTTAAATTATAAACAATTAAGTGATATTTACACACTACATAAAAAGGCGACGGGTGTTTTAGAAATAGGCGGCGATGTACAGCGGGCTTATAACAAAGATAAAGGTTCGCCAGTTATGGCTAAACTGGATACTGCCTTGCAAGATGTTGATAACAAATTTAGATTAGCACTTCGTGTGAAGGTAAAATCTCCTACTGAACGAGGTGTTGAAGATCAAAGAGATATGCAAAGAGATGTACAAAGAAAGGCTAAAATAGAAGCTGACAAACGGGATAAAATAGATGAACAAATGTATAACGCAAAAGAAGCTGCAAAAGAATCTGCAAGAGAGGCTAAAAGAGCAGAATATAAAGAAATGGGATTGAGTGAGGACGATATATCAAAACAACAATGGGCTGAAGCAATTGCAAGGCAAAAAGCTCAAATGGAGAAACAAAGAATTGCGGAGGCCAAACGGGAGAATATAGTGCATACTAAAAGAAAAACAATTGGTTTTCTAGAAAAATTACTAGTGTTACTAGGGTGTAATAAAAGACTTCAAGATGCATTCGTTAAGCACTTCGGTGAAGGTGTATCTGGACTAATTAAACAAGAGATTGACACAAGTCGTTTGCAAATTACAGAACTTGAAAAGGATCTGCCTAGGAACAATCTAGCAAATCCCTTTAGAAGGAATAGTGATTCTCGTACAGCTCCGCGAGTAAAAAAAGAAATTGATCACCCGCAGGGGACGCCCGTGATACAAGATGGAAGTAGAATCTAAAAAGTAAATTGCCAAGCCAAATTTTTCCTTGACAACTTACTTTTTTAAAAGATTTTGCGTCTGAACTTGTTTTCTTGCGTCAAATTTATGTCAATTTGTATTATTAACGGGGCAAATCTCAATATGCTCGGAAGAAGAGAGCCTGATGTCTACGGATTTGATACACTTGGGACGGTCGTTGGCAAATGCGAAAAGCTGTGCGTTGAACGTGGTATAAAATTTGAACATTTTCAGTCGAATCACGAAGGGGAAATTATCGATTTTATACAAAAAAGCAGCGGTATGAAATATTTTATCGCAAATCTCGGGGCATTTACCCACACATCAATCGCAATTCGCGACGCCTTTCTTTCAATAGGGATTTCCGCGAAGAATAATTATAATAACGATACTGGGCAATCATTACTACTCGAACTTCACATTTCAAACATTTTTAAGCGTGAAGAGTTTCGTCATAAATCATTCATTTCAGATATTTCAATTGGTATTATTTCAGGGCTTGGTTGGTATGGTTACAAAATTGCGACAGAATTTTTTATTGAGAAAATAAAAGAAAAAGATGGTAGCAAAGGTGGGAATTGAACCCACGACCAAAGGATTATGATTCCTCTACTCTAACCACTGAGCTACTTTGCCATCGATGATTTATCTAAAAACAATAAATTAATTGTCAAGTTTTTTCATATCAAAATTTTGCCATACGGGATTTTTTTGACAAAACCAAAAAAAATAATAATAATAATCTTCTATTTAAAATGCTGTATAGACACGCAAAATGATTTTTTGACCTTCGAAAAACCTTGACTTTCAAAAAACTATGTTTTTTTTCGCACAAAACTTTTGCAGTGCAAGTGAATATAGTTGTTGTGGAATCGCCTGCTAAATCAAAAACTATAACCTCTTATCTTGGAAAGGGGTTTAAAGTTATGGCTTCATTTGGGCACATTCGTGAACTCCCATCAAAAGATGGCTCCGTTGATGTCACAAACGATTTCAAAATGGATTACCAAATTTCCGCAGATTCCAAAAAAACTGTCGCCGAACTTGCAAAAGCAGCAAAAGAATGCGATACATTATATTTAGCGACGGATCCTGATCGCGAAGGAGAAGCAATTTCGTGGCATGTGTACGAAGCCCTGAAAGAAAGAAAATCACTACCAAAAAAAGTCGTTCGAATAACTTTCAATCAGATTACAAAATCAGCAATTTTACACGCAGTTGCAAACCCGCGTGAAATTGATTACAACCTTGTGAACGCACAACAAGCAAGGCTTGCATTAGATTACCTTATGGGCTTCAACATATCACCCGTTCTTTGGCGAAAATTACCCGGTAGCAAATCCGCAGGGCGTGTGCAATCCGTTGCACTACGATTAGTCTGCGAAAAAGAGGAGGAAATTGAAGCATTTAGAGCAGAAGAATATTGGTCGATTGAAGCCAATTTTTCCGTAAATAATGCAAAAGTTCCCGCTGTTCTTGAAATCTTCAAAGGCGAAAAACTTGAAAAGTTTTCAATCACAAACGAAAAACAAGCAAGGGAAACAGTTGAATCCTTAACTGGAAAAAAGTACGAAATAACGGAAATCCAAACAAAAGAAACCCGCAGAAAACCTTACGCTCCGTTCACAACATCAACCCTTCAGCAGGAGGGCTCTAGTAAGCTTTACTTTTCCCCAAAAAGAACAATGCAAGTTGCCCAAGGTCTTTACGAAGGCGTTGCAATTGATGGCGAAACCAAAGGTTTGATTACCTATATGAGAACCGATTCCATCACAATTTCACAAGATGGCCTGAATGATATTCGTAAATTTATCAGTACCTTGGGTGAAAAATATCTGCCATCAAAACCAATTTTTTATGTTTCTAAAATTCAAAATGCACAGGAAGCTCACGAAGCAATTCGCCCAACTGATGCCTCACTCACACCTGAAAAAGCAAGGAAATTCCTCAAAGAAGAGCAATTTAAGTTATACGATTTAATCTGGAGAAGAGCAGTTGCCTCCCAAATGGAAAACGCCATTTTTGAAGCAACAAAGGTTAACATTGAAACTCAAAATCACTCGTTCAAAGCGAACGGCTCGGTGATCAAATTCGACGGATTTTTAAAAGTCTACAATTTCAGTGCCTCGGATGACACAATTCTTCCAGAAATGAAACAGGGCGATGCAGCAAAACCACTCGAAATATCACCAAATCAACACTTCACACAAGCACCAGCAAGATACACCGAAGCAACACTTATTAAACAACTAGAAGAAAAGGGAATAGGGCGTCCTTCAACTTACGCCAGCACAATTTCCGTCATTCAAGAACGCAATTACGTTAAAATCAACGAAGCAAAACGCCTTGAACCTGAATTACGAGGAAGAGTTGTCAACACATTTTTGGAAAAATTCTTCGCAAAATATGTCGAATATGGATTCACGGCATCCCTTGAAGAAGAGCTTGATTCAATTGCCTCAGGTAAAACTTCGCGGGAAAATTTCTTAAAGGGATTTTGGTCACCCTTTAAGCACAATGTTGATGAAGCAATGAATGAGGATTATGAAAATGTTACAAAAACCCTCAACGACAAACTTGCACACGTTGTATTTAAAATGGACGAAAATGGCGTTCTTCAAAACGATTGCCCAACATGTAAAAATGGAAAACTCTCGCTACGACTTGGAAAGTTCGGACTTTTTGCATCGTGTGAAAATTATCCCGAATGTAAGCATATTTTCAATCCAGATACCTCATCTAGCTCCGGCGGATTTTCAGATTCTTCCAGTGAGGCAACGCTTATTGGTGAAGAAGGTAGCAAGAAGTACTTTCTAAAAAAAGGTCCTTATGGTCTTTATATTGAAATTTCTGATGAAAACGCATTGTCTGAAGCGGAGGAACCTGAAGAAAAAATTACAAAAACAGGCAAGAAATCGACGAAAAAAGCAAAAGTTGTTAAACCAAAGCGTGTTTCTATCCCGAAAAATATCGACCCATCATCCGTTGATATAACTCTGGCAAAAAAGCTTGAAGAGCTTCCTCGCACGGTTGGTATTCACCCAGAAGATGGTCTTATGATTAAGGCAGGAATTGGACCTTTTGGTCCTTACATTGTCCACAATGGGGTGTATGTTAGCTTAAAAACAACTCAAGAGCTTTTTGAAATCACAATGCAAGAGGCAGTTGAAAAAATCACAGCGAAGGCGAATGCTCCAAAAAAAACCGGCGGAAGAACTGGTGGAAGGGTGAGTAAATTTAAGAAAAAAGAAGTTAAATCGAAGAAATAATGTTATGAGAGACTATCGCCTTTCGTTTTATATTGCTGGGCTCTTTGGTTGCATTTTTTCACTATTAATGACAATTCCAATGTTAGTTGAGTACTATTACGTTGGGGCGGAGAAGAATTTTGATATATTTGCGAACTCGGCAATGTTTGGACTATTTGTTTCCATTTTGATGATGGTAACAAGCCATACAGCACACGGCTCTATTTCCAAATCTTCGTCATTTCTTGCAACGGTTTTAACATGGTTTTACATAACATTTATTTCGGCAATTCCGCTATATTTTGCTTACTATCCAAATTATTCAATAACTATAATTGATGCACTTTTTGAATCCTCTTCTGGAATTACGACTACAGGGGCGACAATTCTTTCGAACCTGCACAATATCAGTATGGGAATACTTTTGTGGCGGGCGATGTTGCATTTTCTTGGTGGAGTTGGGGTGATTACCCTTGTTTTTATTGTGCTGCCATACCTTCAAAACGGTGCGATGTATTTTTTTTTAACGGAATCTTCGGAAAATCAGGAAAAGGAGACGCCAAGAATTCTTGATTTTGCATTGTTGATATTTTTGATATATTCTGCTTTTGCAATTGTTTGTGCTTGCACATATTACTTGCTTGGAATGAATGGTTTTGATGCGATTTGTCATGCGATGTCAACGGTTTCATCTGGTGGGTTTGGGAATTATGATTCGTCGTTTGCTACATTTAACAGTGCGAAACTTGAAGTTGCGGCGATTTTTTTTATGTTCCTTGCAGCGATGCCATTTATTATAATAGTTAGGATTTTTACGAGGAAAAGATTTGCAATCAATTCGCAAACATTTGCGATGATATGCCTGACGCTATTTCTTTTTTTCATTATCTGTTTTGTATACTTTGTTTTTGGAAACTTTAAGTTTTCGTATACGGAACTTCGGCATTTGCTCTTTGCTCTTGTTTCAATTCAAAGTTCGACTGGCTTTTTTTCTGCGGATCTTTCAAAGTATGGGCAATTTTTGATTTTTATTTTAATAATAGCCTGCGTTATTGGTGGATGTACTGGTTCAACTTCGGGAGGAATAAAGGTCTATCGTGTGCAAGTGGTATTTGCGATGGTAAAACACCATTTTTTGAAAATAATTTACCCGCATATTGCAACGAATGTTAGGTGTGATGACCAAGAAGTTTCGCAGCAGACAGTCTCTTCGATTGTTATCCTGATTTCACTGTATATGTTTGCGATGATTGTGATTACATTGATTATGTGTGCGAGTAATTTTGGAATAGCGGAATCGATTGCGAGTGCTGTTTCGTTTTTAAGTAATGCAGGTGTGATAGCAACCGAGTATGGTGCGTCAAAGAGTATAATTGTAGATTTCCCACAAACATTGCGTGCGATTTGTGCATTTGCGATGCTTCTTGGGAGGCTTGAATTTATTGCAATTATTGTAATTTTGGTAAAATTTTTCAGAAAAGGATAAATATTCTTGACATAATAAATTATTGAAAACATAAGCCGTTTTTCAAACTGTTTTTCCTGAAAGAATTTTTGATGGAATGTAGGTTTGATTTGCTTTTCTTTATTATTTTTTAACTTTATTTTGCACATTAAAAGAAATGAAACAGTTTTTGATTTATATCACTCGTAAGCCTTCTTGCGAAACTTTTTATAAACACCCGCTTTCGCTTTTTTCTGCTGAAAAATGACTACATACCGCGATGCACTTGATGTAGTTAGGAAAAACGAGATAATTTACCCTACGGTTGTCCTACGAAAACATATATTGGAGCGAGCAATTAACTGCTTTTACAATCTCCGTTGTCAAATTTTATACCCCATAAAAACTAATCCTGAGCGATGCGTTATCGAGCATCTTCTTGATGATGGAATTACCTCGTTTGATGTTGCATCAATTGGGGAAATTGAACATGTTCTGAAGATTGCTGGCGAAAAAAATAAGGAGATTAAAATGTATTTTATGCATCCTGTTAAGTCTCGTTATGCAATTAGGGAGGCGTATTTTAAATACAATGTCCGTCATTTTTCTCTTGATAGTGAATATGAGCTTAATAAAATTGTGCAGGAAACGGAAAATGCTAAAGATTTGTGCCTTCATGTGAGAGTCGCAATTCCAAATTCATTTGCAGAAATTAACCTTTCTGAAAAATTTGGGATTAATCTTCATAATGCACCGCACTTGCTTAAGCAGACGAAAAAAGTTGCGTATAAAACTGGAGTATGTTTTCACGCTGGTTCGCAGTGTATGCACTCGGATGCTTACAAGCTTGCAATTGAGATGCTTTCCAAGATTGTGAATGAAATTTCTGTCGATTACTTTAATGTGGGGGGTGGTTTTCCTTCCGTCTACCCTGGTATGAAACCCCAAAATATGGAGGAATTTTTCCATGTAATACACAGCGGATTTCTATTGTTGAAAGACCGCGAAACTATGGAATTTCTTGCTGAACCAGGCAGGGCGATTGTTGCTGAATGTATGTCACTGATTGTTCGAATTGACCTTCGTAAGGACGACTTTTTATACATAAACGACGGCACTTATGGCTCACTTTTTGATGCTGGACTCCCAAAATTTGTCTTCCCGATGAGGCTTCTCAAAGAAGATGCCGCTTCTGATTTAATCCCGTTTCAACTATACGGACCAACCTGCGATTCAATTGACTATATGCACGGTCCATTTTATTTGCCGTCGAATGCTCAAGAGGGCGATTTTATTGAGATCGGGCAAATGGGTTCATATTCAAAAGCAATGGCAACAAGCTTTAATGGTTTTAAAATTAGCGAAGAAATGTTTCTCGTTCAAGATGAACCGATTATGAGTATGTATTAAACTGCGATTTTAAGGAAATAAAAAAAATAACTTGTTATATCACAGTAGAACAAACTATTTTTTTATTTTTTGAAATTTTGCAGGATTGTTATCAAAAACTCTTGCATATATTTCAAATTCGTGGTAATATACATTACAATTTTTTTATTTTGTATGAATAATACTGGAGCTAGGCAACAAGTCATCAATCGAGTTAGACACGAATGGAGTCTATCTGTTGTAAGGATTATTGCAGAAAATACACCATCTCTTGCAAGGATTATTGCAGCAAATCGGCCGCCAATGGGGGGGATGAGTGTGTTACGTACGATTGATGGAAGTAATATTGGTAGCAACAGCAGGGGCAGTGATGGTGGCTCGCTTTTCAGCTCCTTTAACTCGTCGCATAACTCGCCGGATAGATAAAACCACTTGACAAATCATAATAATCATTGCCGCCTAGGTGTTAATACTTACACAACGGTTATTATGGCTACATTACACAATATTCGAAATTTCTCAATCATCGCCCATATTGACCACGGAAAATCTACACTTTCCGACCGCATAATTCAAACATGCGGGGGACTTGCCGACCGCGATATGCAAGCTCAAGTTCTTGATTCGATGGAGCTCGAAAAAGAAAAAGGTATTACGATTAAATCGCAAACTGTTCGCCTGAATTACAAAGCAAAAAATGGCGAAGAATACATTTTAAACTTGATGGACACACCAGGGCATGTTGATTTTTCTTACGAAGTTTCACGGTGTCTTTCTGCTTGCGAAGGTTCGATTTTAGTCGTTGATGCTTCACAAGGGGTGGAGGCTCAAACCCTTGCAAATGTTTATAAGGCGATCGACCAAAACCACGAAATAATTCCCGTTTTAAACAAAATTGACCTTCCAGCTGCTGATCCTGACGCCGTTCGAGAAGAAATTGAAAATATTATTGGAATTGATGCTTCTGAAGCAATTTTATGTTCCGCAAAAACTGGTATTGGAATTGAAGATATTATTGAGGCCGTTATTGCAAAAATTCCAGCACCAATATCTACTCAAAATGAACTTCAGTGTGTTTTGATTGATGCCTGGTATGATATATATCTTGGGGTGATTTTGCTCGTTCGAATTTATAACGGTGAAATTAAAAAAGGCGACAAAATTAAAACTCTTTCAAATGGAAAGGAATATAATGTGGAACATTTGGGATATTTTACACCAAAAAAGACGCCAGCTGAAAAGCTTTTTGCCGGCGAAGTTGGGTATATTGTGATTGGAATTAAGACCGTTTCAGATGCTCATGTTGGAGACACTCTCGTTCATGCAAAGGATATGATAACACCTGCCTTGCCTGGGTTTAAGACTATCCAGCAGTCGGTTTTTTGTGGAATGTATCCAATTGTTGCCGATGATTTTGATAAACTGAAGGAGTCAATTAATAAACTTGCATTAAATGATTCATCGTTTTCTTATGAACAAGAATCCTCGCCAGCATTAGGGCTTGGTTTTCGTTGCGGATTTTTAGGTCTACTTCATCTTGAGATTATTCAAGAAAGGGTATTTCGTGAGTTTGATGTTGAAATCATTACAACATCGCCTTCGGTTGTGTATCGCGTCGAAACAATTAAGGATGAAATTCTGGAAATTTATAACCCAGTCGAAATGCCAGAGCCGATGCATATAAAATCAATTGAAGAGCCTTGGGTGAAAACGACAATTTTCGTTCCAGAAGAATACCTTGGTTACGTTCTTGGGCTTTGCACTGAAAAACGCGGCGAACAGGTTGAGTTAAATTATACTGGAAAACGGGCGGTTTTGGTCTACAATCTTCCATTAAATGAGATTGTTTTAGATTTTCACGATCGCCTAAAATCCGTTTCAAGTGGCTATGCTTCATTTGAATGGGAAATGCTTGAGTATCGAAAATCAAATCTTGTGAAACTGACTATGATGATTAACGGTTCGGAAGTAATTGAGCTTTCTATGCTTGTGGATAAATCATCGGCTGAAAAAAGAGGGAGGTCTATGTGTGAAAAATTAAAGGAACTTATTCCAAGGCAAATGTTTGAAGTAAAAATTCAGGCGGGAATTGGTTCAAGAATCATTGCTAGCGAAAGACTTTCAGCTATGCGAAAAGATGTTACGGCGAAATGTTATGGGGGGGATGTCTCGCGAAAACGCAAGCTTCTTGATAAGCAAAAAAAAGGGAAAAAGCGGATGAGGAGCATCGGAAACATTGATATCCCACACTCCGCATTCATTGATGCACTGAAGATTGATAATTAGTAAAAGTATTGTTATTTATACCAAAAATGGCATAAATAACAAGAAAAATCGATTTATTTAGCAACATTCCACCAAAGTGCACCATCTTGAGCATACTTTTGTGCAAATCTGAAAATTTTCGCATCGTAGTAAATGTTTGAAGGAATCGGCGGTACAATTTCAGATTCCTCAACGAACAACTCTGGTGCGTAATATAATTTTGAAATTCTTGGGTTATCTTTTACCGCTTCAATTTTTTGATGTTCGCGCGGCAGAACATTTACTGTAACACAATATATAGGAATATTTTCTGGAACAATCTTGGCAAGTGTTTTAGCAAGAGTACCACTGCCAACTGGCAACCAAAGTTCTGTAACTTTGTGCTTTGCGGATATTTTCTCCCATTGAATTTTTAATGCGTTGTAAAATAATTCGCAGTAATGTGGTTCGTCAAAGCCTAGTGGAATGTTTAAATAATTTGGCTTTCCTTTGCAATACTCGGCACTTTGTTGTATGGCATCATCAAGTGTTTTGCATTCAATTACTGTTGCACCATAACCTTCAGCAATGTCAGTTAATGGGTGGCGTCCTTTCTCATTTCCAAGGTATTTATCGTAAAATATCACGGATTTTGCTCCAATAATTTTTGCCGTGTAAGCAGTTACAATTTGTGCATAACCACAAAATGGCGTTGAATAACAGAAGGTATCTTCACCAAGCGTCATTCTATGTTGTAAAAATGGAATAGCGGCTCTTTGTTTTGTGCCAGTTAGAAGGAGATCATCCCTTGCAACAAAAAGTGTTTTATTTGTATCAAGTTCGATGGTTGAGACGACAACATCGTTAATTTGAAATGCGTTTAGTGTCATATTGGGGTTTAAAATAGGTTACCTTGCGGTAAACTATGTTTGAAATGGTAATGTCAAGAAAAAATTATTCAGAGCTTGACATTCAAAGCAATTGTTATAATTTTACACAAATTGTATGTTGATTTATGCAAAAAATTGCAGTAATTGGTTCTGGATTAAACGGACTTGCTTTAGCATTTGGACTTTCAAAGGTCGGCGTTGAAGTTACTCTTTTTGAGGAAAATATTTTTGGCGGAAATTACACTAAAGACACAAGAACTTCGTTTATTTCGCATAAATCTTTGGCATTCTTCCCTGAAATATCCGAGAAAATAAAAGAAAATTCAGGCATAATTGATTACATTTATTCCTTCAAAAACGACAGTAAATTCGTTTCAGAACTTGGCAAAGATGCGGAAAATTCTGGGGAAAGTATGGGTTTTGTCGTTGATAACGCACTACTCAAGGGCGAATTAATTGAATTTATCAAAAAAACTGATGTTAAAATCGTTGAAAATACGAAAGTTGAAAGCATCGTAAACAGTCACGATGGTGTTGAAATCAATGGTATAAAATTTGACCTTGCAATTTGTGCATCAGGTGCAAATTCAAGCGTGCATAAGCTTCTTGGTCTTTCACAGAGGCAAATTGAGTACAATCAAACTGCGTTTGTTTTCGATATTTCGCATGAATTTGAGAATAAAAATATTGCGATTGAAGCCTTTGACGAAACTTGCATTATTGCACTTCTACCAAAAAACGACGCAAAGCGGTCTTCAGTCGTGTTGAGCGTTAAAAATGCAATTGCGGAAAAAATTTCTGATGACAATCTACTAGAATTCTTGCAGGAAAAGGCAAAAAGAGCCCGTCACACTGGGGAAATCACCAATATTACGACGAAAATCTGTCGATACCCGCTCGCGATGAAGTTTATGAAAACGCAAGTAATTGAAAGCATTTTTTTCATCGGAGACTCATTCCACGCAATCCATCCAGTTTTAGGGCAGGGGTTTAATATGTCATTAAAAGACATCGCCAAACTTTGCGAGCACATCGAAAGAATGCAAAAACTAGGCATTTCATGTAATAAAAATTTGCGAAAATTGACACTTGAAAATGTTATAAATCATATCAAAATCGGCACTGCTTCGCATATTTTTGGAAGTAAGTTCATTTCAAAAAGTAAAATCTTACAAAGCTTGACGACGGCCTCGATAGCAATTTCACAAGCGATACCAACACACATCAAAACAAAATTTTTACAAAAAATGCTGTAAAATCCTTGACTTTCAAATTTATCGTCATAAATAAATTCATATTTTACAATCAAACATGTTCTTTTCAGTAGCAAACGCAGCAGAACCCGCTGCAAAATCTGCATCAAGCTCAATAATGGGAATGCTCCCCATCCTTGTAATTTTTGTTATTTTCTATTTTTTGATAATAAGACCTCAGTCTAAAAAAGTCAAAAATGAACAACAAATGCGTGATTCACTGCAAATTGGTAACAAAGTCGTGACGCTTTCTGGTATTTTTGGCACAGTTGTGGAAATAGACAATGAAAAGAATGTTGTTTCGCTAAATATTGCACACAATGTGAATATTGTTGTTTTAAAGGCTGCGATTTCGGAAGTTTTAAAAGAAAATAAGGAAATTAAGGAAATTAAAGAGGGCGAAAAGTAATTATTTGCGAACGCATAGCCTAATCATCGGTTTTTTTACCGTTGGCGGACGAATGACTGGTGCATAAATTCCTTTTTCAATAAGTGCTTGCTGAAATTGTTCCGCTTGTGTAATGTTGTCAAACTTTTTAATCAAAATTGCTGAGTTTTTGAATTCCAACCCCAATATTTCTGCAATTTTTTTCGCCTTTGTGAGCATTTTTCCCGAATTTCTGCACACAAAATTAAATGCCAACAGGTTGTATGAAAGTACATACTCTGGCAAAGAGCTCGAATATATCTGCGTTCTGCCAAAATTTGCGATTGACTGAACAATTGTTTCATTCGCAGCGACATATCCGCCAAAACCCGCACACGCTTTAGAAAATGTTCCCATTTGTATGTGGAGATTGTAGTCGTTTTTTGGTAAGGCAACTACTCCAAGCCCATGTGCGTTGTCTGTTATCAAAAATGTGCCAAATTCCCTAGCGATTTCAACATATTTTGGTAAATCGATAACAGTTCCATCCATTGAAAACACAGTCTCTGTCAATATTATAATTTTTCTTTTAAAGTTATTATTTAAGAGTTTTTCTTCTAAAGTAATTTCTTGAAGTATCTGTTTAAGATTATCCAAGTTATCGTGCTCAAACCTAGTGAATTTGACTTTCGTCGCCATAATTCCATCAATCCAAGAGGCGTGAATATGTTTATCTGCAACAATAATCGTTCTATAGTCGCAAATTCCCTGTAAAATACCAATCGATGCCAGATATCCTGACCCAAAAATCAGGGATTGTTCGCATCCACAATGGAATGCAACCGCATCTTCGAGCTTTTTATGAACTTTTGAATATCCTCCAAGATATTTTGACGCACATAAAGATTTTCCATAAAAAACAATAGAATAAATAAGCCAAAGTCTTACACGAATTGAGTTTCCAAGCGAAAGGTAGTCGCTTGATGAATAATCATTGTTGAGTAATCGACGATTCGACTGAAGTTTTGCTTTGCGAAAAAGTCCATTTTCTTTAACTTTTTCAAGTTTTTCAACAAGAAATTGCATGAAATCGACCTTCTTAATCGCCCTCCCTGATTGATTCTAAGTTATCTGATGCTTTTTGCTCTTTATAAGATTGCGTTGCGTGAGAATCGATATTTTCACCATATTTTTCATTATATGGACGACCGCTCTGCTTGTTTTTATAGTCGGCAATTGCGGCCTTAATTGCACCTTCTGCAAGCACTGAGCAGTGAATTTTCACAGGTGGAAGTGAGAGATGTTCAACAATGTCAACATTTTTTATTTGAAGTGCTTCTTCTAAAGTCTTACCTTTTACCCATTCAACAGCAAGTGCGGAAGAGGCTATCGCTGATCCACAACCAAATGTTTTAAATTTTGCTTCTTCAATTTTCCCGTCGGAGGATACTCTAATTTGAAATTTCATAACATCACCGCATGATGGAGCACCAACAATACCCGTACCAACATTGGGATCGGTTTTATTAAGGGAGCCGACATCTTTATTTGTTAATTCTGTTGAAGCTTTGAATCTTTCAACAACACCCGATGTGTATGCCATATATAAATGCAATAGTTAATTTGATATAATATAACCTTGTAAATTTGTCAAGTAAAAGTTTTTTAGAGGTGCTTGACTTTTATTTTCACCCATATATCAATATAAAATATGTGAAAAATTTTGTTTTATGTCAATTTTAAGTGATTTAGAAATAATCAATCGTTGTAAAAATCAGCAGATGATTTCACCATTTTCCACAGAACAAGTTCGCGAAATTAATGGGCAAAAAATCATCTCATACGGCGTTTCATCGTATGGATACGATGCTATGGTCGCCAATGAATTCAAGATTTTCACGAATATTAACTCCTCGATTATCGATCCAAAAGCCTTTTCAACACAAAGTTTTGTCGATCTCACAACCGATGTCTGCATCATTCCACCAAATTCCTTTGCTTTGGCAAGAACAGTTGAGTATTTTAAAATTCCAAAGGACATCCTTGTCGTTTGTGTTGGAAAATCAACTTACGCACGCTGTGGAATTATTGTAAATGTTACCCCACTTGAACCAGAATGGGAAGGTCATGTGACACTTGAATTTTCAAATACAACTCCACTTCCAGCCAAAATTTATGCCAACGAAGGTGCTTGTCAGTTTTTATTTTTCAAAGCAAACGAAATTTGTGCAACTTCATACAAAGACCGCAACGGGAAATATCAAAACCAAACAGGAGTAACCATTCCAAGAGTCTAAACCCCCATTGTGACAATGTATTTACGCCATTCTAAAACCTTCTTCGTATTAACTGTAAGGGAAATATTTTGATTATCGCGTTCTATCACGATATAACAAACTATTTTTTCTTTTTCTATCATTATATTTTTATTGAAAAATAAAATTTATCACTTTAGACTAACTCAATAGTTTTATTAAAGGAATGTTACCAGCTATCTTTGGCGTTACAATTGTTTCATGTTCTGCGTTTTTATCGTCATCTCACGCCGCAAGTGTAACTGTAAAAACCCCACAACAACAGGGCTCGTACCAAGTTTCAAATATTGAAAGGGCGATCATTCCATCAAACGGCGTACATATAGTGCAGGACGGCGAAACACTTTTTGGCATAGCAAGGTCTTACGGCATAAGCTACGCAAGTATCGCTGAAAACAACACATTAAACCCAGACGGATCAATTCGCATTGGTCAGAAAATCAAAATCCCAGAAAACGCGATTGGAACTGTAAGCGTGCAAAATCTTGCAAAGAATGATCAGAAAAAACAAATTCAACCACAACCTCCAATCAAAGAAATTCCATACAATAACACACATATTGTTAATTATGGTGAAACAATATTTGGTATAGCAAGGTCTTACGGCATAAGTCCAATTGATTTTGCAACAGAAAACGAATTTGAACTAAGCCATATTATTAAAATCGGCGAAAAGCTCAAAATTCCAAAAAGAAACGAAGTTCAAAACCAAATCCAACCATTGGAAAAACCTAATAAAAAAGAAGAGAGGAGGGCAAGCGTTATTGAAAAAGCACCACTAATATCACCATTAATCAACAAAGCCAACACAAAAGAGTGCGAACTGGAATTCACATGGCCAATTGCTTCAACAAAAATTATCAAAAAATACGGAGAGATCCTCAAAAGCGGCACAAAAAACGATGGAATAATTCTTGCAAGCGAACTTGGGAAATCTATAATTGCATCACACGCAGGCGAAATTGTCTACGCTGGAGACGACATCCCAGAATACGGAAATCTAATGATAATCAAGCACAAAGGCAATTGGATGACAATCTACGGCTATATGAAATCATTTTCCAAAAAAACTGGCGATAAAGTTTCTAAAGGTGAAGAAATCGGCAAAACAGGTGAAAGTGGCGATGCAACAGCTCCTTCAATTTACTTTAGCATTAGAAAAGTCAAAACACCACACAATCCGGAATTATGTATCTAAAAAATGGCGTCATTATTGCTTATGTTGTAAATTTTTATTTACTCCTAGTAATAATTTTTGGTCAACATGGAATTGTTGATATTTTTCAAGAAAGAAAGGCTATAAAAGTTAATGGTGCAAAATATGAAGAAATGCTCGAAACAAATCGAGTTAATACCATTAAAGTTGGGCTCATGAACTCTGACATCGTTGACTTGCGTTACCTTGACGAGCTTTTACGCATTCAATATAGTACAATTAAAACTGACGAAAAAGTCATAATAATTATACCAAATGTTGGCCGACTAAGAACCTCTAATGAAAGCAAACCCAGCAAATAAATTGTCAAAATCCATTGCTTTAATTTTTATAAACCTAACCTCATTCATTCCCCCTAAAAGAAAAATCTGAGATTTAGGTGCCTGTCTTTTAATTTCCTTCGCCATTTTAAATGCACGAATTTTCCCCAAATGTTTTATATCAGGATGGCTTTTCGTTGGAAAAATCGGCGAAAGGAAAATAATTTGCGGGCAAATTCTTCTCAGTATTTGAAGATCACTCATTTTATGAAACGAAATCGATTTTTGAGAAAAATTACAATTCCCCTTAAAAGAAGCGAGGTGGAGAATATTTTTGCGGAAATTATTTTCAAAGTGGGAAATTATTTTTATTCGCTTATTATATTTTAAAATATTGAAAATATCCGCAATGTGTTCCTTTGGAACTTTACGAATCATAAGGAAGTCTCGATTTTTATCAAGCGTAGTAATGTTTTCAAGCATTTGTGTAACACTATGGACGGCGGTATCAAGGAAATAGATTTTTGGATATTGCAATTTATAATACATAAATTTTTGCAAACCAAACTTGTTTTACACTTTTTTACATTGCAAGTACATTTTCCTTGTAATGCGATGGAAAATGTGGTATCGTTGTATAACAAACTAACTTTTTTACTTTTTATGCAAATAGCTAACGATATTGAAATGACTCCATTTCCCACACGAACACTACTAAACAATGCCGAAATAGAAAATGTTCAACACCAAGTGATTACAAAATCATCTTTGCCTAGATTATCTGTTCCAAGCGTTGGAAGGATGATAAAAGGAGTAGTAGGGCTTGCTGTTGGCGTTAGCGTCGCTGCCACAGGATATGCATTTTTTTCGACCCGTAAAGATGGTGGTGCACAAGAAAATGGTCTCTGCCCTGAAGGGTATAATGAAGTTAGCGATAATAAAGTGCTTACTATAAAATACGATTGCGACGAAAATGGCGAAATAGACTTCTACGAACATTATTTCGTAGGTTTAAAAGGTAATTATCAATTTTGTTTTGGCGATAAAGATAATAATGGTATATGTGATGATCTGAACGCTGTAGTACATTGCAACACTTTTGACAAAAGTCGTTTTGATTATCAAGTCTGTGCAGGCGATCCTATTCAAGGAAACTTTAATCATAAAATTAACTGCTACAATAAAGACAATCACTCACTTGGTGTACAATTTCAAGTTGAAAATTGCGACAATCAAGCAACTCAAAAAAGCATCATCAGTAAAGGCAACATCTCAATATAAACAAACTATTTGACTTTATAATTTATATCGTTTATATCCGTGCTCAATCAACCAATTAGGTTTTCAAAATGAGCACGGAAGAAATGATTATAATCCACGGAGCAAGGCAAAATAACCTTAAAAACATTAGCATTGACATCCCAAAAAATAAGTTGATTGTAATAACGGGACCTAGTGGAAGCGGTAAATCCTCGCTAGCATTTGACACACTCTACACAGAAGGGCAGAGGCGTTATGTCGAAAGTCTATCGGCGTATGCTCGTCAATTTTTGAACATTCAAAACAAGCCAGACGTTGATTACATTGGGAATCTTTCACCAGCAATTGCTATTGACCAAAAAACCTCATCAAAAAACCCTCGCTCAACCGTTGCAACTGTTACAGAAATCTACGATTATCTTCGTGTACTTTTTGCCCGAATTGGAATACCATATTCACCAGCAACTGGCAAGCCAATTGTTAGCCAGACATCATCGCAAATGATCGCCGAAATCATGGAGCTTCCAATTGGAACCAAATTAAACATTCTTTCACCAATAATCCGAGGACAAAAAGGCGAACATAAAAAACTCCTAATTTCCCTTCGAAAACAAGGCTACCAAAGGGTTCGCCTCAATGGTGATTATATGAATATCGATGATGCTGAAATTGAAGACAAAAACCGCAAAAACAATGTTGAAATTGTAATCGATCGCCTTGAAATCGATGCTGACATCAAAGAACGACTTGCTTCTTCTGTCGAAAATGCACTTACACTTTCAGGTGGATTAGTTTATGCTGATATTCAATCATTTCCACGCGAAACAACTTCATTCCAATTTAAAAATGGAAAAGCTGTCGACCTTGAAAATCATTTGGTCTATTCCGAAAAATTTTCATGCCCAATTTCCGGCTTTGTGATCGAAGACTTAGAGCCTCGAATTTTTTCCTTTAACAGTCCTTATGGTGCTTGCCCTGCGTGTAATGGTCTTGGAAAAGAACATTATTTCGTGAAGGAACTGATTATTCCAGACGATGATAAATCAATTAATGATGGAGCTATCGCCCCTTGGGAGAACGTCACAAGCAATAAACTTTACTACCAAATACTTGCTGGCTTTGCAAAGCATTATGGCTTTTCAATGAACGAACCATTTAAAAAACTTTCAAATGATATCAAAAATATTATTTTCCACGGCAATGATGGCGTTGAAATTGATATTGAATACACGGACGGACTACGCAAATCCAAAATCAAACGTGCATTTGAAGGGGTGATTAATATTTTAGAAGCACGCCTTCGTGAAACTGAAAGCGAAGGAATTCGCGAAGAAATCGCCAAATTTCAAGATGAAACACATTGTCACGCTTGCTTTGGTTATCGCCTTAAGGAGCAATCTCTCGCAGTAAAAATTGTAGGAAAGCACATTGGAGAAGTCTGCTCACTCACAATTACAGACTCCATTTCTTGGTTTGAAAACCTCGTTCCACAACTTTCAGAACAACACCGCGAAATCGCAGAACGCTCAGTTAAAGAAATTATCAAGCGTCTTTATTTTTTAGAAAATGTCGGACTTGATTACCTAACTCTTGCTCGTGAGGCCAAAACTCTTTCAGGTGGTGAAAGCCAAAGAATTAGGCTTGCAAGTCAAATTGGTTCAGAACTCACAGGAATTATGTACGTTCTTGATGAACCATCAATCGGACTTCATCAATCAGACAACGCAAAATTAATTCAAACGCTCAAACACTTACGCGACATCGGCAACACGGTAATTGTTGTTGAACACGATGAAGAAACGATGCTTGAAGCTGATATGCTTATTGATATTGGTCCAGTAGCGGGAGAAAAGGGCGGTTATATTGTTGCCTCTGGAACTCCACAAGAAGTTATGGACAACCCAAATAGTATCACAGGTCAATATCTTTCTGGCAAACTTAAAATTGAAGGACTCCACGCCCGCAGAAGGGTTAAGCAAGATATGGTGATTAAAATTAAAGGTGCAAGAGCAAACAACCTAAAAAATATTGATGTTGACTTTCCTCTTGGAATGATGGTCTGCGTTACTGGTGTTTCTGGTTGCGGAAAATCTTCACTTGTAATGGAAACTCTTTACCGTGCCGTCGCAAAACGCCTACATTCAACCGCCGTGAAACCCGGATTGCATACGGAAATGACTGGTCTTGAACATATCGATAAAATCATCGAGATTGATCAATCTCCAATTGGAAGAACACCTCGCTCAAACCCAGCAACTTACACCGCCTGTTTCACACACATTCGTGATTGGTTCGCAAATCTTCCCGAAGCAAAACGCAAAGGGTACAAATCATCGCGGTTTTCATTTAATGTAAAAGGTGGAAGATGTGAAGCCTGCCAAGGAGATGGAATTATCAAAGTTGAAATGCACTTTCTGCCAGATGTTTATGTCGAATGTGAAGTCTGCAAAGGTAAGAGATACAACAAAGAAACACTCGAAGTTAAGTATAAAAATAAGTCAATTTGCGATGTTCTCGAAATGTCCATTGGCGAAGCATACGAATTTTTTAAACCAATTGATTTAATCGCCAACAAGTTAAAATACCTGATGATGGTGGGACTTGATTATATGAAACTTGGTCAACCTGCAACAACTCTTTCAGGTGGTGAAAGCCAAAGAATCAAACTCGCTCGTGAACTTTCTAAAAAGGATACAGGAAACACTCTTTATATTCTTGATGAACCAACAACGGGATTGCATTCAAGCGATATCAAAAAACTTCTAGAAGTCATTCAGCAGCTTATCGACAATGGGAACTCAATGGTTGTAATCGAACACAATATGGACGTTATTAAAACTGCTGATTATATTATTGATATTGGTCCCAAAGGTGGTGTTAATGGTGGACAATTGGTCGCGTTTGGAACTCCTGAACATGTTGCCTCAATAGAAGAGAGTATTACGGGAAAGTATTTGAAAAAAGTTCTTCAAAAATGAACCAATATTTCAAAAACTCAAAAAGCTGGTACTATTTTAAATATGTATCACACATTAGGTTTTTGATATTAATCGCCTTAATCACCGTTTTAATGGTTTCGCTGATGACTTTTGTTTTTCACATTGTACAACAGGAGATAAACGGTCAAGAAAGAGTCGTAAAGGTAATCAAAATCGACTATAATCTCGAACTCCATCCGTCAATCCAAAAAATTGAAAAACATTACCATAGCAATGATATCAACATTCTTCGATACTCAATCGAATCGTACTTAAATAATTTTGAAGTCTATGAAAAAGCGGATAATTATTATGTATCATTCATCGAAAAAATGAAACATATGCAAAAGTTTTCTTCTCGCGACGTTGTAAAAACCTTCCAAGACAACTTCACCAACGAATATTCGACGAAACTCAAAAATAATGCATTTGTCAAAATGCAAATTAAAAGCATTAAACTTAATATTGCGGAGGAATCTCTCGTACAAAAATTGCGTAATCTTCTTATAGCACAAGGTATTCCAGACCAAGCAACCATTGAAGCTGTAATATACATTTTCGATGGCAAAAAACTCCAAAAAAAGCCAGTAACTATTCAAATGGAGTTTTATTTCGAAAAAATCCAAAAAGGAAAAGGTGATCGTTATAATAATATCAAATTTTTTGTAACAAGCTACTCTTACATACACTAAATCGCGATTTGCATCGCATTCACAATAGGAAGACCGTAGGGCTACCCATCCAGGCTGACAAATAAAGTCGTTATAAAATGCACGCATCACAATACAAACTTCGAATCACTAGCGGAGTGATAATGTTACGCATTTTACAAATAATTAGCAAAATAATAAATACGCATAATGTATATTATGTTAAATTATATTTTATAAAATAACTAAATAGAGTATTTTTTATAAAAAAACTTTGAAAGCAAAAAACTTGACTTCTCCAAAATCTATATTTTATATTCATTCAACTTTATAAGTTATAAAGGGACTTTTTCAAAGCAAAAGGAGGTTTTAGAATGCATTTTATGCAAAGCTGTTTTTGATTTTTGAAGAAGGAATGGGCAAAAACCCATAGTGTGCCGAATGCACGCAAGCTGTTTTTTATTTTTTTCCACTGTGGGCTTCCCACGGTTGATTATGAAGTGTTAAATTTTAGGGATTACACTTTAAAGGAGTTTTTCGTGATTAATAATTGCTTAAATTCCATCGATTGTTCAACTTTGTTCAAGTCAATTTCGCGTTTGCCTGTAACTCAAACGCCATTTACACCTGCATTCATTAAAGTACAATAAAACGCCAATTCATCTTGTTATAATGCCTTCAAGTGGTGATGACATTTCTGCGAATTGCTTTGCTTGCATTCTTCCAGCTAAATGCCCTATTCTTCCGGCGATAACAGCGTATTTCATTGCTTCAGCCATTTGAATTGGGTTCTTCGCCATTGCAATCGCGGTGTTCATTAAAACACCATCACAACCAAGCTCCATAGCGATTGTAGCATCAGATGGCGTTCCAACGCCAGCATCAACCAAAACTGGCACGCGAGACTGCTCCACAATAAATTTAATATTCAACTTGTTTTGAATTCCAAGACCAGAACCAATCGGCGCACCAAGTGGCATAATCGCAACAACGCCAATGTTTTCTAATTCACGAGCTAAAATCGGGTCATCAGTACAATAAACCATAACATCAAAGCCGTCTTCTATCAGCACTTTTGTCGCACGAATTGTTTCAATCATGTTTGGATAAAGGGTTTTTGGATCGGAAAGAACTTCTAACTTCACCAAGTTCCAGCCACCAAGTTCGCGAGCTAAACGCAGCGTGCGAATTGCGTCTTCTGCCGTAAAGCAACCTGCTGTATTTGGAAGATATGTGTACTTTTTTGGGTCGATGAAATCCTGTAATAACGGCTGATTTTTTAGCTCGATATTAACACGACGCACCGCAACTGTAATTATTTCTGCACCAGAAGCGACTAATGCCGCGTGGTTTTCTTCAAACGAAGTATATTTCCCCGTACCAATTAAAAGACGCGAGGAAAATTCCATCACACCAGATTTACACCTAAGAATAAGTTTATCGTTCATTTTTCGTAATGAAAGTTTCACATTCTTAAATGTAAATTCCGGTAATGTCAATTAGAATATTAAGCAGTTACAATTGGCATTTCTATTAATATTAATGTTGCCGCTGTTCGTAGCGTTACTAATCGTACGATTATCATTAATCTGAGCGATGGCAGGCTGTGAAGCAAACTCTAAACCAATTTGGCTCGGATTTAGCATGGCATTCGTAGCTTCCAAAGCCTTATAAACGGGAGTAATAGCTCAATTGTCTATCACCCAATGCTCCAAGATTTGAAGCCGTAAGCACTTTAAGAACGCCGCTTCTTATTTTTTCGCTTTTTGCTTTACATCACCGCGGCTACCATACAGTTCTACCGTCATCCATTCTAATGTCACCAGTTCTTCTTCTGTCATTTGTTTCTTATAAATTAATTATTTTGTTATATAACAATACCACATTTTTTGCTCTAATGTAAGCTTTTTTTGAGTTTGTCACATAAAATAGTGACAAGTTTGGATTTTAACAAAAAACATCAACAATGACGCAGGAAATATTGTCACTAATTATAGTGTCACTAGAATATGTGACAAAAGCACGCTTCCTTATTAAAATTACCGCATTACAAATCCTGCGTAACTAACTAAAATGCAAACATGCAAAAACTTATACACGAAGTTTCGCTATGGAGAGCCGTCATTCTTCAATCAATTCTTGACAGACTTACTCAATCAAAACGAGGCGAGGACATTATGGCAAGAAAACAAGCGAAAAACTGGATGAATCTTCAAAATAAAGATTTTCTAGCGGTTTGTGGTTTTGCTCAATTAGAAGCGGATTTTGTCATTCGCAAAGCGGAAGATGCTATTATTAACCAAGGAAAGTGGCGTAGAAAGTGCGATATTGGCAAGGGCACGCAATTCAATTAAAAGCCTCGCCTATTCAAAACGCAAAGCTTCGTGAGGCAACACCCTTCCAGAGCGTATCGCAGGAATTCCCACCGAAAGCAAAGCAAGAATAAGCGAGAAAATGCAAACGCGAACAACACTCATCCAGTGAACTTTTGATGGAATATACGATAGAAAGTAATAAGCTCCATCAAAAATTGTTTGACCAGTCACCATTTCAAGAAAATTCTTAATATTTTCAATATTCAATGCAATTAATATCCCAAAAATTGCACCAAGAATCACTGCCGGAACAACGATTATTCCACCAAATGTGATAAATATTTTAATAACATCACGTGAAGAGTATCCAAATGATTGTAAAATCGCTATTGATCGCCGTTTTTCATTAACTACAGCCGAGAGTGTTGAAAATGTTATAAAACTTGATATAATCAAAAATAAGCTCAAAATAAGAAACATAACAGCAGTTTGTGTTGCAATTGCATCAATAAAAGATTGATTATCGTTCTTCCAATTGGTTATATATTCACTTGTAAACAAGGGACTTTGTAACATTCCAGAATAAATCTCCTCCATAAAGTTGGACTTTTGAAGTACAACTTCAATTGCATTGGCGGCTAAAGTATCTGTACCATCTAAAATTAAACCATTTGCACTCGAAATATCCATATAAACCATACTGGAATCGTAGACATACATATTCACTTTGAAAAATCCGGAAACTTTGTACAACTTGTGAATTGGCATTTCACCAAAAAGAGTTTTCCTCATTTTGGAAGACAAAACTGTAATATTATCGCCGATTTTTATTCCTAAAGTTTTGGCGATCTCAATCCCAATAATTACCTCCCCTTGTTTAAAAGTCCCAGAAATTATTGTATTTTTGAGCAAATTTCGAGAAAAGTACGACTCATTTACTCCCTTAATTATCACTCCAGAAGTTTTCTCATTGAACACCAAAACGCCCTGCCCATTAATTACAGGTTCAATATTTAACGGAGTTTGAAACTTATTTTTAATGAAATTTACATCCTGAATTTTCTTTTCTAGATTCTCAAAAGACTTTCCGCTGGGATAAATCGTAATATGTGCACGCGTTCCTATTACTAGTTTTTCAAAATCCTCCTTAAATCCATTCATCACGGATAGTACTAGAATTAGCACTGAAACGCTTAAAAATGTTCCAAAAAATGCCAAAAACACAGAAAAAGACGGTATTTTTTTGTATTTCTTCGAAAATAAATACCGCGATGCTATAAAAAAAACAGACATTTTTACTTTTAGTTGACTTTTACTTTATCTACCATATTTTATGAAAAATTTATTTCAAGCAAAATGCGTAATTTTTTTTTATTTTCCTGCATTTTATATATCGTGATGGCAAATTGCGGTTTAAGACTCGCTAATGCTAAGTCCAAAAAAGTCGCCCAATCGCAAAAAATCATTGAAAGACCACTTGAAATTAAATCCGCCATTACAATAACCGACAAACTTTACTCGAAAAAAGAAACTTATGAAGTCAATGTCAATGAAACCTTTGTGATATCGGACAACTTGTCGGCAATTGTTACTATGTGCATTAGAAATCAAGAAAAACAGGAGTTCGTTTTTGTAAAAATTATGCGTGACGGTAATGAATTCTTTACAAAATGGATTCCAGTTCAAGAAAATGCAATATACCCAGTCGTCGATAAACGATACGACATCACATTTGCATCATGTAATTTTTACGATAAAGTTTAAGGTTGTCGGCTCAACAATCAATTTTGTCATCAATGTTATCAACTCTTGATGAGTGAATGCCATCGAGAAATTGCGTCGTTAGGAAGATTTTCACCATATTGTTAATTTCATTTGCGGAAAAAAATCTTGCACCAAAGCATGCGACATTTGCATTATTGTGCTGCCTTGAAAGTTCTGCAATTTTTTCATTATAAATCAATGCTGCACGAACATTTTTATAACGATTTGCAACCATCGAAACACCAATTCCAGATCCACATATCAAAATTCCAAATGAACTGTGGTTGTTTTGAACTAATTTTGCAAGATTGTGGGCATAAATCGTGTAATCCGTTCTATCAGAATTATTAGTTCCAAGGTCGATAATTTCAAAACCACTTCCAACCGTTTCTTTTAAATTATCCGTTAAGAATTGACACACGATGGATTTTACATCAAAACCTGCGTGGTCAGATGCTATAAAAATTTGCCTCATATTTTCATAGGCATAATGACATAGAAATAATTTTGATTAACCGAATCCCTTACCATGATTGGGAAATTTGAATCCTTAACGAAAACCTGAACATCTTGGGAGTCGATCAGAGAGAGAACTTCCTTAATGTATATAAAATTACACATAATCTGCATTTCGCCTTCTTTTGTGAATGTTGAAGGAAGTTCGTCAAAGCTGCGGTTTATATCCTTAATTGAGGTAATTTTAAGTGCACTCGAAGAAACGTTTAAACGCACTCCAATTTCAGTTGCTCCAGTTGAATAAATTGATGAAACTCTGTCAACGGCGTTAAGGAAGTTTTTTGTATTAACTGTGAAATAATCAGAGTAGTCCTTTGGAATAACCCTGTCGTAATCAGGAAATTCTGCGTCGATGAGCTTTGTTGTAAGCCTTGATTGCGTAAAATTAAATGTCAATTTTGAAGGTGAAATATCAATTGTAATATCGCCCTCTTCTGAATCTAAAACTTTTTTAATCTCAAGAACGATTTTCCTTGGTATGGTAACCTTTTGCGACTGTGTAATTGAAGAATTTTCGCATAATGAATAGGCAAGACGGTGACCGTCGGTCGCCACACCAAAAATTTTTGAAGACTCCTTGCTAAAATTTAGTAACATTCCATTTATGTTATATCTCGTTTCGTTGGAATATATACAAGATTTTGTTTTATCTATCAAAAATGATAATTCTTGATGCGTAATGTTTACCGTTTGCTCTTTAATCGTGACAAGGGTTTCTGGGTAACTTTCTGGGCTAAGTGTTGCAAGATCGAACTTTGATTTTCCACTTTGAATTATCAGATACTGCAAAGAGTCGCCGTTTATTTGAAGCGAAAAATTAATACTTGAATCCTTTGGAAGTTTTTTTACGATTTCAAAAAGAGAATAGGCGTCAACGCATATCGAACCCTTCTGTTTAACGTCATCTAAATTAAACCAAGAAGAAATTACAACATCCATATTTGTCGCTTCAACCATGAATTGATCTGTGATTGAAAGTTTTATACACGAAAGATATTCAGATATTGCAGTTTTATTGATAACGCCGATAACTCGCGAAAGAGCCTTTGAAACCAAGGCTGTTGAAGTAGAAAACTCCATTTTTTTTGTTAAAATTTATTCAAGGATAAAATCCGCTAATTTGATAAAAATTGAAAGTCAAGGAAAAATACGCAATAATGCAATATTTTTTTTAAGACAAAAATGGTGACCCCTACGGGAATCGAACCCGTGTTTCCACCGTGAAAGGGTGGCATCCTAACCGCTAGATGAAGGGGCCATTAAAGCGACCACTGGTGACAATAAGTGGAAAAGTTAAATGTCAAGTGTTTTTGTTAAAATTTTTTTATCGCAGCATTTATAAAAAATTTATCATTATATAATAAAGATGAGATTATTTGAAACTATTCGTATTTGAATTGCGATTTAAAAGGAACATATCACCCAAAATGCAGGCCATCATTGATTCCACAACGGGAACGGCACGAATTCCAACGCAAGGATCGTGTCTTCCTTTTGTGAAAATTGTTGTATTACTTCCGTGAATATCAACCGTTCGTTTTTCCTGTAATATTGAACTTGTGGGCTTAATTGCAACGCGTGCGATGATACTTTGTGAGGAAGAAATTCCGCCTAACATCCCGCCGGAGTTATTATTTGAAAACTCCAATTTGCTATTTTCGTAAAACATTTCGTCTGAAGCGTCAACGCCCTCCTCCATTGCACACGCGAATCCCTGACCAATTTCAACACCCTTTACGGCGTTTATGGACATCATTGCCTGTGCTATTTGGGAATCAAGTTTGTAGTATATCGGCTCACCAAATCCAACTGGAACATTTTTGACAACAACTTCAATAATTGCACCAACAGAAGAGCCACGCTTGCGAATGTCTAGAAGGTAATCCTCACAAAGATTTACACCAGATTTTGACCCAATAAAAAACGGATTTTCGTTAATAAACTCTTTGGAAAAATCGTGCGTTGGAATTGTAATTTTACCAATTTGTGTTATATATGCATATATTTCAAGTTGTGGAATTAGCTTTCGTGCAACAACGCCAGCGGCAACTCTCATCGCAGTTTCGCGAGCAGATGACCTTCCGCCACCTCGATAGTCACGAATTCCATACTTTTGAAAGTATGTAAAATCAGCGTGATTTGGGCGAAATTTTTCAGCAATTTCGGAGTAATCTTGTGAACGGTGGTCTTGATTATATACAATCAAACTAATTGGTGTTCCCGTTGTTTTACCTTCGAAAACGCCAGAAAGAATTTTGACATCATCGTCCTCATTTCGCTGAGTTGTGAACTTGCTTTGACCAGGTTTTCGACGAGACATTTCACATTTAAAATCGTCTTCGGAAAGTTCTAACATCGATGGACAACCGTCTATTACACAGCCAATTGCAGAACTATGGCTTTCACCCCAAGTCGTAAATCTGAATGATTTGCCAAAATAATTTGAAGCCATATTACTTTAAAAGTTTTACTTTAAGAATTAAACTTTAAAAGAAGAGCTTTGAAAACTCTTTAGCCTTTCTGTTTTTCCAGTATCCACGGTGATAAGCGTCACTTACTATTAGTGGAACAACGGTCGTAGCTTCAGCAAAAACCATCTGTTCATAAACAGTCTGCACCTTTCCCCACGAAGAAGCTTCTTTTAAAGTAGAACTTGAACATGCACCGTCACGAACATCTGCAACGGTAATCTGTACGGCATATTTATGCATTTCGCAGTCAATTCCAAGAACTTCGGCACAAACTACGGTATCTTGAACAAAATTTTTCGGAACACCGCCACCAATCATAAATAATCCAGTAGTTCCAGCTTTGATTTTCACATCAGTAAGTTCGCGAAAATCTGCAACGGAATCAATACTCATATGGGACTTTGGGTTTTCAACTTGATGCTTCACAAGTCCAAAACCAGCGGAGGAATCGGTAAATGCTGGGCAGAAAATCGGCACATTTTTTTCATAACAAAGCTGCACAAGGGAGTTACTCTTTTTAGCATTACCATTTGCAAGCCACTTACCCATTTCATAAATGAATTCACGCGAAGAATACGGGCGATGTTCTAATGAATTTGTGATTTCATAAATTGTAGCATCGCACTTTTGAAGGGATTCTTCGTCAATATATGTATCGTAAATTCTGTCAATATAAAGATTGCGGAGTTTGGAATCATCTTCAAATTGTGATCCGTGATAGTGTTTAAAACCAAGTGCTTCAAAAAAATCCATATCAACGATGCTGGCACCTGTTGCAACAATTGCATCGACCATATTATTTTTAACCATTTCGTAATAAACTTGCATACAACCCGCCGCCGAAGTTGAGCCTGCGAGTGTTAAAATTACGGAACATTTTTCATCTTTAAGCATTAAATTCAGAATTTCTGCTGCCTTGGCGGTGTCTCGCGATGAAAATGACATATGAGACATGCTGTCAATTATTGGGCGTGCATCAAAGGATTTGATGTCAATATGCTGAACTTCTTTTGAAAGTAAGTTTGTTTTTTCCACTGATTGAAAAATAATTACACACTACTTTTGTGTGATATTTAAAAAAATCAAGTAAATTTTTTATCTTTTTTCTTGATTTCTTAAAAAATACCTCCATAGTAAAAAACTATTTTTAGCAACAAATGCTTACAAAACACATTGAAATTCTGAAAAATGAGTTTAAATCCATTAAATTTCTTCAAAAAAGGGAACTTCAACAAATCACCATCGTTGTGATAGTTATTGGAATTATTTCCTCAATTGGTTTTTCCGTACTTGATATCTCGCTAAACTTTGCCATTCAAAAATTTCTTATTGGTTAGGCGTTTAATGGATATTTTTATTAAACATCCTTCGTTCCAATATTATACTTTAAGCCCAAGCCAACTCCTTGAGTTGCCTTATCCGTTTTACCATCTGTAAGTTGTCTGTAAGCTACATCTACTTTTAGTGCCTTACTTAGTCTGTATCCAAATGATATTTGTGTTTGCGAAAGTTGTTCAGCTTGAATATTTTTTCCATTGCCACCAACATTTGAAAGACCGTTCATCGTGTAAAGGTTATACACAAATGCTATCGTAAAGTTATCGATGTCAACATAAGCTGCCGCTGTGTAATATTTTTCCTCTAAATCACTAATTCCAAAGGCATTACTTACGACTGCGACATTTCCAAATGCTCCAAGTTTTGCATCTTCGTATGATTTTTCATACTGAGCAGAAGCCGCAATGGTGTTTTCGGGTGCAAGAAATGATCCATTTTGCTTGTTGATATCCTGCTTGCGGTAGTAAATGCTGTAAGAAATATTTTGTTTGTCAATGAGTTCCGATTCGTTAATCGCAAGGATTGAAAACGATGACGGGGCAAATGTGTTGCCAGCCTCTCTTGTTGAAATTATCCCTTGAACGGATCTTGGCATCGAGTATCCAAATGTTCCGATACTTGATAGTGCTGGGTCGTTTAAGGCGGTTGTGTCGTTTTTGAACGCAGCGATTTCAAGATGTTGCCTTGAATATGGAACAATAGCAAACGATGTGTTGAATTGCATACCGATTTTATTCGTATTTGCATAACCACCATTTAGCATTGCACCATAAACTCCATACCAATCTTCCTTTATTATTTCCGAATTCGTACCATTTGCGACGCCAGCTCGTGGACGAATTTTACCTATTATAAGTGATGTATTTTTGTTGTGTAAGTTTAGAGCAAGAACGCGTGATGTCACTCCAGTGTTATCGAATAATAAACCAATATCATTGTTGCCATTTGTGTAATCAATGAGGGCGTATGGTCGTGCAAAACCATTTTTTCTGTTTTGAACGCTTGTTTGTGTAATCAATGAAATATTTTTGTTGAAATTGAAGTCAAGGTCGACATTTGTAAATGTGTATGCAATGTTTTTATACTTACTTGTACTCGATGATTGATCGAGGCTGTCACCTTCGGCGATTGTCATTCCATAAATTTGAAAATCAATGTAGTTTTTGTCAATTGCGGAAGGCTTTTTAAGTTCCTTTGCAATTGCTGTATAGGATATAAGTGGCGTTGATAGTGTTAGAAGTAGCAATGCGGTAACTTTTTTCATATTTATTCCTCAGAAATTGTTCCATCCCAAGCTTGATATCTTTGATTGTTTGTAACAAAAGATTTTCCGTGAACATTGGCTTGAGTGTGGCGATTTGGTTGGAAGGCAAAATCTGTGCCCGTAACATCTGGCGTATGAGATTTCATCCAGAATTGGCGTTTATATTTAATTTCCTCCAAAGATGAGTGATGCATCCAATTGTGCCAGTTGGAAGGAATTTTTGAACCTTCAACGATGCCGGAGTAAATGCAAATTCGTTTTTTACGACCCAAGTAATCCGCTTGTTTCATTTCATAATACTTGTTTTGATATTCATCAGTTCCGATTAACTTACTTCCATCTATGAGCAACTTTATGCGAGTCAAAAGCTGTAAAAGTTTCAACATTTTATTCTTCAATTATATTATAATGACCGAGTTTTCGCCCTTCAGCGATTCCAGTTTTATTGTATAAATGGATTTTGTGATTTGGTTTGTCAAGAATTTTTTCAATGTTGTAAATATCGTGCCCGATAATGTTCACCATTTTGCCATTATATAGCAGTTTTGGTTCAATTAATGGCATATTGCAGGTTGCTCGAATATGATTTTCAAATTGCGAAACATTGCATAAATCATTGGTAAAATGTCCGGAATTGTGTGGACGCGGTGCTATTTCGTTGAATAGAATGCTTCCATCCTCAAGAATAAAATATTCAACGGCAAAAGTGCCACTATGATTAATTTTTTCTACAATGTTTTTAGTATATTTTATAGCAGATTCTTGAATTTTTTTGCAGCGTTTTCTATCAAAAATTTCAAATGCAAATGGCACGATTGACTGGTGAAGAATTCCAGATTGATGAATATTTTGCGGAATTGGGAAAAAAACCGTTTTGCTTTGAGATTTCGTCACTATGACGGAAATTTCACAGACAAAATTTATTTTTTTTTCTAAAATATACTCAATGCTCGAGTTAAGTTCTGGAATGAAATCAGGTGATTTCACGACTGCCTGCCCTTTTCCATCGTAACCTTCTGTTGCCGTTTTTAGAATACAATCACCATTTTTTTTGAAAATTTCCGCAATTTCTTCGCACGATTTCACATACCAACTTTCACCAGTTGGTATTTGGTTTTCCTTCGCAAATTGCTTTTCCTTTAAGCGATTTTGTGCCATTCCAACAAAACTTGAAGAAGTTTTTATTTTTTCTGGAAAGTTTTTTTCAAGAAATTCAAGAGTTTGTACTGGAATATTTTCCGTTTCAATTGTAATAAAATCGCACTCATTTGCAAATTGAGCAAGCTTTTCTTCGTGCAGAAATGATGCGACAATTACTTTCTTCACATGTTCAGCACAGCAAGGCTCCACTTCGTTTGAATAAACAATTGTTGAAATTCCAAGCTTGCTTGCTGCCGTGGACATCATTTTAGCAAGTTGCCCTGAGCCTAAAATTCCAAGAGTTTTATTAAATTGCATAACTAAAATCACTTATTTATTCAAGGAAGATTGATATGTGGGATTTGTCAAGTTGTAATATCATATTCCATTATCTGCTTGTTGTTTTTTTACTATTTTTTCAATCCAATTAATTCCTTTGGGAGTATTATCATTATTCTGCACCGCATTACTGATATTAGAAGGTTCTCCTACTAGATTAAGAAATCTTACTAGATTAAAAAAATTTGGTACATCAGAAAAATTTGGTTTATTTATATTATTTACATCTAAACTACTTGCCATCTGTTGAGATTTATGGCTACCTTCGATTGTTTCCTTAAATGCCACACCGTTGCCATGTTCCGCTGCATCTTCTTTCTTAGATTTCGCCTTTTTATCTCGTTTGTTTGATGTTGCTTCTTGATGAGGTACTGCGGGGTTATCTTTCTTGAACTTTGCAACATTACTTTGAGCACTAAGGTAGCATTTTTTGAGTAGATTTTTATTATCAGATGGTATTTTGCAATCAGATGGTATTTTGCAATCAGATGGTATTTTGCAAAATATAAATCGTGCATATTCCCTAGTACGCTCAGACCATAATATAGTACCTTTACTATTCTTGCCAACTAAACATTCATCTGTAGGTTTAATTCTTTCGGCAATTTTCTCAATTAAGCCCGAGGCGGGCAGTTTGTCTGATACAAGTTTATTCAATTCATTTTTTTTTGCCAATTTTATAAGACAATCATAGTCATGATAGGTCAATCTATTTTCTTCTGCAAGTCTATTGGTCACTCTATTGGTTACACTCGCTAGAGAAAGTCTTTTCTGCGCATTCGCTTTTGACGTATTACTGCTCTTAATTGCATGAGGGTCACCAATGCGTAGACCGTAGTTTATCTTATTACGCCAACGTTGGTTATAAACTCTCCCTGGAGGTGGTATTTTTTCCACTCCTATCACGCCATCGTTTTTTTCCTCCTCTTTATTTTTGCCTCTTGAATTATGCATAAAAATAAAAATTATTTGTATAAATGCGTCCAAAAATGTGCTACAGTAATATATAACTAATAAAACGCTTTATGCAATCTAATCTTTTAAATATTAGCAATCTTAACGCACAACAAGCATTTGCTCTTGAAATAGAGGGAATCCAGCCACAAAATGAAGTGCAACAAAGAAACTTAACACCAATTCAAACTGGGTTGCTTTTTGGCACTACTCGTGTTATTGGTGACACACTTGCAATGAATGTTTGTGATAAATACAATTCTTTTGAAGGGAATTTATTGCGAACTTGCATTATGCACTTTCTTGGCAAAGGTACGCTTCAAGTTCTTACTAAACCACAAATTGCAGAATCAAATAATTTGATAACTGCAAACATTAAGTCTTTTGCTTGCGAGAATTTTGGAGCTATATGCGGATATATGGCACGATGTGGTGCAAATTATCTAACAAGTTATGAAGATAAAATGACAGACAACCAAGCAAAGCTAGTTTCCGATTTTATTCTTGTATCAACTTGGTTTGCCGCTGAAAAATTATTTGTTAATAATTGCAATAGGGCTATAACTGAGAGTGAGATTATTAAAAAAATAGAAGAAAGTGGATTTTTAAAATTCAAAAATGTGAAAAAATCCAGCGTTTTCTTTTTTATCGATGTGATTGCAAGTACTTTAGCTGCGACTGCTGTAATGTATACCTCGCCAATGCAAAATAATCCACAAAACATAACGGACACTACAGTTAACGCTATGGCTTGCGGAACGACTTTTGCAGTAGTGCAACAAACAACAAGGGCTTTATTGCAAAAAGTTTATAATACCATTACTTGTGAACGGGTAATTGTACGCTTTAATGCTTGACATTTGAAAAAGACCATGTTATACTTATATGTATACCATATTTTTCACGGTATTGCAACAACAATTTTCCTTAAATTTCTTTCCTTGACAAAAAACATTTACATTTTATCCTCAAAAAAATTATTCGTGATAGATGTCGGAAATTAATATGAATGAATATAATTCGTCTTCAATTAAGGTTTTAAAAGGGCTTGATGCCGTTCGCAAACGCCCCGGAATGTATATTGGAGACACCGACGATGGTTCAGGTCTTCACCATATGGTCTACGAAGTTGTCGATAACGCAATCGATGAATCGTTGGCTGGTCACTGCGATTTAGTCTTTATTTCAATCAATTCAGATGGCTCCGTTACTGTTCGCGATAACGGTCGTGGTATTCCAGTTGATATGCACGAAGAAGGCGTTTCAGCAGCAGAGGTTATTATGACACAACTTCACGCAGGTGGAAAATTTGACGATAACTCATATAAAATTTCAGGAGGACTTCACGGCGTTGGCGTTTCAGTTGTGAACGCTCTTTCGACATCGTTGAAATTAAAAATTTGGAAAGATGGAAAGCAATACGAAATGTCTTTCACACATGGAGTTGCCGACGCTCCACTTGCTTGCACTGGAGACGCAAAACGCGGGCAAAAAGGCACAGAAGTCACATTTTTACCATCTCCAGAAACATTTGCAATGGTAGAATTTTCATTTGCAATTCTTGAACACAGAATTCGCGAACTTGCATTTTTAAATTCAGGTGTAAGAATTGTTTTACGAGACAACCGCCCCGAAGAACCAATTGAAAAAGAACTTTACTACGATGGCGGAATTGTTGCGTATGTCAAACATTTGGATAAATCAAAAACCGCATTAATTCCCGTTATTGATGTCCACGGGCAAGCAAATGGCGTAACTGTTGACGTCGCCCTTGAATGGAACGATAGTTATTCCGAAAATATTTTATGCTTCACGAACAACATTAAACAAAAAGATGGTGGAACCCATCTTTCAGGTTTTAAATCCGCGTTGACTCGTGTCATTAGCAAGTATTCGCAAAATCTTAAGGTTAAAAACGAAATTTTAGGTGACGATTCACGCGAAGGACTGACCGCAATCGTTTCCGTCAAAGTTCCTGACCCAAAATTTTCATCGCAAACTAAAGATAAACTTGTTTCATCCGAAGTACGAACAATAACAGAAGAAGTTACTTACAACAAACTGACTCAATGGTTTGAAGAGCACCCTGTAGAAGCAAAAATTATTATCGAAAAAATTCTTGAGGCAGCAAGGGCTCGTGAAGCTGCAAAGCGTGCAAGGGAATTAACTAGAAGAAAAACTTCGCTTGATGTTGCGTCTCTGCCAGGAAAGCTAGCGGATTGCCAAGAAAAAGACGCCTCACTTTCAGAACTTTTCATTGTAGAGGGAAATTCAGCTGGTGGTTCTGCGAAACAAGGTCGAGATCGAAAATGTCAAGCAGTATTACCATTGAGAGGTAAAATTCTGAATGTTGAAAAGGTTCGTTTTGACAGAATTTTGACATCGGAAGTTATTGGAACAATGATTATCGCCCTTGGTGCTGGAATTGGAATTGAACTTGATATTGAGAAAATCAGGTATCATAAAATAATAATAATGACAGATGCCGATGTCGATGGAGCTCACATTCGAACGCTTCTTTTAACATTTTTCTATCGCCAAATGCCAGAAATCATTAAGCGTGGATACCTGTACATCGCACAACCGCCACTTTATAAAGTCAAAAAGGGAATGAGCGAAGTGTATATTAAGGATCAGGAAAGTCTTAATAACTATAAAACCGACGCTGCATGTAATAATTCAGTCCTAATATGCGACGGAACAACATACATCGGTGCAGATTTATCCCGAATCATAAAATCCGCAATTAAGTTCGAAGAAGCACTTAAAAAAGCATCATTGAATATTGAGCCATCAGTAATTGAAGCTGTTGTGATTAACAAAGTGAAAAATTTTGAAGATTTCATTCAAAAAATGCCACAAATAACACAAACTCTCAATGGAATGACAACTGATGAAAACACACATTTTGAAATCGACGGCGAGCAAATTGTAAAAGTTACGCGTGGCCTAAAGCAAGAATGTAAAATCACTCAACATTTCCTTGAAACGGCAAACTTCCGCACACTTTTACAATATTACAACAATATTTCCGAAGTTTTCGAAGCAAAAACTATCATTTTCCAAAAAGAGGAAGTAAAGTATGAAATCACCATACCATCACACTTAATTTCAACAATCAATGAAATTAGTACAAAAGGACTTTCTTTACAACGATTTAAGGGACTTGGTGAAATGAACGCAGAACAGCTCTGGGAGACCACTCTTGACCCAGCCGCCCGCACGCTTTTACAGGTAACTATTAACGATGCCGAAGACGCAGATGAAATTTTTTCCACACTAATGGGTTCAATCGTTGAACCACGAAGAGATTTCATCGTTTCAAACGCACTAAATGTTTCAAATTTAGATTTTTAATTAACAACTTGAAATAAAAAATAATCCTTGACAAATGAATTTTACATTAAAAAGGCTTTTTCTTAAGTTCACCAAATGAATGTTTTAACTTTTAAACAAATTATGATACAAAATGCACAAAGGCAACAAGGCCAGCAAAATCAATCAGAATCTTCACAAGTTATCCTTGAAAGAATTCGTCAAAAACTTGGACTCGCACCCGAAGCAAGCCAATCTCAACAAAATGTGCAACAACGCCAACAACAGCCTCAAATGCAAGCTCCACAAGCTCAAATGAAACAAATGCCTACAAGGCAACAAGAGTCTCAACAAGCACCGCAAATGAGAAGTCAGCCAGTACAACAAAACACGCAGCAAAATGTACAACAAAATAACTCATTTGATGACAACTTCTCTTTTGATGACCTTGAATTTAATTCAACATCTCAAGATTCTTCTAAAAACACAAGAGAAATCAACAATCTTCTAAGGTCTTACAATGTAAACAACCAAAATTCATACAAAGCAAATCAATCTCCAGAGTGGAATTCTTCTGAAACTGAAGATGAAAATGCAGTAGAGCAAGACGAACTTTCATTTGAAACCGAAGAAGGTGAATACGAAGTTGAAGAAGATGAATCTTACGAAACCGAAGAAGATGAATACGAAACCGAAGAAGATGAATACGAAACCGAAGAAGGTGAATACGAAACCGAAGAAGGTGAATACGAAGTTGAAGAAGATTTTGCTAACTTTGACGAAGAAGATGAGCAAATTCAAGACAATGTTCATTTCTTGCAATCAAACAGACAATCTCAAGAACAACAACCTCAACAAAGTGCTCAAGGCGAACAAAAGCATTACTTCAACTTAGGCGAGCAATCTCAAGGCGAACAAAAGCATTACTTTAACCTTAGCGATCACACACAGGGGAATAACGAAGTTCAACAATCGCAATCAAAGTTCTCCTCAACAGAGCTTGCAATGCAAATTGAAGCTTCAATTTCTCAAGCTATTTCTGAATGTGTGATGGACTGGTGCAAAGAAAATCTTGAATCAATCTGCCGTGAAGTTATTAAAGATGAACTTCGCAAAACAGCATAATCTATGAAAGAAATAGATTTGTTAAAAACAGAAGAACATTTGACATTTTCAGATGTTCTTCTACTGCCATCATACTCTGAGGTTTTACCTCTTGAAACCAATACCTCTTCGTTTTTAACGAAAAAAATTTCACTTAAATCACCAATAATTTCTGCCGCAATGGATACCGTCACGGAATCCAAAATGGCCATTAAAATGGCACAAAATGGCGGAATTGGTTGTATACACAAAAATCTCTCAATTGAGGAACAGGTTGCAAATGTTTTAAAAGTTAAAAGATATGAATCTGGTGTAATAACGCACCCGATTTGCATCCAAGAAAGTGCAACGGTTCACGACGCAATGAATCTTATGCTATCAAATGGAATTTCTGGCCTTCCTGTGTTAAATGTTCAAGATGATCTCGTTGGAATTATCACGAACCGAGATACACGCTTCGTCAAAAACACGCAAACTCTCGTTTCAAAAGTTATGACAAGCAATGTCATAACAATTTCACAAAATTTCAAAATGTCAGATGCTATGGACCTATTCCATAGGCATAAAATTGAAAAATTAATCATCGCAAATAACAACAAATGTGTTGGCATGATTACCGTCAAAGATCTTGAAAAATCTAAACAATACCCTAATGCAAGCAAAGATTCCAGCGGACGATTAGTCGTTGCTGCCGCAGTTGGAGTAAGTGAAAAAGAATTCGAACGTGCACAAGCCCTAATTCAGGCAAATTGTGATGTCATAATTGTTGACACAGCACATGGGCACTCAAAAGGCGTTGCGGATATGGTAAAAAAAATTCGTCTAATTTCCGATGAAGTTGCGATAATTGCTGGTAATGTGGCAACGCCAGAAGCGGTAAAATTCCTTGCTCAAGCAGGTGCTGACGCTGTTAAGGTTGGTATTGGTCCCGGTTCCATTTGCACGACGCGTGTCGTTGCTGGCGTTGGAGTTCCACAATTAAGTGCAATTTTCCACTGCTCACGAATGGCACGAGAATGCGGCATAAAAATCATTGCAGATGGTGGAATTCGCAACTCTGGAGATATATCAAAAGCAATAGCAGCAGGTGCGGACAGCGTTATGCTTGGCTCGCTTCTTGCTGGAACGGACGAAAGTCCTGGTCAATTAGTAGTATACGACAATATCACATACAAAGAGTATCGTGGAATGGGCTCACTTGGAGCTATGGAACGTGGATCATCGGACAGATATTTCCAAGGTGGCGTCCAAAAAAATAAACTTGTCCCAGAAGGGATCGAGGGTGTTGTACCTTATAAAGGTAATGTTGAGGATATTATTCATCAATTAATCGGCGGACTTCGCTCATCGATGGGATATCTTGGTCAAGAGACAATTGACCTGATGCAAAAGAATGCAAAATTTATTAAAATTACAAATGCAGGTCTCAAGGAAAGTCATCCGCATAACATCAAAATCACAAAAGACGCACCAAATTACCAGTAATCACTCGCATCTTCACTAACTCTCTTAAACTTCTTCTCTTTAAGTAATTCTTTAACTTTTGAGTTTTTTTATATTTGAATTCCAAGTTTTTGTGCAACTCGTGTGTAAGCCTCAACTATATCACCTTTATCCTCTCGAAAAAGGTCTTTATCAAGACTATTTTGCGTGCCAACTTCCCAAAGACGACAGGAGTCCGGTGAAATTTCGTCCGCAAGGATTATTTCACCCGATGAGTTTTTTCCAAATTCAACCTTGAAATCGACTAAATCAAGACCGCATTTTTTAAATTCCATACCAAGTATTTCATTGATTTTTAAAGCTTGAGACTTAATAGATGAGATCTCTTGATCAGTTGCAATTCCAAAAAGAGTTATATGATCGTTTGGAATTAGTGGATCGCCAAGTTCATCTTTTTTATAAGAAAATTCAACGAGTGGTGACGCAAGTTTTGTACCTTTTTCAACGCCAAATTTTTTAGAAAATGAACCAGCGGCAATGTTTCGAACAATAACTTCGAGTGGAATAATTGTAACTTTTGTCACGAGTTGATTGCGATCGTCAATTTTTTTGAGAAAATGCGTTTTTATGCCATTTTGATGCAGAAGTTCCATAAAAAATGTAGAAATTGCGTTGTTCAAGACGCCCTTCCCTTGCTTGATTGCAAATTTTTCATTATTGAAAGCGGTTGTGTCATCTTTGAAATATTGAATGATTTCACTATGATTTTTCGACTGAAAAAGCACTTTTGCCTTACCTTCGTATATCTTTTCCCCGTGAATTTGACTCATTTTGATACAATAAAAAGTTGCATATCTTTTACTTCGATAGATGATTTGCCGTGTAAGAACTCCAAAACACATTCACCAAAGATATGGTTTTTCCAACCTTTTAAAAAGTCAACATTTAAATTTCCATTCAAACATGCAACGATTTCGTATCTTGAAGCGACGCAATTTCTATCAATACCATGTTCTGCGGATTTTAGAGTTAAAACTGCCTCAAGAACCTTCTCTATTGGGCGATTTCTTAAAATTTCAAATTTACTTTGAGCAAAAAGTGCAAGTAATTTACGAACGACGGCGTTATGTATAACGCACTTATTAAATCCGGGAACGCTCAGAATATCTTCAAAGTTTTTCGGACTTTTAAAAACAAACGCTTCAATCGAAGTGATAGTTATCACCGATCCAATCGAGATATTTTGCTGGCGTGCAATTTCACAAAAAATATCATAAATTTGCATAAATGTTTTTTTGGATTGCTCACTTAATATGTTATATATGTCAGAAATTTCAGAAATATTGCCTTTGTTAAAAAGCTTTATCCTTTTAATTTTTTCAAGCACAATGCTGTGATATATTTCAACTTTATTTTGCGATGTCAAGTGTTCAAGAATTGAGTTCCAAGTATTTGTGATTTCAAAACCTTTAATTAAAAGACTTTTGACATACGTAAAGTTGATGTCGTACACTTCAGTTACGCGTGCAATTTTAAAAATTGGTGCCGAGAACGTTAGGAAAATATTCTGAATAACGGACTTTGCCACACGAAAATCATCAATGTTACTTGCTTCAATTGGAAGGTTGTGTAAAAGAGTTGCAAGGTCACGCTCAATATCTATAACAAATTTAATATTTGCAAAAAAACGCTCATACTCTGGCGAAGAGGCATCGGAAACTTTGATTAAAAAGGCATTGTATTCATATTGTAATAACAGAAATGAATGTTCTGCAATACCAATTACCGTAAGAATTACGCGAAAATTTTGCTTCTGTGCGGACTGCAAAAACGCAAGAAAATTAACATCACCATTTGGTGCAACGAAGTTCAAACTTAGCAAGGAAGCGTCGCTCTTTTGTTGAAGTGCATTCATAAAATAAAAAAAATTAATGTTACAAATATAATTTAAAATGTATTTTTTAAATTACAAATGCTTTTTTACATATGTAAACATTTTCCAAAGGCATCAAGAACCGATTCGTGTATCATTTCGCTCATCGTTGGATGTGGGAAGATGGTTTGCATAAAATCTTTCTCAACAAGTTCACCCTGCTTTCCAACAAGATACGCACCAATCATTTCAGTAACATCGGCACCAATCATATGAGCACCCAACAATTCGCCGGTTTTTTCATCAAAAATTGTCTTAACCAATCCAACAGTTTCACCAGATGCAATTGCCTTTCCATTGCCAATTGTCTGGAATCTTCCAATTTTTACTTTCAGATTTCTCTCTTTACATTGCACCTCCGTTAAGCCAACGGAAGCAATTTGTGGACGGGTATATGTGCACCCCGGAATATTTGCACGGTTAATCGGGTGGACGGCATTTTTATCAAATTTTCCCTCTTTTGAAGCAATAAATTCAGCTGCAATAACGCCTTCGTGCGAAGCTTTGTGTGCAAGCCAAGGACCTTGTGTAACATCTCCAATTGCATAAATTCCAGCAACCGTCGTTTCAAGATACTGATTTACCTTAACACACCCTCTTTCATCTTTTTCGATTTTTGCATTTTCAAAATTATTTTCAAGTCCAATATTTTCCACATTCGGAACAACTCCCACTGCCATAATAATTTTTTCAAATTCTTCAGATTTGCCATCAAAATAAACAACAACAGAGGAAGATTTTTTCTCGATTTTTTCCAATTTCACACCTGTATGAATTTTCATTCCCTGTGCTTCAAATTCTTTTTTAGCAATTTTTGAAATTTCTTCGTCTTCGACTGGAAGAATCCGAGGTAGTGCCTCAAGAATTGTCACTTGTGAACCCATATTTTGAAAAAATGACGCAAATTCACATCCAATCGCACCAGAGCCAACTATACAAATGCTTTTTGGCAATTTTTCTTGTACCATCGCTTCGCGATATGTCAAAACTAGTTTCCCATCCGGTTCAAAATTTTTAAGAATTCGTGCCCTTGCACCAGTAGCAATTACCACATGCTTTGCTGAAATATCTTCGATTTTTTTATCATCTTTTGAAATTTCAACTTTGCCAGCAGAGATAATTTTCGCATAACCATTGATGACATCAACTTTATTTTTCTTCATAAGACCCGCAATGCCACCAGAAAGCTGCGATGCAACTTTGCGTGAACGATCCACAACCTTTTTAAAATCAAAGGAAATTTCCTTTGCAGAAAAACCAAAATCTTCAAGATGGTGCAGCTTATAATTGAGTTCACTCGCCTTTAAAAGTGCCTTTGTTGGAATACACCCCCAATTTAAACAAATTCCACCAAGATGCTTATCTTCAACTATCGCAACCTTTAAACCAAGTTGTGAAGCACGAATTGCACAGACGTATCCCCCAGGACCAGCACCAATTACAACAATATCATAATTTTTCATACTCTCATTAAAATTTAAGTAATTCTGGAAACAGATTTTTCTTTTTGCAAGTCTTTTTATAAGAAAAACTTGACAACAAAACCAAGAGATATCTTGCTTCAAGGTATTTTTCCACATCTTTTTCACAGAATGAATCCACTAAATGCAACACAGCGAAGCATTCTCAAGCAGCTTGAAGAAAATCACCGTGGTTTTTTTACAAAAGCAAAATCCTTTTACATTCACGGCAAAACTGGCTGCGGAAAAACAACAATTTTAGAAAATTTTGTCGCTGAAAATTGCGACAATAACAAAGTACAGAAGAAAATTCTTTATATGCATTTTCACGACTACCTGCTCGACATCACAAAGCTTTTACATAAAAATCCGCTTAAAAAGGTTGCAAGAGAAATCTCAAAAAATATTGATTTCCTTTGTTTTGATGAATTTTTTATTGAATCAATTGCGGACGCAAAAATTTTATACGACATCTTTTTCGAACTTATAAAATCAGGCGTCGCAGTGATTTTAACATCAAATTTTGCACCAGACGAACTTTATAAAGACGGATTTAATCGTGCAATTATGTTCCCACAATTTTCTGATTTTATCAGAGAGAAAATGATCGTCTGCCACATTAATAACACGCCAGATTACCGCACAGCAAGCGATTTCACTGAATACCAAATTTGTTTTAATGATATTTTAAGCTTTGCAACGACATTTCAAGTTACCGTAACGAAACGCGAAGAGCAAATTTTTGTCGATAACAACCATATAACAAAAATTTCTGGAAGATTTCAAAGTGAGCTGCAATCTGGCTGCATTTTGGATTACAATGTTTTCTTTAAAACACACACAAGTATTAAGGATTTTCGTAAAATCGCACGCACATTTAAGCATATTCATGTTGAAAATATGCAAAAATTTACACAAAATAACGAAGACGAGGCGATTCGTTTCCGCAATTTTATCGATATTTTGTATGCAAGGGGGACAATTTTTTCATGTAGCGGACTTCCAGCTCTTAATTTGTTTGAAGAAAAAATGCTTGAAAATATTAAATTCAAGCGGTGTGAATCAAGGCTTGTCGAAATGGAAACTTTTGAATATATTTTCGCCAAAAATAAGGAAATAAAACGAACGATGACTATATCTTCAGCGAAATTTTTTGAAGATATAGCATCGAAGCTTGCGTGAGTTATTAATGTGCGACCTGCCCCGCTGGTGTTTGTGATGGGGTAACTGGGGAATTGGAAATACTCTGAACAGTTGAAAGTTTGAAGGTTTGTTTCATGCCTGTATCAAGTGCTTGTTGCATTTTTGCGAGCTCCACCTGTTGTGATGACCCAGTGCTGGTGCTAATTATCACAAGGTTGAGAAAATCTAAAATTGGTTTAACAACTAATGAAAATATATCTGTAGTAACTCCTATAGCTTTGTCAATACCGCCTTGCAAAGTAACCTTCTGTGATGCAGTTAGTGAGGCACTATCAATGGCATCTTTAATTGATTGTTCTTGAACTTGGATTGCCTGCAGCGGACTTGCAATTTCAGGCACCTTGGGGATTGCATTTGAATCAGCGACTTGACCATTTTGTATTATATCAACCAATATTTTTGCACTCGCTTTCTCTGCGTCTGTCGAGCTTGGATCCGATGCTATTGCAAGTTGAGTACGCAAGATTTCAAGAATGACTTGTTTTTGTTGCTCCAAGAATGTTATATCAGTTTGTACTTTAGCACAATTTTCCGGAGTTGGATTTTCCTTAAATGCCGCCAAAAGGGTTACACGCTGACCTTTACTATTTTCAATAGCAGCATCAACACGCTCATAAATTGTTTTGCTGTCCGCCGCTCCACCGCCAGATGATGATGAATCGGTATTATTATCAGAAGTATATGTGATGGTTATTAATGGTTTACCATCAACTTGTTTTAATTTTATCAGTGTGTATTGAGTAGTACTTCCTGTTACTGATTCAGCACGATAAAGTTCACCGTCGGAACCTTTCCAATAATTTCCTTCGATCTTGTATGTTATTGTAGGAGATGTCGTACTCGTACTCTTTAGAGTATTGCTATCGTAATCCTCCACTTTTGCTACGATTTTGATAGCGGGAATGGCATCAGTTTGTGTAGATATTTTATAAAACTTTGGCAATTTATCCAAAGTTTTATTCATCAACACCAGTGTACCATGTTCTTCAGTATAAAAGTCAGTATTACCCTTGAAGTAATACAACTGTTTTCCATCAACACCAAACATTGGCTTATTATCTGTATCAACAGCTTCTACTCTGTGAAAAAATAATCTACCGCTGGCATTGGTGGGTGAGACAGATTTCTCAACGCCTGTGTCTGTGTATGTTATTATCTCATTGTTCATATTTACAGTTGCTGGAGACGTCGCAGTAATTATTAGAGTTGCCTTATTATCACTACTCACTGTGTAATTTTTAGTACCATCGGCATTTGAATAATACTCTACACCATTATCTAATATTTTTTTTGTGCATATCTGCCCATCAATGCTAAAGGTGAAGGTATCATCACTGGGTGCACCACTGGGTGTCGCAGGAATAGGTTCCACTGTAACTACCTTTAATGTTGCTACTCCCTTTATCAATTCACATTCCATCAGAACACCTTCACCTGTGGTGTTTGCACTTGCACTATAAAAGTACTTTTTGTCATTTATTGTATAATATGCTTTGATCGGAATGGAATATTGCAATGCGGAAGGTAAAGCGGTGGTGAGTTGACTAGGAATAGTTTGACCAGCAGCATTTTTACTAGCTGGACTTGTGTATTTTATATTCCCCTTATCATCTATCGTTACAGGAGTGATAATGGTCCCACTAGTGTTCGCAACCCGCCTAACACACAGTTCGTGAATCTCTATCTCAGTTGCCTTATTACC
>CAMAVJ010000008.1 GCA_945861725.1 Rickettsia typhi
TTCACTTTCCGTAAAGTCCTAACCCTTCTTATAAATCACTCTCGTTACTCACTCATTCTTTATTCATTCTTTACAACGGACAATGAGAATACGATTAAAAACACAGTGTGTTATGAATATCGCATTTTCTTGTTTAATTTTACAAACCCTTTACATTTTTAAATGTCAAGTAAAAAAATAAAAAAAATATAATTAGATTTTTCTTGACAAATAAATAGCAAATAATTATTGCTCGATAAATTAAAAGAGATTTGAAAATGGCAATTACTATAGCAGTTCAAAACAGTAAAGTTATGCAATGTTTTGCTAAACTTAAAAAACAACTTCAACAGGACAACGTTATCCGTATTTACAAACAAAAACGCTATCACGTTACGAAGCAACAGCTTAAAAGGATGAAAGTTTCTATGCGTGTGATGAGGGCAAAGGCTCTTAAAGTTGCACAAGCAAGAAATGTTTCAAGTGCATCTTAAATATAAATGACTTTAGACCAAATTATTTCTAGAGGTTTTACATATCTTTACTCACTTTGGTCTAAGGAATCAATTTCCTCTATCGAAAAGATTCTCGATCTTCCATATATCGCATTCTTTGGTGCATCAAATGCTGGTAAATCCAGTTTGATTTCAAATATTTGTAGAACCAAAAATCTTGCATTCTCTTCAAAAACGCCTGGTAAAACGAAGGAAATTATTATTTTTACTCCAAATCATTCATTCTTTCATAAAAAAGCATTTCTTGTGGACTTTCCAGGGTATGGCTATGCAAAGGTTGCAAACTCGACACTTTCACAGTGGGAAGCAATTCCAGAGTTTGTATATCAAGCCAATATTATCAAAAGCTATATATTAATTCCCGTTGAAAAACCATTACAAGAGCATGATTTAATGTTAATGGATATGTTGGAATATAAAACTTTTGCAATAGTGTTGACGAAGTGCGATAAAGTTCCTTTTGATGAAGTAAAAGAAAAGCAGGAGGCAATTCGCAAACAGCTTGCACATTGTAGCAACTTTACTGGTCAAGTCTTTCTTTTTTCTACGAAGAAAGTGAAAAATAAAGAAAATTTAGAAATTTCGCAAGAAATATTTGATATTTTGAAAAACCATATTAATAGAATTTCAAATTGATTGATTTTTATTCTTATGAAACAAATGGACGCACTCAAAAAAGCATCAGTTCTTACTGAAGCCCTCCCTTATATTAAAAAATTTTCCGGCGAAACATTTGTTGTTAAATTCGGTGGCTCTTCAATGGGTAACAAAAAAGCTATGGAAATTTTCGCAAAAAATATTGTTCTTTTAAAGTCATCTGGAATAAATATTGTTGTCGTGCATGGCGGAGGACCTCAAATAAGCCAAATGCTTGAGCGTCTTGGAATTAAAAGTGAATTTGTCAATGGCGTGCGTGTGACGACAAAAGATATGATTGATATTGTTGAAATGGTACTCTGTGGATCGATTAATAAAGAAATCGTTTCGGCAATTAATTTTGCAGGTGGTGTCGCCCTTGGTCTTTCAGGAAAGGATGCAAACTTGATTAAAGCAAAAAAAATGAGGAAAACCCACAAAGAAACCGATTCAAATATTGAACGAATTCTTGACCTTGGGTGGGTTGGAATGCCCGATGTCATCAATGGTGATTTCTTTGATGCACTTGAAAGCACTCCTGTCATTCCAGTTATTGCACCAGTTGGTTTTGATGACGATGGTAATACTTATAATATTAACGCAGATAATGTTGCTGGAGCAATTGCCTCCGAACTTGAAGCTTCAAAACTTATTTTAATGACAGATGTTGATGGCGTGCAAGATAATGAAAAAAATCTTTTAGCATCGCTCACGACATTTCAAGCAGAAGAAATGATTAAATCAGGACAAATTACCGGTGGAATGATTCCAAAGGTGGAAACTTGTATTGATGCTATTCGTAAAGGTGTTGAAACTGTACACATTATCAATGGTAATAAGGAGCACGCACTTTTGCTTGAGATTTTAACAGATACTGGAATTGGAACAATGATTTTTGAGTAAAATTAGATTTTATTACGCCTCGCTCTGTGTGATGTTATCACGAACCTGTGAGATTCATCTCTCAGGATTTCGACAAAATATAATGTTTGCATATTCTCAATCTTAAAGCCTTCCGGTCTTTGGCGTGTGAAGAATGTTTCATTTCCAGCGTTGCGGTTTGCTCCCTTTGCAATTGAAACAACTGGAATGTGGATATTCATTGTATCAAGAACTTTGGTTACAGCGTGAAATTGCCCAAGTCCACCATCGATAACAAGTAAATCTGGGAGGGTTTTTATCGCAGATTTTGTAGAAAATCGCCGTGTCATAACTTCTGCCATCATGGCATAATCGTCCCCACCTTTGGAATATTTTGCATTAAATTTGCGATATTGATCATTTTCAAAGCCATTTTGCGATGCGACGACAAATGCTCCAGTGAAAAATGCTCCAGAAATGTGGCTGTTATCATAAATTTCAACGCGATTTGGTACAGTTTTAAGGTCGAATTCTTTGGCGATTAAATTCATTCCATCGAAAAATTTATTAGATTTTTTTGCATCAGTAGTCACTTGAAATTCGATATTTGTTAGGACGAAATCAAGCAATAGCTTGTTATCACCCTTTTTTGGATTGGAAATATTTGATGTTACATTAAAAAGCTCCTTGAAGATAATTTTTATATTGTATATGGAAATTTCGTGGCTTGTGAAAATTTTTTGTGGTGGAGGATTGTCACGTGAGTAGTATTCAATCAAAAATTGTTCAAGGATTTCAGATGGTGTACCGTCGTGTTTATTGAGATCAAAAAGGTTTCCACCTAGTGCGTAACCATTACGTATTGAAAATACTTCGATTTTTGTTAAATTTGCTCCCATTGCAACGATGTCAACATTTTCGAATTTGGAAAAATTTATTTCCGCTGATGACGATTTTAATCTTTCAATTGATAAAATCTGGTTTTTTAGCAGCTCTGCTTCAACAAAATTTTCTTCAAATGCAAGTTTTTGAATTTTTTCCTTAATATTTTTATAAATTTCCGTGTTTGTACCTTGTAAGAATTTTTTAGCGACATCAACGGATTGCAAATAATCGTTGTCTGAAATCATTCCAGCACAAGGACCAGAACATGTTTTGATTTGAAATTCCATACAAGGTTTTCCACATGCTTTATGAATATTAAATTTGGAATCTTTGCATGAGCGAATTTTAAAAACTTTATTCACGAAGCCGATTATGTATTTTATTGTATCGTTGGTGGAAATTTTACCGCCTTGAATGTATCCAAATGGACCAAAAAGCGAATATTTTCGTTCAAATTTTCCACGATACCTTGTTATTGCTGGAAAATCATGGTTTGAAAGTCTGATATATTGGCGAGATTTATCGTCTTTAAGTAAAATATTGTATTTTGGTTGGTGTTTTTTAATTAACGAGGCTTCTAAAACGATAGCATCTTTTTCAGATGGTGTAATTTCAACTTCAATTGATGCAATATTTTTAACGAGTGCGTATGTTTTTGGTGAAAGATCGTCGAGCTTTGTGTAAGATTGAATGCGTTTTTTGAGATTCTTAGCTTTACCGATGTAAATTATTATTCCGTTGATGTCATACATTTTGTATATCCCAGAAAGGTTTGGCATTTCTGGGATATAGTGTTTGATAATATCAGCAATCACACTATGCTATTTTTAACATTTTCATAATACTGTCAGGAGTGTATTGAATAATAGAATTGTTAAATTGGACTGTAATTCCTAATGTTGAATGTAATTTGAAGATAAAGTCTGCCGATTGTGAGATTTTTTGCGTAAGGAATTGGATGATTTCATCAACGGAAATTTCTTGATCTTTTGCAATGGAAACGATTACGACGGTGCGTTTATGCATTTGTTCGTATTCTTTCTGAAACATTTTTGTGATAGTTGTTATACTACTAAGCATTTTGAGTTGATTGATATGTTTTAAAATATTTTGCATATCGTGTGAAATGCCAAAGACGCTCATTTGGTTAATTGATATAAGATCTTTGATTGTTTGTGAAAAGTTTGATATTCCAGTAAATCCATGAAATTCTTTTAGGAGTGATAAATGTTGAGATTGTGGAGAACATGTAATACATGCTTGTACGATTTCCTTGATAGAGTTGTTTATATGAGTCTTCATATTGAATTTATAAATTAAACCATTTTTTTAAGTTGTCGTGAAGGTTGCACTCTTCCCAAAGAAAAAAGTGATCTTCTATGGATACGTCTCTACCAAAATGCCCGAAACTAGCGGTAGGTTTATAAATTGGGTTGTTCAGATTCAAGCGATTTCTTATTCCCTTGGGAGTAAGATCGATGGAGTTATTTATAAAGCTGATGATGTCTTCATCTTTTACTTTGGAATTTATTCCAGTTTTGATGTATATTGATACTGGCTCTGCAATCCCGATTGCGTATGAAATTTGAATTGTGCATTGATCAGTTAAGCCAGCGTTTACAATATTTTTTGCGAGATATCTTGCAATGTATGCAGCAGATCTATCAACCTTTGTTGGATCTTTGCCGGAAAATGCACCTCCTCCATGTGGAGCCGATCCTCCGTATGTATCAACAATTATTTTCCTTCCTGTGAGACCGGTGTCCGATACTGGACCACCGATAATGAAGGTTCCAGCGGGATTGATGAATGTTTTTGCTTGCGATGGCATATTTGGTAGCGTTGTTTCAAGGACTTCGATCACCTTTTGTCTTACGGATTCAAGTGATATTTCTTGCAAATGTTGAGTTGAAACCACAACGGATTCAACGAACGTTGGAATGTTATTTTCGTAGTGAAATGTTACTTGAGATTTGGCGTCTGGTCCAAGTCCTTCAATGTTTGCAAGATTTTGTAAAATTCGGTGTGAATAGAAAATTGGTGCAGGCATTAGGTGTGAAGTTTCTTTGCAAGCATAGCCAAACATAATTCCTTGGTCGCCAGCCCCCTCTTCTTTATTTGATCCTTCATCAACACCATTTGCGATTTCCAAAGACTGTGTGTGAATATGATTGTAAATTTTAACTTTATCGTATGCGAATCCTTTGGAATTATGTCCAATTTCTTTGAGGGTTGTTCTTACAATATTTTCAACATCTTCGTTTGATATTTCGTGGTTTTTTAGTCTAATTTCACCACCAACAACAACTGTATCCGTTGTTACAAAGCATTCGAATGCACATCGTGCGTCATTTTCTTTTGAAAGACAAAAATCAAGTAGGGAATCGGAGAGTATATCGCAGGTTTTATCGGGATGCCCAGGGGCAACCGATTCACTGGTGAATAGGTATGCAGACATTGATAGTTTAAAACTTTGTAATTAGTTAGGTTACTGTTTTTAATATGCAACTGATTTTTAAAAAGTCAAGAAAATTATATATAGTCGAGCTTTACGTGGTAATTGTGTCGAGTTTGTGTGCAGTGTTCGTCGTAAATTTTCGGGCGGAAAATTTTAATCGCCTTATCGATAAAGCCACCCCATGACCACGACCAGTATTTATCCAGTAAACACGCATTGTTTTCGCCATCGTAATAAACTGCTGCCATTTTGGAATTAATATTAAATTCAACAGGTTTAAAACCATCCATTATAATAATTACCTCGGTATCCGCACCTTTTGGGACAAATAAATTCAAGGGAGTTTGCCCTTGTAGACTTACAATTTTCCCATCGTAACTATATTTTGGAGAGTTAATATAAACTGTATCGTAAATTTTTGCAGAATGAACAACCAACACATTTGCTCCACTTGGATTTGATGTTACATAAGTTCCTGTTGTGCGTGGTGCTGTTAGGGAGCAAGCGGAAATTAGGAGGAGAAGGAGAAGGGGTTTCATTTTTTCTGGTTTAAGTGCTTTGTTTTTTCTGCATGAAATTCATCGGCTTTATTCTTCAACCATGTATACTTCCCACGGTATTTGGTGTTTTTGTGTTTTTCGTACAAACCATCAATTTGGCCAAAAAAACTATGCAATATATCTCGCATTTTATTAAGTGGAATATTGTCATTATCCATTGTTAATTCCGCTCCACGAATAAGATCAATGTACCAATATCCGTCAAAATCTTTTTTGATATAAAAGTTATCTTTCAAGTCAAATTTTTCTTCGCACTCTGGGTCAATAATAACCCGCGGGTAAATTGCTTCCGATTTTTCCAAGTTATAAGCACGGTTAATAGCCGGACCAATAAATTGCGAACCATTGTGAAAAACCTTGCCATAAGTTATTGCACCACGTGAAAGTAGTTCACTTTGCAATAAAATAAATTGCAAAAAACACGCTGTAACGCAAATTGCAGCAGAACTTATGCCATCAATTGTGACAATAAATGTATCAGAAAATTGTGAAATGCACATTGGAATTTTACTTATGGAGGGAATTTTTGTAGCTTTATTAATAACGAGCAAAATCTTCTCTGCCAACATCTCAGATTTCTTTTTGTTGTTTATAATATCCCCAAACCCAAGAATATCCAAGAACAGAACCCATTTTTCGGTGTAAATACTACTCATCTTTTGGCTTCTTCGAAAAAGTTATCATTTTGAAAATGAAGTCGTCAATTCCGCCGTCTAAAACCTTCTGCGTGTTCATTTCTTCGTGCGAAGTCCTTGTATCTTTCACCAGTTTATAAGGTTGCAAAACATAGTTTCGAATTTGATTTCCCCACGAAACATCATCTTTTTCGACCGAATCCCGCTTGGCTTGGCGTTTGCGTTCTTCAAGTTCGTAAAGCTTGGACATCAACATTTTCATGGCGGTTTCTCGGTTTTGTAATTGCGACCTTTGGTTTTGACAAGCGGCAACGACCCCAGTTGGAATGTGTGTCATTCGAACGGCGGAATCTGTAACATTAACATGTTGCCCGCCTGCTCCTGATGAGCGGTAGGTATCGGTTCTAATATCGCTTGGGTTAATGTTAATCGTGATTGTTTCATCGACAAGCGGAGTTACCAAAACCGAAGCAAAGGATGTCTGCCTTTTATTTTGAGCATTAAACGGTGAAACTCTTACCAAACGATGAACACCCGTTTCGTATTTCAACATTCCATAAACATTCTCGCCTTCAATTGTCATAATCGACTGCTTAATTCCAGCTTCTTCCCCGTGAAGACGGTTCACGATTTCCATTTTGAAGTTTTTTTCTTCCGCCCATCTAATGTACATTCGCTCAAGCATTTCTGCCCAATCTTGGCTTTCGGTGCCGCCTGCTCCTGAATTTATTTCCAAAACAACGCCAAGTTTATCAGCTTCGTCCGAAAACATTTCTGCCATTTCCATAAATTTCATTTTTTCGATGAGCTTTGGCAGTTCTTTGAAAATTTCTCTGCGAATTTCGTCGTCTGCTATTTCAATAATTTCAGCATATCCTTCAATTGTGGAAGCAACAGTTTCAAATTCTGAAATATACCTTTCAAGAGAAGCTTTTTCCTTCAAAATTTTGATTTCATAATTGCCTTCAAGAACCTTTTCTTCAAGGGTTTTGAGTTGTGATTTCTTTGAATCCAAGTTAAAGAAAGTCCCTCAACTTTTGGAGGGAATTAAGGGTTTGATTCAATTCAATGGGAAGATCTTGCATATCAAATGTATAATTTTTTCATAGGAAAACAAAAAATATCCAAAGTTGAAATGCAAGGAAAAGTTGCAAGGGGGAATTTTTCTTCCCCCTGATTTTTTGTTAGCGTTATATAGAACGTAGTTGTTTAGTAGCATTGAAAATGCTTGATTGTCTTACTTTATCTACGTGGCACTGTTCATCTGTTTTAGTATTGCTATTTTTATAAACTGTTTTTCCCCTTACTCTTGCTTGACCACCTTTGTTTAGCTGAGAATACGTTGACATAAATTTTCCGTTTTGGCATTGTCTACGCATAGAAATAATACTAGATTCATAATCGGAACTGCGAATAATAATCTTCTTCATACCTTTGTTATTATCAATAAAGTTTTGTGCAATTGGTGTGAAATGTGAAGCGGTTGCACCGTGGCATGCTAAATCTGAAACTACAATATCCCTATACCCCTTACTATACAAAATACCCAATATCGTTTTTGCATTCTCTTGTGTAATATTAAAGTCATTACTACCATTTTCGCTTCCATGTTGATGGAATACAAGTCTGAACTTATCACAATGTGCTGCGTTTGTATTTTGAAGTTCTTCAAGTTTAAGGATTAGAGACGGTGCATCAGGAGTATTATCATACCTTTCAACCGACAAACCACCGGAGGTAAAGCGATTATGTTCCCATTCAAAGGGTTGTGATGATTGCGTCATTTCTTTTGATTGAAAAATGATGGTTTGTCGTTTGTTTAGTTTCTGTTGTTTTGCTTGCACATGATGGGCTAACAACGTGGCATCTTTCCACGCTCCTTCATATTTATCACCATTTGTAAAAGTCATAGTACCTTGTCCGTTCTTTTGACCATCTTTCCACGCTCCTTCATATTTATCACCACCTGGATAAGTCATAGTACCTTGTCCGTTCCTTTGACCATCTTTGAACCCTCCTTCATATTTATCACCATTTGCATAAGTCATAGTACCTTGACCTTGTCCGTTCTTTTGACCATCTTTCCACGCTCCTTCATATTTATCACCATTTACATAAGTCATAGTACCTTGTCCGTGTAGTGTATTATCTTTCCACCCTCCTTCATACTTTGCACCATTTGCATAAGTCATAGTACCTTCTCCGTGTGGCTTACCATCTTTCCACCCTCCTTCATACTTTGCACCATCTGGATAAATATGTGGTATAGTAGGGGATTTTTTAGAGTTATCTAACATAAAATTGTAAATAATTAATAATGAGTTAAAAAATCAATCAGTTACATAACAATAATACCACACTTTTAGGCGATATGCAAAGGTTTTTTTGAAAAGTTTTCAAGGTGCGATATTTCCTTTTGACATTTTAAATTCCCTATTTCATAACTTGAAAACTAAAAATTTACTATGAAAGTTTATTACGATGCAAACTGCAAACCAGATTTAATTAAATCCAAAACAATTGTTATTGTTGGATACGGTTCACAAGCACATGCACACGCACAGAATTTAAGAGATTCCGGCATTCAAAATATTATTATTGCACTTAAAGAAGGCTCGGCTTCTCGCGTTAAGGCGGAATCTGCCGGTTTTAAGGTTCTAACCCCAGTTGAAGCGGCAAAAATCGCCGATATTCTCATGATTCTAGTTCCGGATGAAATTCACCAAGAACTTTGGGAAGAGGTTGCTCCGCATTTGAAATCTGACGCTGTTCTTGCCGTTGCACATGGGTTTTCAGTTCATTTTAAAACAATCAATCCAAGCAAAGGAATGGATGTCATAATGATTGCACCGAAAGGTCCTGGACACACAGTTCGCTCGGAATTTGTCAAAGGTGGTGGAGTTCCGTGCCTTGTTGCCGTTCACCAAAATGCCTCAGAAAACGCCCTTGATATAGCACTTTCCTACGCTTCAAACATTGGTGGTGGAAAATCTGGAATCATTGAAACAACATTTAAAGCTGAATGTGAAACTGATTTATTCGGTGAACAAGCCGTTCTTTGTGGAGGCACGATGAACCTTGTGCGTGCTGGGTTTGAGACCCTTGTTGAAGGCGGGTATGAGCCAGAAATGGCGTACTTTGAATGTCTTCACGAACTTAAGTTGATTGTAGATTTAATGTACGAAGGCGGGCTTGAATCAATGTTATACTCAATTTCCAACACGGCTGAATATGGTGCTTATGTTTCGGGAGAAAAAGTCGTTCCACTTAATGAAACGAAAGCAAAAATGAAAGAAGTTTTAACATATATCCAAAACGGAAGTTTTGCAAAAGAATGGATGGGAGATTACGCAAATGGTTATGCAAAAATTAACCAAAAACGTAAGGAAATCGCTAACTTACAAATCGAAAGTACAGGAAAAGAGCTTCGCTCTATGATGCCATGGATCGCCAAAAATAAGATTATTAAGTAAGTATGTTAAAAATAATACCTGTTATTTTATCTGGTGGCTTTGGCACAAGGTTATGGCCTCTTTCTCGTGAAATGACACCAAAACAATTTAATAAAAGCATCATTAATCCATCTTTTTTTGAAAGAACGTTTGATTTAGTAAAAGATGATATCTTTAATGCACCCGTCATTGTTTCAAATATAAATCATAAATTTCTTATACATGATGCAATATCCAATGCTTATGATTCCCTAATACTAGAACCATCCTCAAAAAATACAGGAGCTGCAATAATTGCAGCTGCATTATTTGTAAAAAAAAAATACGGCTCTGATGCAAAAATTTTAGTACTTCCTTCGGATCACCTAATCCCCAATAAAAAGAAATTTTTGGAATCTATTAGAAATGCAATCATACCATCACATAATAATTTTATAACATTTGGGATAAAACCACAAAAGCCTGAAACAGGATATGGATATATAGAAGTTGATGATGCCCATGAAAACCATATTTTTAAAATTAAACAATTTAAGGAAAAGCCTGACAAAGAAACCGCAATTAAATTTATTCAACAAGGAAATTTTTACTGGAATTCAGGAATATTTTTATTTAATGCTGACTTATTGCTAAAAGCTTACAATGAACTTGTTCCACAAACACTTCATTTTGTTGAAGAATCTTTTAGCAATGCATTAATAGAAAACACAACAATTTATCTTTCACAAGAATTTAATAAGATTGATGGTAATTCAATTGACTACGAAATTCTTGAAAAAATACCCAATATCTGTATGTCAGAAATGCTTTCACCTTGGAGCGATGTCGGTAGTTTTGAATCTTTGTATAATGCAATTCCACATGATAACAACGCCAATGTTATTCGTGGCAATGTTCACACAATGGAAACGACGGGATGCTTTATTCAAAACAATACAAATAATCTTGTTACAGTCTACGGTATGCAAAATACAGTCATTGTACAAACACAAGATGTAACAACAGTTCTGCCAATGCCATATTCACAAGATGTAAAAAAACTTGTTGAAAGCCTTCATGATGCATCAAAAAAAACGGAATCCACAAAAGTCAATAGACCTTGGGGCACTTACGAAGTTATAGAAGAAGGTATAGGATATAAAATTAAACGCATCGTGGTCAACCCTCAAAAATCACTATCTCTACAAAGTCATAAACATCGTTCCGAAAATTGGGTTGTAGTGAATGGTATTGCAACTGTTGTATGTGGCGACAATCTCATTAAACTTTCAGTTGGAGAATCAATCTTCATACCAGTGCAAACAAAACATCGACTTCAAAACACAACAAATAGTATAATTGAAATTATTGAAGTTCAAACGGGAACGTACCTTGGGGAAGATGATATCACGAGATATCAAGACGACTGGGGCAGGAAATAACTCCAAAATGACTTCAACGACTTAAGTCGAGGTTTTTGCAATAGTGTTTCACATTTTGTGTATAATTTCTCGGCTTGCGTGTTTCCCCTGCTTTGAAGAAATACTTCATCAAATATAATTTGGTTACCATCAATAATAGACTGTGCATACCGTTTATCGTCCAAACATTTTTTTGCCCTTTCAATCATTTCGGGGTAACTCAAACACATACCTGTTTGCAACATTTTTGTTATACCAACTGCCTCAATGCCCTCCGAACCAAAAACTGTATCTTTTAAAAACAATGTTGGCATGCCAAGTGCCATGCACTCAACGGCAAAATATCTTCCATGGCTTTTAACAAGGCTTGAATCCACAAATACACCACATTGAACAACCTCTGCAAACATTTCCTTGTAATCATCAATATGACCGCGGATATTGCGTTCTTCCTCTTTCTTGTTTTTGCCATATATAATATGGTCAAAATCTTTAAAATACCTTGCAAATAGCATTTGATTTTTTCGCGACCCCTTGTGAATTGTCATGTTGGTAGCAACGGTTTTGCTTGCATTGTCCCAATTCCATTTTGTGAATCCTTGCACTTTTTTCACAATAGCTTCCGAAGTGACGGATGTTAAAACCATACCATTTTTGCCAAGAGGATTGGAGGATTCCAGCTCCATTGTACTTTGAAAGAATAATGTGGAAATCCATCTATTGTATTTTTGTAAGTATTTTTTTGCCATACTTCTTCCAGTGTTGTATCTCTTCCAAGTACTCATATCATTTTCAAGACCATAGATATTCATAACACAAATGCCCTTGAACCATTCAAGCATTGAGACCCTATAAAAAAACGGCCCTATGAAAATTACATCTATGTTTTCATTAATCAATTCCTTGTCTTCTTCGGAAAAATGCTTCCAGCTTGTGTTGTACATGTGATGCCCGCCTTTAACATGATAAAAATTCATAAAATCCAGATTTTGAATTTTGGCGATTGTCTCTTCGGGTAATGTACAAGATTTCCTCCACAGCTGGTTAATTTCTAAGGTTTGGTTATCATACTTTGGTGTATGCATAAAATAACTTTGGTAATTTATGTTAACTAAAGATTTTACAACTTCAAACCCTGCATTGAGCAAAAGCGGGACTTGTACATCCGTTAATGTTTCGTGGCCATTCGTATACAAAATTCTCAATTTTTTATTATTTGTCTTTTCCATTTTCTTTTAAAAAAATTCGTAATGTCCCATTTATAGAAAGAAAATAAAAAGAAAGTTCTTGACATTTTAAAATCACTATACTATATTTAAGTATAAATTGATTGTTATAAATATGAATTTAATTAAAGTTTTTCAAAAGTTCAAAACTCAAGATGACTGTATAGCTCACTTGGAAAAAGCAAGATGGGATGGTTGCCCTGTGTGTCCTTACTGCCAATCAACAAAAATAACTTCATTAAAAAAAGAATTGAGACATCATTGCAATTCTTGTAATACACATTTTAGCGTTACAGTGAATACAATATTTCATAACACAAAACTTCCACTTCAAAAATGGTTTTTAGCTATTTCTTTGATTTTAAATGCAAAGAAAGGAATATCAAGTCGTCAATTATCAAGAGACATTGATGTTAACAAAGATACTGCTTGGTCTATACAAATGAGAATAAGAAAAGCTATGACAGATGACGGAAAATGGATGACTGGCATTGTTGAAATGGATGAGACTTATATTGGTGGCAAAGGTAGAAAAAATAAAGACGGTACGCCATTAAAAAGAGGTCGTGGAACGAACAAAACTGCAGTAGTTGGCATTGCAGAAAGAGGCGGTAAAGTTGTTGCAATAAAACACGAAAGAGTAAGATTTCAAGACTTAAAAAAGACTGCAGAAAAAAATATTGATTTTGATAATTCAACTTTAATGACAGATGATTTCAAAGGTTATATTCCTTTTAAGAAAATTGTAAAACACGAAACAGTAAATCACTCTGCAAAAGAATATGTAAATGGCAACAAACACACAAACACTATTGAAGGCTTTTGGTCATTACTTAAAAGAGGAATAACTGGTCAATATCACTGGTTAAGTGATAAATGGTTAAATCAATACATTCAAGAGTTTTGTTTCAAATACAATAACAGAGAAAATACTAATGTATTTGATTTATTGGTTGGAAATATGGTTAAATGTGCTTAAGATTATGAAAAACAAATTCACATTTATAGACCTGTTCGCTGGGATTGGGGGTTTCCATGTTGCATTGAATAATGTTGGAGGTAAATGCACTTTTGCTTGTGAAATTGATAAATCAGCAAGAGAAACATATAAAATAAACCATAACATTGCGGATGATATTTTTGCTGAAGACATAATGAAAGTGGAAAGTGCCGATGTTCCCGACCATGATGTTTTATGTGCAGGGTTTCCGTGTCAGCCATTTTCACAAGCGGGGTTTAAAAAGGGGTTTGATGATATACGAGGGACTTTATTCTTTGACATCGTTAGAATTATTGACGCAAAAAGACCTAAGGCAATTTTCCTTGAAAACGTTCAACATCTTTTAAAACACGATGACAGCAAGACATTCGCAAAAATTCAAGAAGTGATAACGCAAGATTTGGGTTATAGTTTCTATCATAAAATTGTGCGTGCTTCTGATTTTGGCGTACCACAACATAGACCTCGGCTTTTTATGGTAGGGTTTAAAAATGACAATGCAAAGTCATTCAAATTTCCAGATAGCATACCGCTTGTAACTACGATGTCCGATATTCTCAATGGCAAGTGCAATAAGAAAATAGGCTATACTCTTAGAGTTGGTGGAAGAGGATCAAAAATTGACGATAGGCGTAATTGGGACGCATACTCGGTTGATGGCGAAATAAAGCGTATAACGCCTGCTAACGGGCTATTAATGCAAGGTTTCCCCGTTGACTTCAAATTGCCGTCATCACAAACGCAAGCAATGAAACAACTCGGTAATTCCGTTGCAGTTCCTGCCGTTCAAGCCGTTGCAAACCAAATTTTAAATTATTTATATGGCAATGAAGGCAAATAAGGGAGAGTGGTCGGAATTTTACGCTTTTTTAAAAATATTGGAAGATAAAAAGCTCTTTGCTGCAGATAAAAACCTTGAAATAATTCCCGATAAATACTTTGTATTTCATAGGATTTTTAGAAATGAAAAAAACCAAGAGCCGAAAACTTTTGATATCACGGGTGCTAACATTGTGATATTAGACGCAAACAACAACACTATAAAGACAGTGGATGACTTTAGTTTGCCAAGCAAAACACTGAAAATTTTTGAGAAAATCAAGCAATCCGAAGAAACAACCTTTGAAATAAGCGAAGCTCAGGAAGTGATGGACATTTTGCTATGCAAATCCATTAAAGCCGATAACAACACAAAGGCGGACATAGAAGCGGAAATTGATGATAGAATTGCAAATCAGACTGCAAAACTTGGTTTTTCCGTAAAATCAACCGTTGGAAGTCCGTCAACATTGCTAAATGCAGGCAAAACAACAAATTTTATATTTAAAATAAACGGACTTGATATCAAACATATTGATAACATTAATGCCATCAATAGTAAATCAAAAGTGCAGGATAGAGTTAAGGCAATTGTTAATAACGGTGGCAGTTTGGAATTTCAAAACGTTGCAAGGAGGGAATTTGAAGATAATTTAAGAATGCTTGATACATCGTTGCCCAAATTCATTGCTCAAATGTTAATTGATTTTTTTCTAGGCACAGCAAATAAGGTTCCTGATTTGGTAGAATTTTTAGGTAAAAATGAACATTTTAATAAAGAATATAGATTGCCAACATCAAGTTATGCACATAAAGTAAAAGAGTTTTTACATTCAACGGCTTTAGGTATGGTTCCAAGTGAAATATGGGATGGTTTCACAAAAGCACACGGAGGCTATATAGTTGTAAGAAGTGATGGTGTTGTTGTGTGCTATAATTTATACAATAGGGATGAATTCTTGTCGTATTTATACGAAAATACAAAATTTGAAAGTGCAAGTACAAGCAGGCATGAATATGGTAGTATATATATGCAAAATCACGAGATGCTATTCAATTTGAATTTACAGATAAGGTTTATTAGATAGGATATATGAAAAACGATAAAAAAACAGACTTAACAATTTTGAATTTTGATGGAATTGATGTTGAATTGATGCCAGACAAAAATAATGAAACACTTTGGGGAACAACGGATACGGTAGCTAAAATTTTTGGCATAGATAGAACTGGGGTAGCTAGACATAAAAACAATATCTTAAAAGAAGAGGAACTTGACAAATCAACATGTGCAAAATTTGCACATGTTGAAGGGAAGGAATCGCCAGAGTGGTTTAATCTCAAAATGATTGTTGCAATAGGTTTTAGAGTCAATTCTCAAAAAGCAAAAACTTTTAGACAAATTGCAAATCAAGTCATAGAGACATATATTACACAAGGTGTAGTAATAAACCAAAATAGAATTACACCAGAAGATTTGGCAAAAATATTAAGAAAATGGCGGACTTCTGAAAAAAGCATTTACTCCATTATTAAGGATGTTATAAAAGAATCTGCTTCTGACTACGATATTTTAGAACAAGACCAAAAACAAAAATTGTTTTGTTTTGTTCAAGATAAATTCTTATTTGCCATAACATCAAAGACCGCTTGTCAGATAAAAACAGAAAGAGCGGATGCAAACAAAGAAAATATGGGCTTGCAAAATTATAGTGGTGAGTCAATTGAAACATCCGATATAACAGTTGCAAAAAATTATCTTAGTGAAAAAGAATTGGAAGAGTTAGAAATTCTTTGTGACAACTTTCTTGGGTTTTGCCATTTAAAAGCGTTTAGAGGTCAATTAATGACATTTGACGAGATTACTTATAAAGTTAATCAATTCTTAGAATTTAACGGTTATAAGCCATTTAATCAATATAGTCAAATGAATAGAAAGCAAGCGGATTTAAAAGTCAAAGAAGAGTTAAGGAAATATAAAGAAAGAATTAAGTTAGAAAGAAAAAATAATAAAATTGAAAAATGAGTAAAATTATTTTCTTTCTATAAATGGGACATTACGAAAAAATTTATTACATATGAAATAATATTAAATGAGCGGTGGCGTTGACTAACAGCATTGACAGTTAAAATGTTATCAAATATACCGATGTACTTTGTTGCAACATCTTGCCATGTCCAAGAAAACAGCTGACTCTTGATGCTCTGCTGTTTCTTCAAGATGGATTCTCTACTTTCAAGCATCATCATAACACATTCAAACAGGGAATCTACATTGTATGGATCAAAAACAGGAATGCCGGATGTTTGATGGCTCAATCCATGGAATGACAATCTTTCTCTTGTAACGGGGATATCTCCAGCAATAACAGGACACTCAGCCTCCAGTGCTTCAAAAATTGGCCATGGCATTCCACCTTCTTCAAGCGATGGTGCGATGCACATCGAAGCATAATGATAAAAGCTACGCAACTCTAACGAGGAAATGTATCCAACACAAATAACGTCCTCCATAATATTATTTGCTATTGCAAATTCATAATTTGGTGGAAAACTCTCAAGTGCTCCGGTTAATAACAGTTTAAGTTTGATATTGGATTTTTTTAATAAAACTAAAAGTTTAAGCAATACTTCAATATTTTTGTGTGGCCTCACTTGAGTTGGAAAAATAATATACTCAGAATCTATATTAAATTTCGTAAATAACTCTTCTTTTTTCAAAATATTTCCATTGGATGTTGGCACGGGAAGGTATACGAAATCGCAGGTATCTCTTGTTACATTTGTGTGCTTTAATATATGGCTATCTATAATTGATTGAGAATTTGCCACAAAAAAACAACCATCTTTTCTTAAGTTTTCGATTGAATCGAGTACAAATTTGATTTCAGAGTCTATATTTTTATGAATTATTTTAAAAAGGTCATAAAATACTATTGTGAAAAGATCCATTAGTATTAATACCTTATTTTTTAGTGTAATCCCCTGGTAATACTGCATATTGCATAATGGGATTAATAAAATACCATGTTCTTCATTTTGCGTATTCATCATTGCTGTAATACGCATCTCACTGTAGGATATGTATCTTATTTTGCTCATCATCTGCTGATCATCAAATGCGTCGCTAAATATACCTTTAATTGTATTATGAGTTGCACTTAGACACCAAATTTCAATTTTAATATCAGAATGTTCAAGCAATGATTTTACAAGATTTACTATATATCTTGCAACGCCCTCCCTTGCGGTAGATGCATCATTAAATGATTCATGAACAAGCCATATACGAAGTATTTTTGTTTTCATAATCACTTTCTTTTAAAAAGTTATTGTAATTCTCCAAACATTTTTGTTTATTGCGCTCCCCAACTCTTCGTGAACCAACATAAACACCCCATTCTTTGAGGGTTTTGTTCGAACCAATAACGCAGCCGGCGCCAACGGTAACACCTTCTTCAATTGTTACATTTGGTAAAATAACGGAGTTCGTTCCAATAATTGCAAACTTGCCGATTGTAATATTCCCATGTGTAACATTGCGGTATTTTTCATTATTTGGCATACATGGCGTTCCAAAGCCACCATTTTTGAAGTCATCCGTTGCGGTGACAATTCTGCACCCTTGCGAGACAGCCACATAGTCATTAATTGTTAATGTTCCACCGCCCATTATTGAACTATATGCACCAAAATGAACGTAATTCCCTATTTTAACCTGACCCTTTTCTTTGGCATATATTTGCGTAAAGCTATCAATTAAAATATTTTTCCCAAATGTAATATTTTCAATGCCAATAATAATTGATGGTTTGAAAACTTTAATATTTCCTTCATAAAGTGTGAAGTTTGGGTTATCTTCAATTATTTTCATAAAATTTTGTTTGATAATTTAATTTATGCAAAATACAGTGTGATTGTTATAATAAAGCATTTTGTTTATGTCAATAAAATTTCCCGTTTACGTTCCACGCATTGGCGTTAAAGAAAAGGAATATGTTAACCAAGCACTTGATGAAGGCTGGGTTTCATCCCAAGGAAGGTTTATTAAAGCATTTGAAGAAAAGTTTTGCGAATTTACAGGCACACCAAATGCAGTATGCGTTTCCAATGGAACAGTTGCCCTGCATTTAGCATTACTTCTTTTGGGAATTAAAGCAGGCGATGAAGTGATTGTGCCAACCTTCACATACATTGCTTCCGTCAATGCAATTGCTTACACAGGTGCAACCCCTGTTTTTGTTGATTCAATCGAACAAACAATGCAAATGAACCCTGAAGAAATTGAAAAGAAAATTACACCAAAAACCAAAGCAATTATGGTCGTACATCTGTATGGTCACCCTTGTGATATGGAAAAAATTATGCAAATTGCAAAAAAACATAATTTAAAAGTTGTGGAAGATTCCGCCGAAGCATTTGGCACATTTTACAAAGGCAAACATGTCGGAACATTTGGCGATGTTGGAACATTTTCGTTTTTTGGAAACAAAACTCTTACAACAGGCGAAGGTGGAATGGTGGTTTTTAACGATGATAGCCTCAAAAATCTCGCAGTTAAATTAAAAGGTCAGGGGGTAATCAAAGCCGGTGAATATTATCATGATATCATTTGGTACAACTATCGAATGACAAACATTCAAGCGGCGATTGGTCTTGCACAAATTGAATCGGCATCATCAATCATAGAAAAAAAACGCAACATTGCTATGACATACAAGCAACATCTTGATTCCAAACAAGGCATACGATTCCTTTTTGAGGAAAGCGATGTCATAAACTCATTCTGGATGAACACAATTGTTTTACCCGACAACATCAATATTTCCACACTTCGCTTGAACCTTGCCGATAAAGGCATCGATACACGCCCCGCCTTTATTCCTGCTCACATAATGCCAATGTATGCAAATATTTCCAATGCAAATGAAGGGTTTCCCATTGCAGACAAACTTTCAAAAACAGCAATCAATCTTCCAAGCTATCCAGATCTCACACTTGAAAATGTAGCAGAGATATCCGAAAGTATTATAGAAGCACTATTAATTTTAATAAACAAATGAAAAAAAAGCCAATAATCGCCCTTGATGTTACCATTATTGTTCATGGTGAATTTGGTGGCATCACAAATGTTACAAAGAAAGCTCACGAAGCATTACATAACGATTCCAGATTTCAAACAATAAACGCTTTTTTTGACCATACAAGCCAAAAATATTATGCAATTGAAGACGCTTACACCCTCAACTTCACGCACAAACAATCACTGCCAAATTTGCATTTTTTTGTGCGAATTCTTGATATGCTTTTGTATGTGTTCTCCGATAAATTTTCCAAAAAAAAAGCGGTTAGAAGTTATACTTATGCACAGCTGATGGAAAGAGGTTTATGGAAGCCACTTATGAAAATTTTTCATTTTATTGTTGGGCATGGGAAAAATTCCAATGCAATTGCAGCAGAAAAAGCTTCACGCAATGTTGTTCTTAAAAAATATGTTAAATGCCTTGATGCAAAACCGCTGGATTTTTCCAAAATTGATGGTTTTTTTCATTCGGGCATTCCTCTCACTGAATTTTCAATAATTGCAAAACAAAAGGCAAAGCACGGCTTTAAATTTGGCGTGATGATCTACGATATTATTCCCATTAGAAACGCCTCCGTCTGTGGAGCAGGCTTTGTGCGATATTTCCAACAATATCTTCCACAAGTTTTGAAATTTGCAGATTTCATCGTGACAGATTCAAAGTTTGTGAAGCAAGATTTAACAAATTACATAAACGAAGTTGGTGCGAAGTTTCCTGCTGAAAGAATTACTCCCGTGCAATTAGCAACAGATTCCACGCCAAATATAGACACCAAAAAAACGGTGGAAATTCTGGAAAAATATAATATTAAGACGGGAAAATATGCAATTATTGTTTGCACTGTTGAACCACGCAAAAACCACAGACTTCTTCTTGATGTTTGGTCAAAAATTGCAGCGGAAAATGCTGAATCGTTAATTCCCCTTGTTGTTGTGGGTGGAAAAGGCTGGATGACGGAAGAAATTCAAGAAGAAATGGCAAGCTTGAATTATATTACTCGCCCACCATTTGTTCAAGATGAAGAGAAGACGGTTCTGCTGAAAAACGCAAGGTTTTCACTGTTTCCTTCAATTGCGGAGGGCTGGGGAATGCCAATAACGGAGTCTCTTGAAGTTGGAACGCCAGTTATTTCTTCGGATAATTCATCAATGCCGGAAGCAGGACAAGGCGTTTCGGAGATGATTAACTGTGAAGATTTTGACAAATGGCATGCAACAACTTTGAAATATATTCAAAACGATGAGGTTATCGCCAATAAACGCACTGAAATTTCACAGGCAAAACTTCGCACATGGGGGGACTTCTCAAAGGAACTTTGCGATGTTATTGCCAATGAAATGCAAATTTAATTGCATTCTAAAGTTTTCACTGTTTCAAATAAATTCTCTGATGCATCACGCCATGATGTTACTTCAGCCTGCGATATACCATCATTAATTTCTTTAAGGATTTCAGGATTATTTAGGTAGTAATCTAATTTTGTTGCTAGATCTTGTATATCAAGTGCATCGAAATATCTACAATACTCCCCACCAACTTCACACATAACGGGCGTGTTAGAAGCAATGCAAAGTTTGCCGTGGAAAATAGATTCAACCACAGGAAGACCATAACCTTCAGCTATTGATGGGAAAACCGTGAAAGAGCAATTTTTGTATAAACTTGCCAAATTGTTGTCATCAATATTGTTTAGAACAATAATATGTTCACACAATTCCTTATTTTCTTCAAGATATTTCTTTAATTCTTTAACTTTCCAACCCCATTTTCCAACAATTACAAGTTTATGAGAATTTAGATTATTATTTTTCAATAATTGATGCCATGTCTTAACTAAAGTAATATGATTTTTCCTTACTTCAATTGTTGAAACAGTGAGAACAAATTTACCTTCAACAATTGATGGAACTTCTATAATATTTTTTCCACCAAATCCAAATTTTATTACAGAAGGTGTAATATTCTTGCCAAGTTTTTTAAAATAATCGTGTAATTCGTTTTTTAACGAATTTGTTGCAACAAGGTAGTTATCGATAATGTTAAGTGATTTTTTGATAAAAAATTCTGTTTCGTTTTTAAGTCCAATTGATGGAATGAAATTTTTTCCAAGGGTAAGTGGCATAAGGTCTTGCACAAGCATTATAAGCTTTATGGAATATTTTTTTTTTAGTGATCGTAAAAAATAATATTTACGCAAAATTGCAGGTGCACATAAAAAAAGAACAGTATCGCTTTTTATAAAATTTACTTTAGTGAAATCATTCATTTTAACCAACTTCTTTTTTGAAAACAGCGTTGACAACCAAAGCTGGATTATTTTGAACACAATTTTGTGAATCTTGTAACCATACCTTGCACATATTCGTAAAATATTCATTCTTTGAACATCAATGTATTCAATGTTTTTGATATTATCAAGGTTTGAATTGTATATATCAAATATCATATTACTTGGAATTTCCATATATTCATTATTCAATTCTGAATAGTAAATGCATTGTGATTTTCCCAATATAATGCCATTCATTGCATACTCCAACACAACTCGCTCAATTCCCGTTGGAATAATGGTAGTTTTGTCTTTAACTTTTTTGCGTACATATAATAGAAAATCTGTAATATCTATGTATATCATAAAAGTAAAAAAGTGTAATTGGTTATTTGTATAAGAATTTTATAAGAAATATGTACAAGTCAAGAATAAATTAAAAAAACTTGCAAAATAATTGTTTCATATTATTAGATATTTTTATTTTTAATACTACATTGTCAAAAATTGCATTAATAACAGGTGCTACTGGTCAAGATGGAGCATATCTTTCAAAGTTTTTACTGGAACAAGGTTATAAAGTTTATGGTGCAGTTCGTCGCACTAGTACAAAGTCATTTTCTAAATTAGAAAAACTTGGTATAGCAAGCGATATTAATTATGTTGATTTTGACTTACTGGAGCAGTCAAACATTAGACGCACCATTGAAAAAATTAAACCTGATGAAGTTTACAATCTTGCTGCACAGTCATTCGTTGGCGTTTCTTTTGAGCAACCTGTTTATACGGGAATGTGTGACGGTATGAGTGTTTTGTATATTTTGGAAGCAATTCGGGAAGTTAATAAACAAATTAAATTCTATCAAGCATCAACATCTGAAATGTTTGGGAAAATTACTGAACCTGTTCAAAGCGAAACGACGCCATTTTACCCAAGGTCTCCGTATGGCGTTGCAAAACTTTATGGACACTGGATTACAATCAATTACCGTGAATCTTACAATATGTTTGCGTGTTCAGGAATACTGTTTAACCATGAATCACCTCTGCGAGGTGAAGAATTTGTGACACGAAAAATTACTATTGCACTTAATAAAATTAAGGTAGGTTTGTATGAAGTTCTTGAACTTGGAAATATTGATGCAAAGCGCGATTGGGGATTTGCCGGCGATTACGTCAAAGCAATGCACGCAATGTTGCAGCACAACAAGGCGGACGATTATGTCGTTGCTACAAATGAAACTCACACAGTTCGTGAATTTATTGAAATTGCTAGTAAATTAATAGGATTCAACATAGCATGGGAAGGCTTTGGTGTGAACGAAGTTGGAATTGATACAAAAACGGGAAAAATAATTGTGAAAATTAATCCTGAATTTTATCGCCCTTCTGAGGTTGACATTCTTATTGGTACCGCACACAAGGCTGAAAAAGTTTTAAATTGGAAGCCAGAAGTTTCATTTAACGAATTAGTTGAGATGATGGTAAGAGCTGATGCTATACTATAATTTACAACAATTAATCATGGTAAGAGTTTTTATTTTAACCATTCGCTTTTTAAGTTAACACATTTATATTGTAAGAACCGAATGGACTTACAATATGGTAAAAATCGTTAATTAAGTTAAATACATGAAGTGAGTTTGCCTGTATAGATGAAAGATACATAAAAAATAAAAAGTTAACAATAAGTTTAATAAGCAGAAAAAGGAGCAAAACTGCTTTTTGATACGTGTGGAGAAACAATTATTTTTTTTATTACCTTAACTTTATCAAAGTAGCAATGGATGGTGTAAAATTACAGGAAAAAGCAAATTTTGATTTAAGTATAACTGTATGAAATTTTTTTTAATTGCTTTATTCTTTATTTTATCGGAACATTCTTCCATCGGAAAAGAGTGAGAATATTATAAACTGCAAATGGTTACGCAAAAATTAACCAAAAACGTAAGGAAATCGCTAACTTACAAATCGAAAGTACAGGAAAAGAGCTTCGCTCTATGATGCCATGGATTGCCAAAAATAAGATTATTAAGTGATAAAGCGGTGTTGCTTAAATTAGCAACCCGTTTTCCATTTCAATCGGTTTTGGAATTTCCATTAAATCAAGAACCGTGCCCGCAATGTTTGCAAGGCTTCCATTTTTTAAATTTCGTGGATTTTTCGAAACCAAAATCAACGGAACAACACCAGTGGTGTGTTGAGTGTGAATTTCGCCAGTTTTGGAATCAACCATTTCTTCTAAATTTCCGTGGTCAGCGGTAATTAAAATCTCATAATTATTCTTAAGTGATGATTTTTCTAACTTTCCAAGAAATAAATCAATGTGTTCAGCTGCCCGTTTCGAAGCTTCAAAATTGCCCGTATGACCAACCATATCACCATTTGCAATGTTTATAACAATAAAATCGTGTGATTTTTCATTAATTTTTTGAAACAATACTTCTTGTAGTTCGTAAATTGACATTTCTGGCTGGATGTCGTAAGTTCTAACATTTGGTGATTGAATCAGAATTCGTTCTTCAAATCGCCCTTGAGCCTCTCTGCCTCCGTTGAAAAAAAATGTTATATGAGCATATTTTTCTGTTTCAGAAATATGTAAATGTTTTTTTTTGTGAAGTTCAAGAATGTCGATAAGGGTATTCGTGATTTTATTTTGATCAAAAAGTATAGTGGTTTTTTTGGCAATCTCTGTAGAATATTGTGTCATACAAATGATTTTTGCAAAAAGTGTTGAATCAATTGTTTTTTGAGTTATTTGACGCATGCGATCTGCTCTGAAATTTACAAAGAAGATTGAGTCTCCAGAACTTATCCCTTTAAAATTACCGATTATCGAAGGTTCAAAAAATTCATCGGTGACTTTCTGCGAATAAAAAAACTTTACTGCTTGTGAAATATTTTCAAATTTTGTTTCAGATTTTCCCAAAAGTGCAGAAAAATATTGCTCCGTTCTTTCAACTTTATTATCTCTATCCATTGCAAAAAAACGCCCTGAAATCGTTCCAATATTCATTTCGTCAAATTCCTTTGTTATTGAAGAAAAATCAGAAGGTGGAACATCGCGTCCGTCGGTGATTATATGTAAAATAACAGTTTTACCAAGTTTTTCAAGAGCTTTGTACGTGAATTTTATTTGTTCCAAATTGGAATGTACTCCGCCGTTGGAACAAAGTCCGACCAAGTGCACAACATTTCCTAATGAAAGTTTTATAAGTTTCATTTCCAGTTCACCATTTTGCATTGCAAGGTTGATTCGTGGAAGATCTTGATACACAACCCTTCCGGCTCCAATTGTCATATGTCCAACTTCGGAGTTTCCCATTTGTCCAATAGGTAGGCCAACGGCAAGACCCGAGGTTTCAAGTGTTGTATTTGGATATTTTTCCAACATTGATTGAAAGTTTGGTGTTTTACTTTGAAAAATTGCGTTGTATTTATAGTTTTTATTTCCAATGCCAAATCCGTCTAGAATGCAGAGAATTACCTTTGTGTGCATAAAGTTGCAGTTTTTCGTTTTAATTTAATTAATTTATAATTTTTTTAAAATCAAGTTCTTAAAATTATTGACAAATTTAAACTGCAAATTCTGCTTGTTGTAACTAACTAATTTATTATTACAAAATGCCAAACTATAAAATTATTTGTTTTAGCTTAACTGATTCACACAAGTATGGTAATATTTTGGAAAAACTTTTGAAGTTAAGGTACAAAGGTTTTATTCTAGAGGAAAAATACGACATCCCATCATATAACGATCTAGAGTTTGACCAATACGACAACCCATTCGCACGCTACATCGTTCTTATGGATGATAAAGAAGAAGTTATTGCGTGCTCAAGAATTAATAGGACAGATATACCATATATGGCAAAAGATTACTGGAGCCACTTAATACCAACAGAAGCTTTGCCAAATAGTTCGGATTGTTACGAATGGACTCGACACTATGTCGATTCCGCGTTATCTGTAATTGAAAGGGTGAAGGTAGTAAGGATTATCGCTTCTGCAACATACTTCGCATTAGTACAACTTAATGCCGTTGGTGCATGTTATGTAACTCATTCCACTTTGTTTCATACCACGAAAAAACTTGGAATGGGTATAAAATCTATTGCAAGGATTGACCTTCCAAAATTTCCAAACCTTCATTTTGCATATGTTGATATTAATAAAGTTGATGCAAGAATTGTTGCTGGCAACCTTCTTAAAACTACAAGTTTTGATATTATTCAATATTTCAAGACAACGCCTATTCTTTAATAGGGTTTTTTAAGAATTTGACCTCCGAAACAAATCTTGTGCCGTCTGGTCCTCGTTTTAGTTGAACAACTATGTCCACAACTTGATTGATATAGTTACGCACTTCGTCTGGCTCCATTCCAAGACCTGCCTGCATAACCATCAATTTTAATTGTTCAACTGCCATTGCTGGGGAATCGGCGTGAAGTGTTGAAATTGAACCAGGGTGACCAGTGTTGATTGCACGAAGGAATGAAAATGCCTCCTTTCCGCGAATTTCTCCAACGATTATTCTGTCTGGTCTTAAACGAAGACACGCTTCAATTAAATCTTGAGTTGAAACATCAGATCTTCCTTGCCCACCCTTTGATGAGACTAAATGTAGTTTATTTGGGTGAAAATTTAACACAACTTCCCTTGCATCTTCAACGGTGATAAGTCTTTCTTCTCGTGGTATTTCTTGCAAAAGTGCGTTTGTAAATGTTGTTTTACCAGTGGATGTTCCTCCGCTTATGATTAAATTTTTTTTAAATCTTACGCATCCACGAAGGAAATCTTTTATTCTGTCCTTTTCAAGGAGGGCTTGTAATATATAATCATTTCTGTCTTCTTGTGCATTAATTGCTGCTTTTTTAAATGCCCCCATTTGTTCGTAATCCTCCAATGTGTAGCTTGTAGTCGTTGGTTTTCGAATTGAAAATACAACAGTTCCCTTTGTGCAAACTGGCGGAAGAACTACTTGAACACGGTATCCGTTTGGAAGAGTTGCCGATAGAAGTGGTTTTTCTTCACTAATGACTTGATCCGTAGATTGAGCGATAAGTTTTGCAAGACCATATAGGTGTTTGTATGTAAAAGTTGGTAGTGAAATCGAATACATTGTTCCAAGTTTTTCAACCCACCCTTTTTCTGGTTCATTGATAGAAATTTCCGAAACACCTTCTTGTGCAAATATTTCTTCAAGTGGCTGGAGATAAGTGTTTAAAACCGTGAAATTGTTTACAGAATTCATACTTCATAATATCAATGTAATTAATCTAATTATAATAATAATAATAATTTCAAGGTAATTTTTTGCAATTTATTAAACAGAACTTGAACTTGACAATTATATATTATAAAACCATTTTTGTTTATGTTTTTTATAAAAAAAATGTCTAAGAAAGACTTCGGCGGAAAATTTGGAACAAGTGAGTTTGGTGGTCAGTACATTCCAGAATTACTTATGCCACTTATTAACGAGCTAAGTGCAGCATACAATTTTCACAGAAAAACAAAAGAATTTTGGGCGGATTTTTCGTATCATCAAAAACATTATACTGGAAGACCATCTCCACTTTACTTCGCTGATCGAACAACGAAATACTTTGACACAGCAAAGGTTTATTTTAAAAGAGATGAACTCAATCACACAGGTTCACACAAAATTAACAATTGCATTGGGCAAGTACTTCTTGCAATGAAGATGGGCAAGAAGCATATTATTGCTGAAACTGGAGCAGGACAGCATGGAGTCGCAACCGCTAGCGTTTGTGCAAAATTTGGCTTAAAATGCACAATTTTCATGGGAGCAAAAGATGTTATACGCCAAGAAGTCAATGTGTTTAAAATGAAACTTTTGGGAGCAGAAGTTTATTCCGTTGAATCAGGTTCAAAAGGATTGAAAGATGCAATGAATGATGCAATGCGTTTTTGGGCAACGAATGCCGAAGAGTGTTATTATCTAATAGGAACAGCAGCAGGTCCACATCCTTATCCAACAATGGTAAAAGAGTTCCAATCTGTTATCGGAAGGGAAGCAATGGAACAAATTCTTGAAGCTGAAGGAAAATTACCGAGCCATATCATTGCCGTAGTTGGAGGAGGAAGCAATGCTATTGGTCTTTTTAGCGGTTTTTTAGACAGCGATTCCGTAAAAATTTTTGGAATTGAAGCAGGTGGAAAGGGAATTGAAACAAATGAAACGGCGGCAACTCTTAATCTTGGTAAAATTGGGATTTTACATGGAAATAAAACATATGTTATGCAAAACGGTGAGGGGCAAATTCAGGAAACATACTCGATTTCAGCTGGACTTGATTACCCTGGAATTGGTCCTGAGCATGCATTTTTAAAGGATTCCAAAAGAGTAGAATACCATGCAATTAATGATGATGCGGCAATGTTAGCAATGGATTTAACCTGTAAGCTTGAGGGAATTATTCCTGCGATAGAACCAAGTCACGCCCTTGCGTTTCTTTACAAATTTTTACCAACTCTGGAAAAATCCGATATTGTAATCGTGAACTTATGCGGAAGGGGGGATAAAGATATTAACACCGCAATGAAATGGTTTGGAATTTAACCAACAATTTTTTCAATATACCCACCGCCGAGCATTCGTGTACCATCGTAAAAAACAGCTGCTTGCCCAGGGGAGATAAATGCAATTCTTTCTGCTAATTGTACGGTATTTCCATTGATTTCACATGCAATTTCTTCGCAAGATGATCGAACTCGTACCGTTAAATTTTGTGGCATATTATTTTCCAAAAAATGAGCGTTGGAAATCGTAAATGTATCACGCAGTAAATTATAATATTTTCCAACAAAAACCGTATTTGTTAAAACATCAAGTTTCACAACATAAAGTGGGTCTTCAAATGCAATACCTAGTCCGCGTCTTTGACCAAGTGTGTAATGAATAATTCCGTTATGTGTGCCAAGAATTTTGTTGCTCTCGATTTCCACAATATTACCCACTTTAAATGATTCGGGGTGGTATTTTTTTACGACCTTCGCGTAATCGCCATCTGGTACAAAGCAAATATTTTGACTATCTGGCTTTTCTGAAATCGCAAGTCCGTATTTGCGTGCAAGTTCACGCGTTTCAGTTTTGGACATTCCACCGAGGGGAAATTCAAGGAAATCAAGCTGTTCCTGAGTTGTTTGAAAGAGAAAGTAGCTTTGGTCTTTAGTTTTATCCACTCCTTGATGCATTTGTGAAATTTTTCCATATTTTTTTTGGACATAATGACCCGTCACAAGGCTGTCTGCTCCAAGTTTTTTTGCAATTTTAAAGAGATCGCGAAATTTCACAGTTTGATTACATTTCACACACGGAATTGGAGTGTAGCCTTGAATGTATTGATCGGCAAAATCTTGAATGACTTCTTCGCGAAAAATGTCCTCATAATTTAAAACATAATGTTGTATTTCAAGCATTTCACAGGCATTTTGTGCATCATAAATATCTTTACTAGCACAACATGTTTTAGATTTTTTATCGGTTTTTATATCAGTCGAACATACGGTTTCACCGTAATCATATAACTGGAGAGTTACCCCTATCACATTATAACCTGTATCTTTCATTAACGCAGCACATACTGTGGAATCAACTCCACCAGACATCGCAACAACAACAGTTTTTTGAGAAGTTTTTTTTGGAATTTGAGATTCTTGGATCACAGAGATTTAAGCAATTCTTTTACAGAATTTATTGAAATTTGAAGCATTGATTTTTCATTATTTGAAAGTTCCACTTCGATAACTTTTTCAATACCATTCGCACCGATAACAACTGGAACACCGATGTAAATGCCCGTTTCACCGTATTCACCATTAAGATATGAAGCACATGGAAGAATATTTTTTTTATCAAAAAGATATGATTCAACCATTTTAATAGCAGAATGCGCTGGTGAATAAAATGCGGATCCGTTACCAAGAAGTGCAACTACTTCAGCACCGCCGTTACGAGTTCTTTGTACGATTTCATCAAGTTTCTCTTGCGAAATTGTACCATTGTTTATGAAAGTTTTGAGTGGAATTCCACCAATGGTTGTATAGTCAAGGAGTGGAACCATTGAGTCGCCGTGACCTCCAAGGACAAAAGTTTTAACATCCGATCTTGAAACATTTAATGCATCCGCAAGGAATGTCACAAAGCGAGATGTATCAAGGACACCTGCCATTCCAACAACATTTTTATGAGGCATTTTAGAAATATTTTGGAAATGCTGAACCATGATATCCAGTGGATTTGTAATGATTATTACAAAAGCATTTGGGGCATATTTTCCAACATTTTCTGCAACTGATTGAATAATTTTCGCATTTGTTGAAATTAAGTCATCACGAGACATTCCAGGTTTGCGTGGAATTCCAGCGGTGATAATTATTGCATCACTTCCGACGATTTGAGAGTAATCATCTGTTCCAATTATTGAAGAATCCGAGTCAATAATGCAACCTGATTGCGATATATCAAGAGCCTTACCTTGTGCAGTACCTTTATTAACATCTAAAAGAACAATATCAGCATATTTCTTGGTGAATAACAAGTGGGCGAGAGTGCCACCAATCATCCCAGCACCAATAAGTGATATTTTCTTTTTTGACATATTTAAGCAGAAATATTTTCGTCTTTTTCTTCGGCAAGGTCTCCATCTGAGTACCTTTGATCTTTAATTGAAGCAACAACTTCTTTCATAGTTTTTCCGCGAAGAGCTGCTATTGACCGAAGGGAATTGGTTGCAGAAAGTGCTTCTGCTGTTGCACGAAGAGTTGTATAAGCATTTGAAGAGCCAACGATTTTCGTTACGATGTCGTGAATACCAATTGATTCAAGAAGTGCGCGCACCGCACCGCCAGCAACAATACCTGTACCAGGAGTTGCTGGTCTTAAAACGACCTTTGATGTGCCATATTCACCTATAATTGAGTGGTGAATTGTTCTTGCGGAGCGTAAATTAATTTTCACGAGTCTGTTTCTTGCCATAGAAATTGCCTTCTTTTTTGCCTGTGTGACATCAAGAGCTTTACCTTTGCCAATTCCAAAAACGCCTTTTTTATTTCCAATAATTGCAAGTACGCTGAATGAAAAAATTCTTCCACCTTTTACAACTTTTACAACTCTTCGAATGTCGATGATTGTATCGAAGAACGCTGGAGTTTTTTTACTGTTATTATCTTTTTTACGATTCATATTCATTAGATATTAATTCCTGATTCTCTGATGCTTTCCACAACCGTTTTAACAAGTCCGTGGAATTTGTAGTTCATTTTGTTGTAGTAAATTTTTTCAATGTTTTGAGACTTACAAAGTTGTGCAAATTGTTTTCCAATAACAATGGCATCGTGTGTACGAGTTTCAGCATGGACAAATCCAGCTGGGCGTGTCGAAACGGATGTAATATCTCTTTGTTCAACTTTATCATATAAAACAGCAACAATATGTCTGTTTGTTTTAAGAATGTACAATTCGTGCTGAGTATCACCAGATTTTGCACGAGACTTTTTGCGTTTTTTTGCAACTTTTGGATCGAAATGTTTATAAGAAGACATATATTCTGATTAATTATTTCTTTTTTCCCTCTTTGATCGCAATCGTTTCGTTGTTTACAAAAACCCCCTTTCCTTTGTATGGCTCAGGTTTGCGTAAATTTCTGATTGTCATTGCAACACTCATTACAACTCGACGATCAATTCCAGAAATTTCAATGTTTGTGTTTTGCACAACCTTTAATTCGATTGATGATGGTATTGAAATTTTAACTGGGTGACTAAATCCAAGTGCAAGAGTTAAAGTGTTGTTTGCAAAGACAGCCTTATAACCAACGCCTTTCAGTTGAATTTTTGCAGTGAATTTATTTTGAATATCTTCAATTGCTCTTTTAATTGATGCATAAAGTGTTCCAAGAATCGAACGAGCCGTTCTGTTTCTTGATTCATTTTTTAGTGCAAATGAAACCATATTACCTTCAGTATGCATTTGTGCAATTTGATTGAAAGGGTATAAAACTGATGCACCTTTGTTTTCAATTTTTATACGATCGTTTATCACAGTGAGGGTTACATCTTGTGGAACTTGAACTGGAATTCTTGCAATTTTTGACATATTATATTATTAAAATATTTTGCATAAAACCTCTCCTCCGACATGTAACTGGCGTGCAGCTTGATCGGTAATTACACCTTTATTTGTTGATAAAATGTAAAAACCAAGACCATCGTAATGTGGTAGTAAAGATTTTGGTGATGAGTATAGTCTTTTTCCAGGTTTTGATACCACTTTAAAATCTTGAATTGAATGTTTGCTTTTAACGTACTTAAGGTTAATTGCAACGAATTTTATATTCGGACGTTTTTCACTTACTTCGTAAGATGAGATAAAGCCTTCATTCAAAAGGATTTTTAAAATACCGTCAATCATGTTGTTGAACGGGAAGATAACGGTTGCTTTTTTAACAGCCCCTGCGTTGTTTATAGCACTGATTAGTGCACTTACTGCGTGATTTGTACTCATATATTATAATTTTACCAACTAGATTTCTTTAGACCAGATATTAAACCGAAAGATGCGTAATGACGGATTGCGTTTCTTGAAAGACCAAATTTTGAGAAGAATCCGCGAGGACGACCTGTAAGGGCACATCTATTGCGGTGTCTTGTTTTAGAACCGTCTCTTGAAAGTTTTTGTATGGCGATCATTGCGGCGAATTTTTGGTCGTAAGATACTTTTTCTAAAGGAGATTTTAAAATCTTCACAAGCTCTTCACGCTTTGACTTTTCCTTTACAATTGTCAAGGCAACTCTGTTGTTCCTTTCAATTCTACCTTTTTTTGCCATTTATGCAATAATAATTAAATCCCAATTAACTCTATGTTTTTATTTGTCAAGCATTTTATGCAAAGTGTGCAAAAGCTTTGTTAGCTTCGGCACTTTTATGCATTTCTTCCTTCTTTTTTATTGCTGTTCCTCTGCCTTCGAGCGTTTCGATGAAGACGGATGTGAGTGCTTGGATCATAGTTCTTCCAGTAGCAGATCTTGCTGCGTCAATTATCCATTTCATAGCGATCATTTCACTTTCGCGTGCTTCAAGTGGTTTTGGAACTTGATATGTTGCACCACCAACTCGGCGGGATTTCATTTTTACTCTTGGCTTAACTGATTCAACTATACTAATGAATAAATCAAGGATTGAAACATTTTTTTCTTGAGAAACCTTTTGAAGATTTTCAAATGATGAATAAACGATGTTTGCTGCTAGTGTTTTTTTACCATCAAGCATTATTTGGTTGATAAACTTCGCAACAACAAGGCTGTTGTATTGAAGATCCGGAGTGAGGCGACTTTTAAATGTTCTTGCTTTACGAGGCATATTTTCGATTTACAAATTATTTCTTAGGTTTTTTTGCACCATAACATGAGCGAGATTGCTTGCGGTTTTTAACACCTTGCAAATCTAGAGCTCCTCTCACGATGTGATATCTTACACCTGGTAAATCCTTTACGCGACCACCACGGATAAGAACGACACTATGTTCTTGGAGATTATGTCCTTCACCTGGAATATATGCAATTACTTCATATCCATTTGAAAGTCTTATACGTGCAACTTTACGAAGAGCCGAGTTCGGCTTCTTTGGAGTTGTTGTATAAACTTTTACACAAACGCCACGCTTTTGTGGACATTCCTCCAATGCTGGAGACTTTGATTTATAAACTCTAGCAGTTCTATTCTGCCTTACTAACTGATTTGTTGTTACCATATTTTTAGCTTTACAATAAAAAAATACACTTTATCGAGAGTTCCTGTTAATTGTAACATTTCATTTGTCAATCTTTTTTTTGAAGTTTTTATTTTTTATATTTATTTTCGTCGCAAATGTTTACGCTGCTGACATTAATTTGGAGGAAAGTGTCGATATAAATGTTGTTGGGAATAAGAGTATCGAAGCAAACACTATTAAGCTTTATGCCGATCTTCATGAGAAGAATATCACCGATAAAAATGTGTCAGATGCTATAAAAAAGATTTATAAAACTGGATTTTTTAGTGATATAAAGATCACTCGTAAAACGGAATTAAACAAAGAAATAATTACAATTTATGTTGCCGAAACTCCAATTATCAAAAAAATTGAATTTAATGGAAGGAGGGCGATTGGTAAGGATAAAATCCTTGAGGAGATTTCAACAAAGGAAAAAAGGTTTTTTTCAAAGAGTGATTTATTAAATGATACAAAGCGTTTGACGATGATATACCAAAAAATGGGTTTTCTTAGTGTTAGTGTGAGACCTATGGTCGAATTTTTGGATGGTGGATCCCAGGTTGTTATTATTTTCAACATTAATGAAGGGAAAAAATCACAAATTGGCAGTATTTCAATCGAAGGAAATGAGGTATTTAATGATGCTCAACTCAAGGAAGTTTTACGAATAAGGGCAAGGAGCATTTTAAAACTCAATCTTGGTGCAGCTTTTGATAACGAAGCAGTTCAAAATGAGCAGGAGCTTTTGAAGAGATTTTATATGACAAAAGGATATCCTCATTTTCAAAATCTTCATGTTTTAAGTGAATTTAATAATAATAAAAATATCTTCCATGTTAAATATTATGTTGCCGAAGGGGAGAAATATAAATTTGGAAAATATGAAATTAAAAATCTTGTCGAAGATTTAGATTTGAGTAAATTCAAAAATCATGAAATTATGACAAAGGATGGAGGTATTTTTAATATTGAAAAAGTTGAAAAAACCATTGGAAATATTCAGCAGTTTTTACAAAAAAATGGATTTGTACTTGCTAAAGCGGAGTATCAGTTTGAATTTACACCAGAAGGAAGGGTTAATATTGTTTATGTTTTGAAAAATTCGCGAAGAATTTATCTTCATCATGTAAAAATTGTTGGAAATAATAAAACATCAGACAATATTATTCGAAGGGAGATGCTTGTAAAAGAAGGAGATGTCTACGATGTTTCTAAATTACAAAGATCCGTCCAGAGAATAAGAAATCTTCAATTTTTTGATGATGTTCAAATTGACGAAAAAATTCTGGATGGCACTCAAGACAGAATGGCTTTAACAGTTACAGTGAAGGAGAGATCGACAGCAAGCATCAATGCTTCAATTGGAGGAGATCAGTATAACGGTATTTCGGGAAATGTCTCCTTGAATGAGTCAAACCTACTTGGAGAAGGGTATAATGCAGGTGTTTCGCTTGACAGAAGTATGTATGGTGAAAATTATAGTTTATCATTTTCCGAGCCATACTTCAATGGAAGGGATATTCTTTTTGGAACGCAACTTTCTTATTCAAAATATGGTAACCCAAATTTTGTTCCATATCAATCAATCACATCTTCCATCAGCTTTTTTATGGCGTATTCGATCACGCAATATTTGCGACATAATTTGAGTTATCGCTATCAAAATAGTTCAATTGAACAGCTTGCAGCACTCAGTAGTCCTTATATTCTCGCACAAATTGGACATTATCAAACTTCGGCATTTTCGCATACATTGATGTACGACAAACGTGATAACAACTTTATTCCAAATAGCGGATACTCGTTCACCATCAAACAAGAAATTGCGGGATTGATTGGTAATATTAAATATATTTCCAATGAAGTTCGCGGTGACTGGTATAAAAGTCTTTTTGGTTTTGAGGAAATAGTCTTAGGCGTTAAAGGAAGAATCGCATCAATTCGTGGAATTGATGGTGCTTCGATTAATGTTCAAAATTTATATTCACTTGGTGGTGGTTTTGGAATGAGAGGTTTTAACTATCGTGGTATTGGTCCGCGATTTCAGTATGCAAATGGACAATATGAATCGTTCTCATATGGTGGGGAAAACCTCGGGTTACTTTCCACGGAAGTTCGCTTTCCAAATGGACTGCCAAAAGATTTAGGACTTATAACATACTTTTTTACAGATGTTGGAACTCTGTATGGAATAAATAGTGCAAAGATTGCTGGTGGAACAATTTACGATGACAAATCTTTGAGAGTTTCGGCGGGTATTGGTCTTTCATGGAGGTCTCCTATGGGACCAATTGGCTTTGCATTTGGTAAAATTATTACTTCACAGCAATACGATACTCCGCTTTCATTTTTAATCACCTTTGGTGGAATGAGTCAGCAATAGTTAACCCTTATCGTAATAATACTTGCAATAAATAAATTTATACCTTACAATATAAAGGTATAAATGTTTAATTATGAATAATGAACTAAAGCTTGTCATCCACCCAGATGCAATTGTACTTGCTCGGGAATATATAACTATTTTCCGCAATAACAAGAACATTGATAAAGTTGGAAAAACAACATTGCAAATTCTGCGAGCATGCACTCCTCTACTTCCCACACCAGAAGAATTATGTAAAAAATTATTCTTTACAAGGCAAAGTCCTGTTTACGCTGAATTTCCAAATCAGTGCATAGATGCTGGCTATAGCTCAGCTGATTGGCGAATTATGAGGCACATCACCCCAATTGTGCCAAATGTGAAATTGTATAGTGATGGCGACATTAGAAACCCAGTTTGGAAGCAAGACCCAATAGATATTAATGTTGTTGGCCTAAGTGGTGTTTTGCGAGCGCCGTGGGCAGATGGAGGAATGGATGGTAAAAGATACCAGCAGTTGGTCAAAGAAATACTTTTGCCAACATTTCAATATTTGGCAAATTCTCAAGAAAAAGACTTAACATTTGTAATACCAGCAATTGGCTGCGGTGTGTGGAATAAAACATTTGATGAGAATGGCAAGTTTACCATTACTGACCCAATGCATAGCTTTGTGTATAAAGCTATTAATGAATGTATTGAACAAATAAACAAAGATACTCCAAATCATGGTGTAAAAAATGTGCAGTTTTGCGATTACGGATGGAATGGTGGTACAACACATCCAGATATTATGTATGGTAACAATGGTCAAACGCTGTTGTACTGTAAAGAAGGCAATAAAATTGACTTTCCAAAAGATAGCAAAATATTCATCGGAATGGCTGGAGACCCATATGCGCCACTTGGGAGTGATGTGTTTAAAGGTGGTCAAGATGGTGAAACTGGTGAAAAGTTTGTCATACATACAAATATAGGTTCAATTCTTTATGGAATTGATGGCGATACAGTTGTGCAGAATGATACTCAAAGGAAGATATGGCAGAGAAGTACAAGGGATTGTATAAAAATAAAGCAGCGTCTTTATATAAGGAGGACATTCTGGATAATACTCATATGTACACGCCCGTTCATCAGAACAATAATCAACAAAAAGAAGCAGTAATTAGTGAACAAAAAAAAATGCAAGACGATAAAATATCACAATGTTGGAAAGAGTGGCAAAAATGGAATGATGATACAATTCAAGAGTCTTTTTCCTTTCATAGGACAGCACACTTAACGCGTACAGAGTTATTGAAGAAAATAACGGAAGATGATAATAAGGAGTCTGGACACGATTACATACAGATGTTATTCCCAAACACACTACAATCGAAGTATGATTCAAGAGCACCACTTGTAATTACCACGGAAGAGGAACAGATTTTACAAGATAATGCAGCAAAAATACTAGAGAATTTTAATGTATACTGCAAGATATATGGTATCACTAATAAAGATGAAAAGTTAATTTTCACAGATGATAGCCCATTGAGGAATATGCTTAAGACAATGTATGCCCACAATAGTCTACGCTTCACAAGAATTTTACACTGTTTACATTTGTGTAATACAGAAGAAACAATCAAGAAGGCCAACGCATTTCTAGTTTTACTACAGACTGCTAACAAAGAGAATTTCTTTGGTGACAAAAAACTGTCTTCTGAGTCTGTCGAATTTTGGAATAATGCATTAAAGACAAAGCAAGGAAGGGAAGTGGAAACAATAAGTAATGATGAAGCGGAAGAAGCACTAAGAAGAGATGTAGAAAACGCACTAAAAGTAGCGAAAGACGCGGAAGAAAAAGCGAACCAAGAAAAAATTGCAGCGGAAACGCAAAAAGAGGCGGAAAAAAAAGAAGCAGCGGAAGAAGCACTAAGAAGAGATGTAGAAAACGCACTAAAAGTAGCGAAAGACGCGGCAGAAAAAGCGAACCAAGAAAAAATTGCAGCGGAAAAAAAAGAAGAAAAAGAAGCACTAATAATAGAGGCACAAAAAAAGAGAGAGGCGGAAGAAAAAAGACAAAAAGAAGTACAAAGAAAAAATCTACCAATACGACGAAGAACTCACCACGGCACAGAAAAAGAACGACCAAACAGAGGACGACGAAAAACTCACCACGGCACAGAAAAAGAACGATTCCAAGAGGCCCTCAGTCAACTATTCAAAAAAAATAGCCAATTCCGCAAATTAAGCCTGCGTGGGATTAAAGATCTTTTCCACGTCGCAAAAAAAAGGGAATCCAAAAATAAGACTTTATTAAAAAAGAAATTTTCCTCCGCATTCCAAAAGGCATGCTACACAGAAGGAATAACTTTCTCAAAAAACGGTGGTACAAATACTCATGGAATGAGAACTCGATCGGCAGAGAAGTTTGCCAAAAATAATCACATCAATCTTACAGACGCTCTCAAAAAAGCCACCGGAAGATAACAAAACCACAACCCACACCCACACGAGGGCAGGCAT
>CAMAVJ010000009.1 GCA_945861725.1 Rickettsia typhi
CTATTCTTATTTTGCGACATGTACTTCTTTACTACATTGTTAAAACACTTCTCCGTTTTGTTAAATTCATTGATGCCAAGGCAAAGGATGATCTAAAAAATGAGAAAAAAGATCAGCCACAAACGGACCGTGAGGACGAATTAAAACGCGATCAAGAGCTTGAAATATTCAAACAACAGGCAAGTGAAATCAAGAAATCAATTGCTCGAAAAAAAGAATCTGGTGATACACTTGATGTTGACGTTGAAAGATTGGGCGGAGACACAAGTCAGGGTGCGGGAAATATGTTTGAGGAAAGTGCTTCTCGCGTTGGAATTGCTGCTGGTATGGTTCGTGAAAAAGAGCGAGTTGTTGGTGTTGTTGATCAAAACTCCCTTCCAAAGTGGCAAAAATTGGTTTTCCAGAAAATGTTTAAAGATCTTAATCAAATTGCAAACATAATGGTGCAATATCAAGTTCAGAGCCCTGAAAAATATGGATATTGGACATCGTATGTTACTGCGAGAGGTCAGCAATCAAAGGCGGAGCGTGGCGATCAAATGAATAGATGATGGCTATATTTTGTGGAAAATAACGGGGATTTCTGGGTAAATATTGCTAATTGCGGTTTGAATTGGTGCGATTTCGTCGCCCGTTATGTATGAATTTATTAAAATTTTGCCATCACTTTCATTGTTTTGTTTGAAGTGTTTAACCGCATCAAGACCGTTGACTTTATTGACTTCGTGTGCTATTACTTCGGCAAAAATTGCCCCTTGTGATGCAAGTTGGATTTTGTCGCCGATTTGTGTATTTTGTGAAAAATATTGGTGAATTTCATTTTTAAAGTAGGGGTAATGTGTGCAAAAAAGACCGACTGATGTAATTTTTTCGAAGTCTTTGCCAATTTCATGTTTAAAAAGTGAGAGATCTTCGTTCACCATTATTTGAATTTCATTGCGTTTGATGCCTTTTTCGATTTCGTGTTCCCAGCGAATTGGTGAGTATTGGTGTATAAACAGTTTGTTTCCGTTGTGTGACAATTTATCGCATAAAAGTAGTGCTTCTTTGTATTTATTGCTTAAAATTGTTTGCCTTGTGCCAAGAACTAAAATGTGTTTTTCATTGTTGATGACTGGCGTTGAGTTGTAAAGAGCTTCTGCACTTTTGTTGATAATTAAAATAATTTCCATACCTTGCTGTCTGTATGTGTTCAAAAATTCTTCGTCTAATACGGTTGCGGCGGTGTTGCATGCAATTACAACAATTGTTGCACCAAGTTTTTTGCACTCTTCGAGCAAATTTTGAATTAGTATAATAAGTTGTGATGGAGTTTTAAGACCATATGGAACGTTTTTTGTGTCCCCAATATGAAGGAATGATAGGTGGTTGTTTTGAATTTTATGCGGGATTTCTTGCATTGCGATGATTGATTCGCAGGCAAATATTAGTCCTCCAATTCCAGAATCGATGAAAGCGATGGTTGTATTATTCTCCATAATAGTCAATTTGAATTAGGAATTGTGGGAAAATCTTTTTGGGCAATGTCAAGATTTATTTTTTTGGATTGATATTGACATTTGTTTTGTTTGGAAACAAGTTATGTCTGTAAATTGTTGCATTGATTATGTTTGAAAAGTTGACGGAGAAGTCCGCGGAAATTCTGAAATCTGCGGAAAATTTAGCAAAGGCGAAGGGAAATCAACAGATTCGTCCTGAACATATTCTTGCTGAAATGCTTTCGGAAAAAGATGGATTTATTCGCGATTTACTTATAATCTGTAATGCACAAGTTTCATTGATAGAGCATTCGGTTCGTGATGCGTTGATTGCACTTCCGCAAGTTTCTGGAGACGGAATGGGGCAGGTTTATATTTCGTCAGATCTTCAAAAGGTTTTTAATGAGGCGGATAATTTGGCGAAAAAAGCAGGCGATGCCTTTATTTCTTTGGAACGAATTCTTGAAGCGATGGTGTATATCGAATGTTCTGCAACGAAATTATTGAAGGCGGGCGGTGTTCAGTTGAATGCTCTTCGTGAGGCAATTGAAAAGGTTCGTGGTGGAAAGTCTGTTTCGTCGAAATCTGCGGAGGAAAGTTACAACGCGTTGAAGAAATATGGCAAAAATGTGACGAATAAGGCGAAAAGTGGGAAAATTGACCCAATTATTGGCAGAGATGAGGAAATTCGTCGTGCAATTCAAGTGCTTTCGCGTCGAACGAAGAATAATCCTGTTTTAATTGGCGAGCCGGGCGTTGGAAAGACGGCGATTGTTGAAGGTTTGGCTTTGCGAATTGTTAATGATGATGTGCCGGAAAACCTGCGTGGAGTTGAAGTTTTTGAACTCGATATGGGTGCGTTGATTGCAGGGGCGAAGTATCGTGGTGAATTTGAGGAGAGATTGAAGGCGGTTGTTAATGAGGTTGAAGCTTCTGATGGTAATGTAATTTTATTTATTGATGAACTTCATACCCTTGTTGGAGCAGGGAAGACTGATGGTGCGATGGACGCTTCAAACCTATTAAAACCAGCACTTGCAAGGGGAACTCTCCGTTGTATAGGTGCGACAACGCTTGATGAGTATCGTAAATATATCGAAAAGGATCCTGCTCTTGCACGGAGATTTCAATCAATTTTCATTGATGAACCAACAGTTGAAGACACAATTTCGATTTTGCGTGGAATAAAGGATATTTATGAGGCACATCATGGTGTAAAAATTGCAGATAGTTCAATGATTGCGGCTGCTGTGATGTCGGATCGTTATATTCAAGACCGATTTTTACCAGATAAAGCAATCGATTTAATAGATGAAGCGTGTGCTGCTCTTCGAATGTCTATCGATTCCAAGCCTGAAGAAGTCGATAAGATTGATCGTCAAATAATGCAGCTTAAAATTGAACAGGGAGTTTTAAAAAAAGAGGATAATGCAAATTCTCAAAAACGCCTTGTTGAAATTGAAACGGCATTGAACGAATTGGTTGAACTTTCTAAGGGTTTGACATCAAAATGGCAGGCAGAAAAAACAAAACTGGAAGAGCTCCGTAGTTTAAAAAAACAGGCGACACAACTCCATATTGAACTTGAAGATGCTCATCGTAGGGGCGATTTGCAAAAAGCTGGGGAGATTTCCTATGGTCAAATTCCTGTTATTAAGGAAAAAATTAAACAGATTGAATCTGGTGCAAATGCAACAATGGTTCGCGAGCAAATTGACGAAACGGACATTGCAAAGGTGATTTCAAAAATTACGGGCATTCCTGTTGATAGAATGATGGAATCTGAACGCAAGAAATTACTTTCGATTGCAGAAAAACTTGGCGAGCGTGTGATTGGTCAAGAACAGGCGATAACAGCAGTTTCAAATGCGATTAAGCGTTCAAGAGCGGGACTTTCAGACCCAAATCGCCCAATGGGTTCTTTCCTTTTCCTTGGACCAACAGGCGTTGGAAAGACGGAAATCTGTAAAACTTTGGCGAGCTTTCTCTTTGATGATGAAAAGGCAATTTTGCGTCTGGATATGTCAGAGTATATGGAAAAACATTCGGTTGCAAGGCTAATTGGTGCCCCTCCAGGCTATGTTGGGTATGACCAAGGCGGTGTTTTGACGGAATCGGTGCGTCGGCGTCCGTATCAAATCGTTTTGCTCGATGAAGTTGAGAAGGCTCACCCTGATGTCTTTAATATTTTTCTTCAAGTCTTTGATGATGGAAGATTGACCGATTCTCAAGGTAGAACGGTGAATTTCACGAATACGATTATCATTATGACATCAAATCTTGGTTCAGAATTTATTAAAGATGGGCAAACTTACGATGAAACAAAAGCACTGGTTATGACGAAGCTACACTCATTCTTCCGCCCTGAATTTCTGAACAGGATTGATGAAATTGTAATGTTTGGTCGCCTTCAAAGGCAGGATATGAACAAAATAACGAGCGTACAGCTTGGAAATTTGATGAAACGGTTAAATGCGGAAGGCGTAAAGGTTGTGATATCTGACGCAGCAGTTAACTTCCTTTCGGAAAAAGGTTACGACCCTGTTTTTGGAGCAAGACCATTGAAACGATTGATTCAGACTTTGGTGGAAAATCGCCTTGCGGACTTGATTTTATCCGATAAAATCCACAAAGGGAGCGATATTTTAATCGATTCCGATGGAACGCAGATGCTTTTTAAGAATAATTTAAGGGTGTGATTATTATATATTGCACCTAGTTATTCCATGTAAAAACATGATGTCTCCCCAGTATCACGAATTTTATTCGTTGCAAAATCTAGACATTGAATTTCTGATTGAGCACTCAGTAGGATCCTATCTTCTACTGGATAGAGTTCTTCAGCTTGGCACTTGCTCAGTTCTTTAATAATATCATGGAATTTCATCTCATTCTCCCAAGACATCCTTTGAGTTGTACCAATGGTGTGAAATGAAAGATGCATATATGAAGTAGATTTAAAATTAGAATTTGCATAGCAAAATTCGGTTGGCGACTTTGCATACTTCTTTTGTATATTTTTCGTATAGTGTGCAAATGGATAGTTTTGATATGTAACTTTACCGCTTTCATTGATGATAATAATGTCAATCCAAGAATAAAGACTGTTTGTGTCGATAAATAGTAAAAATGTTTTTTTGCCCTTTGTGAATACTTTCCGAAACACTCCATTGATTCCAGAGAGGGATGGGACTTCATCTTTTGCGAGAAATTTATTATTTTTAAATGGGAATGTTTTTAGTTCATCGGCAAAATGCTCTTTTGTGCAGATGCTTTTCCAATTTCCCAAAAGATACGCAAATTTGTTTGGAGTGTATTTGGTCACGATTACTTGGTGCAAATGTGAGCAACAGTTTCCATTAAATCCATACTCCATGATTATATAATCTTTATACTTATGGCATTGTAATTGATAACTGCCGTCGTCGTCGTGGGCTTCGTATAGCTTAACTTTGGATCTCTGTATGTCTGTATTTTCAAATGTTTCGTATTTTTCTTCTTTGTCCATCGCTTTGGCGAAAATCTTTAGAGCATCTTCGTCGTAATCGGCAAAAGCATTAAAACTGCACAGAAGAAGAAGTAAGGCTGTGGTTAAAATTTTATTCATTTACTCGCCCCTTAATTTCTTCGCCAAAATGTTTAACCATTGCTTGGATTGGCCACGAGGCGGCGTCTCCAAATGCACAAATTGTGTGTCCCTCAATTCCTTTTGTAATTTCGACAAGTTTGTCGACTTCGAAGCGTTTGAAATTACCGAGTTCTATGCGGTGAATGAGGTCGTAAAGCCATTTAACGCCTTCGCGGCAGGGTGTGCATTGCCCGCATGATTCGTGTTTGTAAAACTTCGTAATGCGTGAAATACATTTGACTATGTCCGTTTTTTTGCCATTGATTTCCTTTGCGATGACAATCATTCCGCCAGTGCCAAGGCTGGATCCCGCTGTTCGCATACCGTCGTAATCCATAATGGCGTCGTTGCAAAGATGTGCTGGAATTAATGGACACGATGATCCACCGGGGATTATTGCGAGCAAATTATCCCAGCCGCCGATTACTCCGCCAGCATGTTTTTCGATTAAGTCTTTCATGGGGAGGCTCATATTTTCTTCAAAGACGCATGGTTTGTTTATGTGACCAGAAACGCAAAAAAGCTTTGTGCCGTGGTTGTTTTCGCGTCCGATGCCCTTGAACCAAGAGGCTCCGCGACGCAAGATTTCTGGAATTGAGGCGATTGATTCAACATTGTTGACGACAGTTGGGCAGCCATAAAGCCCGATGAGTGCTGGAAATGGTGGTTTGAGGCGAGGTTGACCTTTTTTGCCTTCGATTGATTCTATCATTGCGGATTCTTCTCCGCAGATGTATGCACCGGCACCTCTGTGGACGAAAATGTCTAAATCCCAGCCTGTTCCACAGGCATTTTTGCCGAGCAACCCTGCATTTTTTGCTTCTAAAATGGCTTTTTCCATTACAATTGCTTCGTGAACATATTCGCCGCGGATGTATATGTAGCAAGTGTTTGCTTCGATTGCACGGGCGGCAATTAGTGAGCCTTCGAGGATTTTATGTGGTTCGTGGCGAAGAATTTCGCGGTCTTTGCATGTGCCGGGTTCGGATTCGTCTGCGTTGATTATTAAGTAGTGGGGTTTTTTTGTTTTTTCTTGTGGTTGTACGAATGACCATTTTAGTCCTGTTGAGAAACCTGCTCCACCGCGACCGCGTAAGCCTGAAGCCTTAACTTGTTCGATGAGCCATTCTTTGCCATTTTTGACAAATTCTGCGGTGCGAAGCCAGTCTCCGCGTGCTTTTGCGGAGACTAAATCAACGGAACCTTGAGCGTATAAATTCTTATAAATTCTATCTTCTTTATTTAAGAACATTAATATTTGTATTAATTTTTGACTTTAATGTGATGTTTTTTCTTTTCAATTTTGACTGCCGAGCAGAATTCTTCAAAGATTTTTATATCAAATGTTGATAGTTGAAATTCAGGGTGCCATTGAATGCCGACCATAAACGGATAGTTTGTTTTTTGAATGCCTTCGATAACGCCGTCATCAGTTTGAGCGATAACAGTGAAGCCTTCTGCGACTTTATTCACAGCTTGGTGGTGCATTGAATTTACGGAGTATCGTTTTTGCTTGCCAGCAATTTTTTGTAAAATTCCGCCTTTAACTTCGATTTCATGGGCTATGACTTCAACGTTACTGAATGGATTGTGGTTGATTTTACTTGCAGCATTGGTTGTGACTTGGCTTGGAATATCTTGCCAAAGAGTGCCGCCAAATGCAACATTGATAACCTGCCCGCCACCGCAAATGCCTAAAATAGGTTTTTGCTTTTTGTAAAGTTCGTGAATTAGGGCGATTTCAAATTCGTTGCGATACTTTTCTATCGTCAAGTTCATTACTGGTTTTTCGCCGTAAAGTGCTGGGTTGATATCCGGATTATTTCCTGGAATTAGGAGACCGTCGATTATTGAGGCGTATGCTTTGACACTTTCTGGGTTTGGATCGAGAAATAAAACGTGCACACCTTTGCAGTGTTCTTTGAATGCGTTTGCGTAATGTTCGCGGACGCTGTATTTGCCATGTCTGCCATAGACATCACTAACAACTTCTTCTGTGGTACTAACGGAATCCGTTCGGGATAGGACTATTCCGATGACTTTTTCGCCGGAAAATGCGTGAATAGAAAATAATAGAAAAATTGGAGTTAGGAATGAAATCAAAAAACGAGGCATACAATGTTACAAAAACTATATTTCACCAGTGTTTATATTGAAAAAATTATTGTCAAGAATTTTCGGCATTTGTATAATTCTGACTTTGTAAATAAAATAAAAAAAAATTTCTTGTTATCGTGTGATATCACAGTGAAACAAAGTATTTTTTTATTTTTGGAGTTTTATAATGTTTTTTGCAAACTTCCCGCTTCCTTTTGAGTTATTGTTGGTTCTTTGAGTATATATTATTTTTTATTTTTGATATGTACTACGAGGTGGAGAAAATTAAACTTGTGATGAAGTTGGCATTGGGTTTAGTTTGTGATTATTTGGAAAATAGTTCAATTTCTGGGGAAAAAACAGAAAATTCGAGCCAAAAGGGTGGCTGTAAAGACATTTCTGATGTCAAAAAATGCGTTGATATTACAAGAGATTTAACGGATGTAATGCTGAAGTTGGTTAAGTATGAAAAGGATATTGAGCAATATGGCGGTGCTGATAAGAACATATTTGAACGCGAACAAGATATTTATGATATTGTTGAAATTTTTGACGAACTTCGGGCGGAATTTAATCCAGATTTATTCAAATCGATGGTTGATATGGAGTCGCTTAAGGTGATGGAAATCATTCGCGAGGTTATCATTCGAAAACGGGTCGAAAAAGATGAGCATCAACGAAAAATTGCACAAGAAAATCTCATTGGCTACCAAAAAACACGATTCCAAAATAAAAGCAGTGTGCAATGAAATTGCTTGGTCATTAATTGTATTAAGAATTTTTTATTTTCGCTTTTATTAATTGACATTTCGTTCTTTTGTGTTTGCTATGTCGAACAAAATTATTGTGCTATATGTTAAGCTGGAATTCAAAAGCTTTGAGCTATGTGAAATATGTCATTATTTTCATTGTGGTTTTCAGCTTCATTTTCTTTGGTATATACGAAACAATAGCAAGCAATCAGCCGTATATCGCAAAAATTGACGGTAGAAAAATCACCATACAAGAATACAATGGATATTTAAGCAAAAGACGCACGGAAATACTCTCAGGCTCAATGGGAGACAAAGTAATTTACAATCAAGCTGTGACTTTCGTCGAAAGCGATCAATTTTCAAAACTCGCCCTCAATGAAATGATTAACCGCGTAGTGATTCATAAATTTTTACTAGAAAATGGTATAAAAGTTACACCAAAAGCAGTTGCAGATTACATAAAAACGATGCCATCATTTCAAAAAGATGGCAAATTTAATATGGAATACCTTAGTCAATATTTGAAATACATTGGTCTTTCTGAATACGATTTTTTGCAAAATCAAGTTCCTCAAGTTGAACAGATGCTTTTTGAGCAGATTCTCTCTCCAATGAAAATTCAAAGCCACACATTCGCCAATGAATATTCTATGGCACTGAAAAAAGAGCGAAACATTGACGTTCTTTATATTAAATCAGCATCTGAACCAAAGTTTTCAGAAGAAGAGCTGCGAAATATTTATGAAAAGAATAGAGAAAATTTCGTGGAAATGGCACAACATTTTGTCGTCGTTTCTTATATTGACGACTACATAAACAGCAATCTCAACATTTTTGGTGCAAATTCCAACGATATAATGAATTATTATAACGATGAATTTACGGGAAAAGTGATGGACTTTTTCTATGCACAATTTAGCGACAAAAAAACCGCTGAAACTGCACAGTCTATCGTAAAAAAGCAAGGAATTTCCTTGCAAACCGTCGTTAATGAAATGAAAAAGCAACGCGATTCCGTTATAAAAAGCGGCGATACCTCTTCTGAAAAAATGGAAAACAAGGCAATTCTAAAAGGGATATCAAAGCTTAGCGAAGGCAATGTGACGGGCGTAATTAAGGACGGCAAATCCTATTTCGTCGTACAAATTTCAAAAATTCACGAAACGAAATTTAGTCAGGTGCTTGCGTCCCAAACTGAAGATGTCGTTCAGCAAAGAAAATGCCACAATGCCAATGTTTATATCGAAAGAATTAAACAGGAGCTCGAATCCGGCTCATCATTTGAAAGCGTTTCTTTAAAATACGGCTTTCCTGTCAGCAAGGAATTGAGAGTTGACACAGCAACTGGTAATGTTTTTGACGCAAACACCAACCTTCCTTCATCGATTAATGAAAAATTAAAGAATAGCGTTGTGAATAATAGCGACGCCAAATACGGGCATGTAATCGTCCTTGATGATGTCAAATGCTCATACGCCATTTACCAACAAAATCGAATTGAGCCACAAAGGATTAAAACTCTAGATGAAGTCCGCGGACAGATTATCTCAATGCAATTGGAGGCAAAAAAGCTTGAAGAACTTGAAAAGGCGGCAAAAAATATTATTGGACAAGTGCAATCGCTCAAAACTCAACTTGGTGCATATTCGTCACGAGGTTCCTTTGAAAGCCAAATTGTAACGCTACAAACGGCGTTTTCTCCTGAAATTTTCAACCATAAAGTTGGCGATATTTTTTATATTACTGAAAAAGATGCAGCAAATGAATCCGTTGCTGTTATTGTGAAAATTAACTCTGATACACCATTTTATGGTGAAACTAACAAGGAAGATCTGGCTAATGCTCGTGAGTTCACAACTCGTGCTTACTACAACGCATTCGCAAAGGCATTCATTGACAAACTGTATAAGGAATATAAAGTTGAAAAGAGGGCGTAGGATTAAGAACTTTTCTAATATTTTAACTATCGAAAAGTCCTAAAACTGCGTGGAATTGTGCAAATAGCAAGGCTAATTATTCACTTTATAAATACCAATAACTTAACCATTGCTTACTTCGCTCCATCCGATTTTTGAAAGGAATGATTCGTAGGTGCCTTCAAAGATGAATGTTCTTCCGCCGTCAAATATTACAAGTTTGTTTGCGATATTTTTAAGGAAGTGTTCATCGTGTGTGACCATTACAACTGCACCTTGGAACTCTTGAATTGCTTCCATAAGGCTTTCGCAAGATTCGATGTCAAAGTGGTTGGTTGGTTCGTCGAGTAGTAAGAGATTTGACGATGATAACAGAATTTTTCCAAGCATAACGCGGGATTTTTCGCCACCTGAAAGGACGGAGATTTTTTTGTGAGCAAGGTCTCCGGGGAACATCATTTGTGCACAAACCCTGCGTACGGTTGAATATTCTATTGGTTTTTCGCTTTCGACTGTTTCCATTTCTTGGCAAATTGAGTTGTCTGGGTGAAGGTGTTCAATATTCGTTTGACCAAAATATCCACATTGAACCTTGTTGTTGACAATGACGGTTCCTTCGAGTGGTTTGAGTTCGTCGTAAATGAGTTTTAAAAGCGTTGATTTGCCGTTACCGTTCTTTCCTATGACGCAGATTTTATCACCGTGATTAACGCTGAAACTTAAGTTGTGCATTAGTGGTTTTTCTGGTGTGAAATTAAAGCCAAGATTTTGTACTTCTACCATGTTTCCAGAGCCGTATGGGACGTATGTGAATTTAAAGTTGAGGCTATCAAGCTTTGTGAGAGCAGGTCTTTCTTCTTGTTTATCAAGTTGTTTTTGACGCGATTGTGCGGCTGCTGCCTTGGAGGCTTTGGCACCGAAGCGTTTAATCCAGTCCTCGGTGTCTTTGCGTTTTTCTTCTTCTCGAACACGAGTTTTTTCGTAGATATCTTCTTCAACGGCGATTTGTTCGCGAATTTTGCCTGTTGCACCTTTGATTTTGCGAAATTTACCGCGGTGGATTATGACGGTGTGGGAAATTACGCTGTCCATGAAGGCTCTGTCGTGTGTAATTAGAATTAGTTCGCCTTTCCATTTTTTAAGAAATCCTTCAAGCCAGCGGATTGCGTAAATATCAAGGTAGTTTGTTGGTTCATCAAGAAGAAGGATGTCGGGTTCTTGAAGTAAAATTTTTGCAAGGTTGATTTTTACTTGGTTGCCGCCTGAAAATGTGTTTGGGTCTTCAACCATATTTTCTTCTGTGAAGCCAAGTCCTAAAAGGATTTTTTCACCTTTCCATTCTTCCCATTCGCGTTCGGGTGGAAGGACTTGAGTGACTTCTTCTAAAACTGTTTGCTTTGTGAAGTGAATGTGCTGGTTTAGGTAGCCGATCATATAACCTTCATCATATTCGATAGTTCCAGAATCTGGTTGTTGTTCGCGAAGTAAAAGCTTGAAGAATGTACTTTTTCCACTTCCGTTTCTACCGATTAAACCGATTTTTTCGCGTGGGTTGATTGTTAAATTCACTGAATCGAAAAGGACTCTTCCACCAAATTCTATTGATGCATCTTGGATTGTAATTATAACTGTAGGAAAAATTTTTTCTTAAATAGTGGTGAATTTTTAAAAAGCAAGGGTTTAATGCAGTTTTAAGCTTTACTTGTAAAATCGTGCAATAATAGTGTATCTGTGATAATTTGTGTAATTTTACTAATTACTTGACTTTTAACAAAAACCTCAATATAACATCATTATAATGAGGAGGAATGGGTTATGAATCATAATGAGTCAATTGCTGAACAAGCTAATCGTTACATAAATAGCTATGCCTTGAAGGGTAATAATATTATTACAATATTTGATAAGATTTTAAAACATCACGCCAAGGATGCGGGATATCTTGATAAACTTCTTGAAGGGTTTGCAGACAAACTCCAGATATATTTTAATCAATCACTTGCACATAACCCTAATCCGACAACCCCTGCAGACACTATTGCAAATTTAAAGAGAGATCCTCGTCTTGCCCGAATTGTATACGACCCTAATCCGACAACCCCTGCAGACACTATTGCAAATTTAAAGATAGATCCTCGTCTTGCCCGAATTGTATACACTTCTCAACTGAGAGAACTTATAAACTTAAAACTGGACTACGCAGAGTATGAAAAATATTTAAATAAATACACCATTTTCACTCCAGATACTGTACGTCGATTCGAGGAACCTTCTTCATCGGAGGCAAAGGATCAGAAGGAAGCGATAGAGAAACAACTAGTTCTTGACACAAAATTGGTCGACCATTGGAGACAAACGATGTTTTTAGAATATTGGAACCATCCAAATCAGGCAAAAGATCAAAAGAATGTTGAAAATTTACTTAATGGTATCAAAACTTATATAGGAAGTAATGAATTAAAACCAGAAGCAGTAAAGAGTCTGATATCTCGATGTACACTATTGAAGGATCATAAATTATCGAAACCGGAACAGGATATATTAAAAGATTGTTTCGCAGGAATGTTAAATAATTATTTACAAAAAATTCATTGGATAAAGGAGAGCACCAACGAAGCCAGCTTAATGACATTAAGCAAAAAAGAGCTTGTTTTTACAAAAAGACAACAATTTGATAGCATCAAAAGTCTCTTACAACTTGAAGAATACCACAAAAAACACGCGTTTGCAGGCGGCGTATGGGTAGCTAGAGAGGTCAATGGATGTATCGAGAAAATAAAAAACCTTAAAAGCCAAGAAGTTGCCACAGTACAAAAGAAGGCATTAGCACGGCAGAAGAAGCAGAAGGATGATCTGATATCTACATTTCTGACACAAGGCAGTATTTCTCACCAAGATCGTATAAAGATACTCGGATTTGGAGCTGACATTGCTCATATTAAGCTATATCTTAAAAATCATTCTATTCAAAAGAGGATTCCTAATCCCGTCCACACATTAATTGAGAAGTGCAAAAAGATTGATGAACAAACTATCGACGTGACGGATGATACCATTACGAAGGCGTGTAACACAAAGACACTAAAACTGATAAAAGAATTAGCTGAATTTATAACGCTCAGCAATGAGGATATAGATAAAGCTAAAGAGACTTTTACACGCAAAGAGGGTGTAGCGTATAGCAAGAGTATTTTTGAGAAGCAAGGATTACTACTAGAAAAAACCGCTGACGATATATACAACACATTGAATGATGTATATAAACAAGAGAATCAGGATGCACTTTTTGCAAAGCTGAAATATTGTCAATATCATATATTAAAAGAAAAGTACGAGTACATTGCTGACAAGATAGGTACAGCAGCACCTGACGAGAAGCGGTACATCGCGAATGCAGAAACAAATATACAGGAGTTTAGCTATGCATTGCAACACATTTTTAACCAAAAATTTGTGAAAGAGACAAATGACGTTGTAACTTCTTGCGATATGAAGGATGGTAAACAAGAGTTTTCAAAAGGAGTTGTTGAACAAGCTCTACCGCTTTTGATTGAAGATGCCTGTATTACTGCTAACGCGAAAGTGGACTTTCGCAATGTAAGGCATAATTTTGACAACAAGACTTTTCTTCCTAAATCGGAAGATTTTTTACAAATCACGGGAACCTATCTCGCAGATCTGCATCATTATACCCAAGTTTTCAATGGAGGGGAGAAATGTAGAGAGTTAGATGGTATGTGCGATCAGATCGTTCAAGAAGCAAAAATAGCACACATCGTTATCGATCACACTAACCTTCTCACTGACAAATTTCAGATAGCCAGGGTTGGTACGAAGAGTATTGTTTACTTCAGTAAGTCGTGGTTAGAGAGTAAGGGGCCAAGCACAAAAAAAGACACGAACCTCGATCTCTTGCGTCAAAAGATTGCACGCGATATGAAGCTAGCTCAGTGCTTTAAAGAATGTGGAGAAGGTTTTGGACTTAGAAATTTTGCCGATGCATTAGTCGAGATGAAGAATGTTGGCATGGGTATGGCACAAATAAAAACTGCCAAGGAAGCAAATCAGCAATTATTTTTCATGGAATATAGGAGTGCAATTTTAAGCAATCCAATGGTAGTAGATGTAGATATTAAATCTATTTTTTCTGCCGAAGCTGTACCAGATATTTTAAATATAACAAAGTCAAAGTTTAATGTTGACACACTTGGATTAAAGCTCAATTGTAATATTGATGATTTAAACAAGTCATTGGACGACTTCATAAATAAGAAGGACGAGAAGAATCAGAATTTGAAACAGAATAAACAAAAAGACGAGAGTCTTAATTGCCACATAAGAGAGCTTGTATTAGAATTTTCAGGAACATTAGATACATTGGGAGCAAACGACATTTCTACATTGCGTGCAAAACTTGCAGAATGTGGAATTGAAAAGCTAACAATTAACTCTCATAGTCTTGATAAGACTAAAGAATATTATGCATCTGGCGATACCATCATTAACGACAATCAGTCAACATTAAACTTTGAATGCCACTCTCTTTATAATAACAATCAAAAACCTAAAGATGAAGCTTTATATAGTGCAAGAGAAAAAAGAGGCGAAGAATATAGCAAAAAGTTACTAGAATACCTTGGGAAAAATAACAATGAAAAGATAAGTTATGTCCATTGTCCTCCTAAGACAGAAGAAGTCTTAGGGTGGAAAGGACAGATCCGCCTTGAAAGTGCGTTACTTGGAAAGACATTAGCAGCGGAAGCAGTGACGCAGCGTAATATTGCCGTCAATGTTGCCGTCAATGTTCAGCAAGAGGTAGAAATAGTTCAAGAGCAGGTGATGGATCTTGAGAACGATCAAGATCAAGACCAGTATGCAAACAAATCCTTAACAGAAGATAATTTAATTCGTCGTTCAAACATTTTCACGAAGGTGCGAGATGGCAAAGTAAAGATATATGGTCCTCTTTTAAAGAGCAAAACGGAAGCAGAATTGCAAGTGATTTGGGATAAGCTTTTCAGCACTTCGCAAGATATAGATGGTAACACAAATATTGAAAATCGAGTAGATGCAATTTCTCCAGATGCTGCAACAATTTTGCTTACAAACTATACCCTAGGTATTACTTCTGGTGGAATAAATCTCAATTACATGCCATTGGGTTTATTCATCTTTAAACATAACATTGATGGAAAGGATAATAATATTCTAGACTACAATGTTAATATTGAAGTACAAAATGATTCAGCATTGCGTCAAATTTTTCTTCCCATTAAAAAAGATCCATTTGAAGTAGATGACTGTATACTATTCGACTCCAGTCTGATTACAAAAGTAGATGACTTAAAGTCTGTTCTGACAAAAAAGAAAGGCGGTAGTACTTCACCACAGATTACAGATGATACTATAAAACGGATAGGCACACTATTTGGTAATGATAAGGATAATTTTGCCCGTGCCATAGCAAGAATTGTACATTACGGGGGTATTTCCTCAATGGAAGGCTTTCTATTGCAGATTGAAACTCTTAAGAGGACCTTAGGCAATCATTTCAGAGACTTTCAAACATTATTTTTATCTCCAATAGCTTCCAATGCAGAATCTGGCTTTGGTTGTTTATTGGAAAAGGAGCCATTACAATTCATCACGGAGTTATCAGCTTTTGCTTCTGATACTGTGAAAGGGAATAAAGGGAATGAAGGGAGGTTAAGTCTATTTTTTCATTTACTGAAAAATACTACCACAGGCGTATCGGAACCTAAGACGCTTAATATCAATTTAATAGATCGTTTTAAATCTTTTCAGTTTCTTTTAGCACAGTTAGAGAAGTTAGGTGTAGACACTAGCAATATTAAAACCCCCCTTCAGATGACAGAAGGTGAAGATTTAAAGGCGGTGGCGTATCGGATGATAAACATCATTAACGGAATTAGGCAAAACAACAAAAATAGCGATACTGAGTATACTCATGACACTTGGAAGTTGAAAGCTCAGCAAATCTTTAATGATATGTTAAAGGGGATAATATCTTTAAAAGAGAGAGATGCTTACCATGCCGTCTGCATTGATAAAATACGAGATCTAGACCCGATAATGAACATTGATTCTGCTTTATTGAATAAAAGTAAAGGCATTGAGACAGATAATAAGAAAAAGAAATTGACATATGCTCCATCATTGGAGACGCTTATTAGCGTTGTAGAGGATACACATAGCAACATCGAGGAGATCAAATACAGCCTACTTCGTCACATCAATAAGTCTGTTACAAAGTCTCAAGAAGATAAGATTAATGGACTTTTACAAATTTCCACTGCTGATGCAAAGCAGTTTTTAATAGAAGTCGACAAGATTAAAGACACTGCGACGAAACGCATCGCTGTGCAACTTTTCATTACTCTGCCGCCAAAAATTACTCCAAAAAAACCGTTCAATCCTGCATCGGTAAAAGTTATAGTAGACAATATAAAGGGTATAAAAGATCCGAAACAATTTATTGAGATCGCTAAAATTCTTAAAGAATCTGGAGCTACCTTTAATGATTTAAAAAGAGTTTCAAAGTTATACAAGCAATATTATGATGATGATGATCAAAGCATAGGAGGTACGAAGGTAAAAGATCTTGTACAGACACTTACGGAAATTAAACAGAATGCATATGAATGGAAGTATTTTAAGAGGATAATACATAATCTAACCCAAGGAAAAAAAGCGGACTTCACACTTACGGATGTATTAAACAAAGCTACGGATGTATTAAACAAAGCAAAGGCAGACTGTCTCAATAGAAAAACTCAGTCTCTTCAACAATTTTGTACTCTAGCTTCTCAGTGTAAGGATAGTGCTGAATTGAATTTGTTACGATTCTCAGATCTACATAATGATAATCATAAACTAAAACGGAGTAAAGTGAGTGCTGATGAAGAACGATTGAAACGAGAGGATTGGCCACGGAAAGTAGTAGATCTTGCAATAAATGCTGATAATATGCTATTGTGGGACAATGTTCGTAGTAGATTTAGTGATTCTCATGATACTAAACTAAATGATTTCATCAACGATACTGACGCATATAAAAAAGATGATGACACATTTTTTACAAATATTCTCAAATCTTTCAAAGATAAACCTGATGCAATCCTTCATACCGCATTTATAAAGTACTTTTTAGAGCCTAATGACAGAGTGGAGGACTCTAAACAAAAAGCCAACCTTGAGCAGGTTAGGGCATCGATTGAGACGTTTCTAAGTAAATATGGCCCACTACAAGATGCTAAGACATATAAAAAAGTGTTTGAATCTTTTAGACAATTATACAAGAAATTTCCAAATGATGCACATTCTGTGATATCCACACTAAGTTCTGATTTATTTCAAAAACTTCTATACTTTCAGGGTGTAAAACCAACTGGGACAACCCCTACACATCTCGGTGATAACTTTGCGACAATTTTGTCAAAAATCGTTACATTCTCAGATAGCATTGATATCGGTGTCTTACAAGAAATATTTTCACATAAGGATAGTGACGCAACATTTAAGATGACAGTCTTGACTGATGTTAACATATCACCAATCATAACCTGTAAGAATTACAGCTCCGAAATCAAGCAAAAACTACTGAATACCTATTTTACACAAGTTCCAGCAGATGTACCTACGCTTCAGTTAAATGCTCGCCTCAAAGGGATAGAGGATATGTATGCGGAATGTAAAAAAAATAACGTTAAAGTAGATATACAACTGTTTGATGATATCGCAAAGTATTATTTTACGGATACACTTACGGCACATGATCAACACAAACATTATGTCTCCGCCATAGAGAGTATATGTAAAATAAATGATAGTTGCGTTTCTTTAATAAGCGACATATCTAAAAATCATATTACCAATAAGGAGGATACAGAGCAAGCACTTTATTCCGTTGAGGAGCTTGTGAAACTCGGTCTTGAAGCAAAGCATAATGATGTATTTCCTCAAGTTATGCTTAAACTCAGCACTAACAGCACTCTGTCTGTTCACAAAAAACGATTAAAAATTGCAAAATACTTTTTACTATGTAAAAGACCGAATAAATCAGCTAATGATAGTATAAAGATGTTTAATCAGATTTTAGAATGTGCAAATGACACGGCATGCGATGGTTTATTTAATAACACACGTATAAGTCTGGAAGAGATGGATGCTTTTGTGATAAAATACAAACAGAACAAAGACAAACAGAACAAAGACAAGGCTCCACAGCCCCCACCCACAGACTTCAAAGATACATTAATTCAACTAACAATACCTACATTAAATAATGCCGAGATACCAGCTTCTGCAGCGGAATATAGGAAGGAAAAATACAAAAGCGCAGTTAAGAAAATAGCATTAGAAAATGATTTATTAATTACAGCATTAAAAGAACAACCAAGGTCGAAACATACGCAATCACTTGCTAACGAAGGCCTCACGATTGAAAGTTTTATTGACAAACACTCTTCAGATCCCGAGGGAGATAGAGATCTGAATTTTTATAAACAACGCGACGATTCGGAGTTATTCTTGGCTGATTACGCTCAATTCTTAATGACGACAGGTAAACTAGATGATGCAAAAATTTTTATGGATACAGTTAAAGACTTTTTTTTGATGATTAATGCAGATGCTCCAAAAAATCAAGCTTTATCAGATGGTGACTTAAAAGATCAAATACGAGACCGGCAAACAGCATTAGGTGGACAAGAGAGTCCTAATGGCCGCCTTGGTAGTAAAATAAAATTACTAGGACTGCTTCGTGAAGCATATTGCAGATCTGAAGGCAAATTTGCATATTCAAGTCAACTATTTCCAATCTTGTATTCTACTTTAATGGAAACAGATCCAAATGCCCAAAGAATGATAGCGGAGGTTTCAACAGGTCAGGGAAAGAGCTTAATCGTTGGACTGAACGCAGTAATTCAGGCAGCACTAGGAAATGCCGTTCATATAACATCATCCACCAACTCATTATCAGAAAGAGACTTTCATGCAAACCAGAGATTTTATGATTTTGTTGGCGTCAAAAGTGCATTCATTAGTAGTGCTGGAATAAAAGATATAAAGGGTATACAACAGGACGAATATGCAGAACGGACGATATACCACTCTACGCAAAGTGATTTATATTTCTGGATCAGCGATAAACGCTGCCAAGGATTGTATGCAAATAAGATACATTCAGTAAAGAAACTTCTCATAGCTGATGAAGTAGATGCTATTATGCTCGATAATAAAACATTATGGAGGCTTGCAACGAATAGCAAGCAAGATGAAGAGTTTTTAAAGATTTACCAATTAATAAATGAATTCTTTGCTCTTAATGAGAAGAAATTTGAAATGACGGACTTGAAAGATGAATCGAAAAAGACTGTTGCTCTCGAACTTGCAGATACCTTTATTCGTGACTTAGAACAGGATACCCCACATTTACATGCTATGCTTAAAAGTTCTACTGCAGGCAATGATGATTTATTACGAGACAAGGTTCAAAATTTGATCGCATCCGCACATCGCGTAAACAATTCTACAAGTGGTCTAGTGGAGAACAAGGATTACATCGTTGAAAGTATAACAGTGGAGACAAAGGTGGGTGATAAGATAGTATCAAAAGTTTACAGCGTTGCAAGAATTATGACAGCAACGGGAGAGCCGGATAGAGGGTCTCAATGGGGAGATGGAGTGCAACAGTTATTACACACTAAATTGAATGAAGAAAATCGTGGACGCCCACCATTTTTAATTAGTCCAGAAAATCTTTCATTAACGAACGGCACTACAAAGCAACTGCTTAATTATATGGATAAGCTCTTTGGTTTAACCGGAACGCTTGGGAATGAAGCAGATTTACAATTACTCAATCAAAAGTTTGGCATACAATCGGCACTTAAATTACCAATGCACCAAATTCCATGTTTTAAACATTTTAAACCTATAATATGCAGCAGCAGCAACAGCAGTGATAATAAGGCGATCAATACTGCTCAAGCGAAAGTATCCGGTAGTAAACCTGTGAACATGACAATGCAACAATTAAGATATATTACAAATATTTGCAAGGGGGAGTCAATCTCAGACGATAGTGGTATTGATCTAAAAATTTCAAGGAAAAAGAAACAACCAATGTTAATCATTTGTGAAAACCTTGTAGAAGCCAAAGCACTACATACATCGTTAAAAGAACAATTAGTAGGTGATGTTACGCAGCAAAATTATCAAATTATTACTGGTGAGGAAGACCATGTAGAGCTGGAAGAAAAGCTAGCACTTGCAAAGGAAACGGGATGTATTACAATATCAACACCATTTGCAGGTAGAGGAACGGATATTTTAGTTAAAGACGATAGCCCTTTATATGTTATTGAAACATGCGTATTTCCAGATCGTACATCTGCACAGGTAATCGGTAGACGAGGAAGAAATGGGCAAAAAGGTAAGAATATAGCTATAATCAACCAACATCAATATACATCACAAGGACAACTTAGTGATGAGGACAAAAAACTCGATCCACAAGCACAAGTGATTGCCATTCAAGAGAATATGAATAAAAGCCAGGAGGAGTACATTACGAAACAGATTGAAGAATCGGACTTAGCAGAAGAGATATTTATAGAATTTTGTCATTATAAAGCGGCAATTGAAATGAATCATAATGATCATAGGGACGGAGAGGTTCTTGACCCAGATGTAGCAAAACTTGCGAATGATATGCAAAATGAGTATGGAAACTTTATGAGCACTATTTTTGCATATCACAAAGAGCAATATAAACCAGGTGCAAAATCTTTCAATGAGGTAGTTGCCGATCCTGTAAAAACAGCATGGAAAAGTTTTATTGATAACTCACTTTTACCAAAACTCAAAGTAAGATCATCGACTGATGATTATAACACAAAGAGTGAAAAAATGATTGCACTCACCAAGGCAACGGTAGCTGCAGCGATGATAGATGAAAGAAAAAAACTTACTTGGAAAGCTACTTCGTGCAATTACAGTCCAGCACGGCACTCTGTAACATTTGACCAAAAAGTGTATAACAGACTTGGATTTTCGCACCACAAAGAAACAGCCTTAGATCTCACACATACCTTACCCAGTAAGCCTCCACAGCATCAATTTTATTTTAGAGAACAAAAGGACGCCAGACCCGATATGTATGCAAATCCAATTCTTCCAAAAAATGCACAATTTAACACTACGCAAGAACATTTAATACATATGGGTAATTTACTTGATTCAGGTTATAAAGTGCAAAATACAGTAAAGTCATCGAGTAATAACAATACGGCACAATATTCCTTTACAAAACAACTCATCAATCAAGGACAAATTGGATTTCTAATAGATAGCCCATATGAAGATAGTATTATTGAAAAAATCACTGAAGCCGTTCAATTTATTGCCAACAAACCCGACAGCACTACTATTCAGCATGAGTATCATGGAGGAGCGAACAAGAAGTTGGTAATATGCCAACTTTCATTGGACGATGTGACAAAGGTATACGAAGAGATGGCGAAGATAGATTCAATAAATAATCCGAATAATACTTTAGAACAAAATAAAGACACATTACGCCATTTTGGTTTTATAGATAAGCCCAAAGATATTAAACGATATATCTCTCTAACACCAAATAGCTGTCTTATTACCAAACAAAGGAAACAGAAAGGAAAGGAAATTGGTAAATTTCTTGCATTACTTCCTCCACAAAAAAAAGATGATTTTCAAATAAATGAAGCAATAAATGCTTCTCGGAGAATGGAAGGATTGATAAATACAAAAAAGAACATAACAGCGGCTCAGAAAAACACATTACTTGATACACCATCAATTATTATACCATTTGAAGACAATGTGGCATTTCTTTCAATCAATCAAATAAACAATGGCGATATAAATTTTAATGAATGGGATGATTTTGTTACAAAGAATAATGTATATAGATTACAAAATGATCGTTTATCTGAGCATGAAAAGCTGACTGATCAGCAAATTAAAACATTATTCGTTGAAAAAATCACTCACAATCAGACTCATAAAATCCCAGCAACAAAAACTACTGATGACATTAAATTTACAAATAATCGAAGCAAAGTTTTATTACGAAATACTACAAGCCTTAACAATGCAATTTATCACATACTCGATAACAAAATAAAAGGCAATACCTTAATGCATTATACCGAAATAGAAGGTGCAGAATATGAAAAATCCTTAAATGAATTACAACAAGGCATTGATACGCCGTTTATACTTGGACCGTTGCAAAATGATTTTGTAGTCGATATACAAACACGAGGGTTCGCACACGAACGCGATGACGATTACAGTATAATTCCTACTCCTGAGAATCGTGATATGTTGAAACAACTTCCAGGTTATACTGGAGAATCTAACAATGCCGATGGATCAACAACATTAAATTACACACTACCTGGACAAAGCAAGCGTTTACACTTTTTGTCCAAACTTAAACAAACTAATCCTAAGATTTCATCGGAATTAGAATCGATCGATGAGCATGCTAAAGCGGCATACAGACAAAAAAATGAAAAATGTAGTGCAACAATAGATAAAAAGGATGAAGTTAAGATAATTAAAAAGACTGCTGATAACTTCTTTGACGCTATGCGTCAAGAAATCGAAAACAATATAAAAACAGTTGTATACGATTGTCAAGAAAATTTTAATGCCAAGGAACACATAGCAATACTAAAGAAGAAAATTGAGGATTGCTATATGGCTCGAGAAGATATGGCAACACAATGCGATCGAATAGCTTTAGACCCAACCAAGGCGGAAGAGCTTTTTCTACGTTACGATGAACGTATAAACGATTATTGTAAAGTGCGAAACATTTATATGCAAATTGATAACTTGGCTGTATTAAATGAGAGCCTAACAAAAGCAACTACCGATGTTATAAAAGTAGATGCAGTAGAATATATACATCTTAAGATAAAAACCATTCTGAAGAATATTCCAGATCTTTTAAAAGAGATAGAAGTATTGAAACCTATTTTATTGGCTCCAACTTTATTAAAACAAGTAAAAAATATTAAGACCATTGCAGAGTTAAACAATTCAAGAGTTGAAAATTTTATAAAACACCAAGATGCGTTGAAGATTTTAAACGAAAGTGGAAAAACTTTGAAAGCAGAATACTATGCCGAAGTGGCAAAATTTGAAAATCAAGGAGTGTTGCTGATACCTCAAAAAACTCTATTGGAATCTCGTATTCAAATAATTGACGATCCAGTCAAGTACGATCCAGTTAAGTCAGTGACTGCCACCGGTACACTATCAATGGTTAATTTGTATTATACAGATGCTGCTCCATATACACATAAGAATACCGATGTAAATGAACACGCAAGAATTCTGAAAAATACAAACGAAACGTTGGCTCAGCATACATTTGATCAAAAGTTGTGCAATATCATTGCCAAGGCTCTTAACACTCAACTGCGTTCAAAACAACCTAAAGGAGGAAGGGCAGCATTTCTTAAGGTTTTTTTGAACGCAGTTGAGTATATACAAGAACACTCTCAAGATGAAAATAGATATGAAAATTTACAAAAAAAATTTTCACTACCACATGAAACTGTAAAATTAATAGCTTCTATTTCCCATCAGATACAAACTGACACTAAAGCACAAAAAATAATGACTGGAAGGGTCAAAAATCTGAATAACGACGTAAAGGATATTTTATCCAATATAGATACACATACAAGCAAGTCTACTGCAGGCATGAGAATAAAAGATATTCGTCTGGACATTATAACGATGGCTATCGAATCTGTGAAAGTAAACTCTCCACATGGTAACAGGAGGGGTAGGGGATGATAATCTTAAACCTCGCCGCTCTCTCTTTTTGATTTCATTATTGCAAAGTCGTCGTCTGCGTGGTATGATGACCTTGTTAGGGGTGAAGATGCAACCATTAAAAAGCCGCGGGAATATGCAACGCGTTTGTAATAATCAAACTCATCAGGTGTGACAAATCGCTCAACATTTGCGTGTTTTTTTGTAGGCTGAAGATATTGACCAATTGTGATAAAATCAATGCCAGCGCAACGCATATCGTCCATTACTTGTAAAACTTGTTCTTTTGTTTCACCAAGACCAACCATAATTCCAGATTTTGTAAAGCACATTGGGTTTGTTTCTTTGGCAATTTCAAGAAGGCGAAGTGAGTGGTAGTAACGAGCTCCCGGGCGAATTTTTGCGTAAAGTGCTGGAACTGTTTCGATATTGTGGTTGTAGACATCGGGTTTTGCGGCGGCAACAAGTTCAATTGACCCCTTCTTGTTTCTGAAATCTGGAGTTAGGATTTCAATCGTTGTTAATGGTGATAATTTGCGTATTTCTTCAATACATTTTACAAATTGCGAGGCACCACCGTCGGGAAGGTCGTCTCTATCAACTGATGTAATAACGACATGCTTTACGCCCGTTTCTGCGACCAATTTTGCAAGTTCTTGTGGCTCTTTTTCATTAATGGGTAATGGTCTTCCTGTTTTTACATTGCAAAATGCACAAGCACGAGTGCAGGTATCGCCAAGAATCATCACTGTAACATGTTTTTTCTGCCAACATTCGCCGATATTTGGGCAAGCTGCCTCTTCACAAACCGTATGTAAACCTTTTTCGCGTACTAAATCACGAGTTTCCTGAAATGCCTTTGAAGTTGGGGCTTTAACGCGAAGCCAATCGGGCTTTTTTTGAGCATTAGCTGGAGATTTTATTAGTGGTTCAGCAACAGTACTTGCTTCCATATTTTGTGGAATATTTCATTCACTATAATTAAAAGATTTCAAAAATGTCAAGGAAATAAATGCTTGACTAAATAAATATTAACACTCATTTTCGCGAGATATTTTTATTTACATTATGAACATTTTGAAATCCGCGGCGTTGGTTTCATTTTTTACAATTATTTCAAGGATTAGTGGTTATGCAAGGGATATTTTGATTGCACGCATTGCTGGAACAGGATTTTTTGCCGATGTTTTCTTTGCTGCGTTTAAAATGACAAACCTTCTTCGAAAGGTTTTGATTGATGGGTCGTTTTTTGCGGCGTTTGTGCCGTCATTTTCAAAAATTTATGAAAAATATGGTAAAAGTGAGGCGTTGATTTTTTCATCAAAAATGCTCTCGATTGCACTGTATATTGTCCTTTTAATTACACTTTTGGCAAACATTTTTATGCCGGAAATTACGAAATTTATGGCACCGGGGTTCACTGGTGAAAAGCTTGCTCTGACGATTTCCCTTTCGTATATAATCTTCTGGTATTTCATTTTCATTTGCTTAATTTCAATTATTTCAGGTATTTTGAACGGAATTCATAAGTTTTCATATTATGCAATTGTGCCGATATTTATGAATCTTTCGATGATATTCTTTGCGATATTTTTCCAAAATTCTTTCAAAAATATTGGGTATTGTCTTGCTTGGGCGGTGGTTTTTGGTGGCTTAATTCAATTTATTTTCATTTATCTTGCGTGTGTTCATGAAAAATTTATTGTGAGAATTAACCTGCCAAGTAAGAAACTTTTTGATGAAAATACAAAGGCTGCTTATAAAAAAATGCTTCCATCGATTATCGGTGGCAGTTTAACACAAATTAATACAATGGTGGATTTAATTCTTGGGAGTATGATAATTTCTGGGGTTTCGTATCTTTATTACGCAGATCGCATTTTTTTTCTTCCAACTTCCGTAATTGGGACAGCGATTAGCATCGTCATTTTACCGTTAATTTCTAAACAAATTGCACAAAATAAGATAGAATCCGCGAATAGTTTGATTGATGAGGCGATTTCTCTTTCGGCGATTTTGGTTTTTCCTGCGGCGTTTATGCTTCTTTTAAATTCAACGATGTTTGTATCTGTGACATTTGAGGGCGGGGCGTTTACATCGTCTGATGTTTCCGTGATTTCCGTTATGTTGCAAATTTTAGCAGTTGCTTTGCCGTTTTGCGTGTTTAATAAAATTGCTTCGACAATATTCTTCAGTCATTCTGACACCAAAACCCCAATGTATATTACATTTTTTAGCGTCGCTGTGAATGTTTTTGTTTCAATTGCTTTAATGAGGCTCGGTTTTGGAGTTTTTGGAATCACAACTGGTACTGCAATTTCTTATTTCCTTTCATGTGCGATATCATTTTGGATATTATCACGCAAAAAGTTACTGAAAATTAGTGCCGATGTTGCAAAGTTTTTGGGGAAAATTGCCGTATCGTCAGGGATTTCATCAATTTTAATGCAGTGGGCTGTTATGCACAAAACATTTGGGTACTATGCAATGGTTCATGGTGCGAATTTATTCGTAAAGTTAAACTATATGCTTGCAATGGTTGCTTTTATGGGTGTTGCGTACCTTATTTTCGCCCGATTACTTGGCGTGAATATTTTGCGTGTTTTACTTTCAAGAAAGAAGGTTTGATAAAATCAATTTTACAACAGCATTCCAGCGGCAAAAAGACTTGGCTAGTATTGTGTTTTTTTATACCAATGTGGCTTCATTGCAAGTTTTTCAGCAATTCTTTCACGAATAACTTGTATATCGTGCTCTGATGGAATCCAACTATTTTGAAAGTCTTCGGGGAAGTGGTCTAGTTTAAAAAGTTTATCTTGAATTGTGAATTTACGCAGAAATAACTCCTGTTTGATTGTATCAAACCGTTTTGCAAGATAAAGCCCTTTGTCGTAAAAAAATTTGACATGTCCACTGTTAAGGGTGAATTCTCTTGGAATTTCATCTTTATCAAAGCCTGCCTTCTTGTGGAGACTTCTTTGAAGGGACATTGGAATGTGCTGAATTTCACGAAATTCTGCCATAAGATGTTGATCGTAAAGTTCCGAAGGGTGAACTAGATTAATTCGTGTCATTGTTTTATTTGTCGCTTTTGTAAAACCTGTAAATTATTTCCATAACTTCATTAAGTTTTTCAGGAGTAAAAGAGTTTGTGACAAATCCGTGAACGCCCGTCGCCTGAAAGAATTCTTCAGCCAGTTCTTCTGGGTTTTCAACAGCATCGGATTTATTCAAAAGCACGAGTTCCTTTCCTTGTAAAATTTTACTTCCATGTTTTTCATCAAATTCCCCAAGTTCCTTTCGAACGACGAAGTAATTTTCTACAAAATACATATTAGAAATATCAACAATGTGAATTAGCATTTTTGTTCGCTCGATGTGCTTAAGGAATTGGTGCCCAAGACCGTGACCATCACTCGCTCCCTCAATTAAACCAGGAATATCCGCTAACACGATTTGCTCAAAGTTATAATTCAAAATTCCAAGATTTGGCGAAATTGTTGTGAAGGCATAATTGCCGATTTTTGGCTTTGCATTCGTTACACTTGCAAGGAAGCTTGATTTTCCAGCATTTGGAATTCCAATAATCCCAATGTCACTGATCATTTTTAGTTTAAATGTATAAGTGCATTCTTCGCCAAAATTCCCAATTGTGAATTGATATGGTGCTTGATTGGTTGAAGATTTGAAGTGTGTGTTGCCAAGTCCACCCCTTCCACCTTTTGCGATTAAAATCTGTGGGGTTTCGTGTGTGATATCAAAAACGAGAATGTCGTTTTCAAGGCAAATTTGCGTGCCAAATGGTACCTCAATAACCAAATGTTCGCCAGATTTCCCCGTTCTTTCATTTCCCATACCAGATTCCCCATTTTCAGCGAGAAATTTTTTTTGATAGCGAAAGTTTTCAAGTGTATTGATATTTTCATTGCCAATGATGATTACATCGCCGCCTTTGCCGCCATCACCGCCGTTTGGTCCACCATCTGGAATGAATTTTTCGCGTCGAAATGAAGCACAACCTGAGCCGCCATTGCCAGCACGAATGTAAATTGTTGCCTCGTCAAAAATTCTGTGTTCTTTGCTCATTGTAGTTTTTGATTAACCATTACACTACTCTAATATCGAACAAAATAAAAAGCAAGAAGCAAGTTTTTTACCAAAATTAAGGTAATTATTTGTCCCAGCCAGCCTTTTTCAAGGCATCTTCAAGATCAATCTTATTCTCTTTCACAAAAGCCTTCGCCGATTTAGTTCTCATACCATTCTTATTTATGTTATTCGTGTTTGAAAACATCAAACCTGCATGAGCACACTCCTGTTGGAATTCCACGGAGAATGCAATTTTTAAGGGATTGTTATCAGCAGGAAGACCTTCCAGTGTATAGCCATAAGAGCGTGCTGCATCATCAAAAATCCCCTGAATTTCCTTTAAGCTTAAAGCTTTTAAGTTTTCGTTATTGTTCAATAGATTATTAAGGGCAATTTGGAATTTCTCACGTTCCATTTCATCACTGTCAGGATGATACATGTTGTCATATTCGGCATCTTCGGCATCTTCGTCATATTTTGTGGGTGGTGTTCCGTCCTCTTTCGGTCTTTTTCGTTCTTCGTCATCTTCGGCTTTTTTTCGTTCGTCCTCTTGCACTTTTTTTAGATCTTCGGCTTTTTTTCGTTCGTCCTCTTGCACTTTTTTTAGATCTTCGGCAGCTTTTTTTAGATCGTCAGCAGCTTTAATTTTGTCTGACATACTTTTCGCACAATCTTTCAGTTCTCGAAGTTCACTTTGGTATAATGCAAGGTTCTCTTGTATATCCCTTACTTTCTTCTCTTGAAATTGTATTTCTTGTGTCTTAGATTCTTTCATCAGAAGGTCTTCAGGATTCTTTTTATCAAGTGCATCAAGTGCATCTCGTAATATTTTTAACGCTGCTTCTGCTTTTTCAAGCTCTCCACCATCTAGTGCACCTGCTGTATCAGCTTTCTGTGTAATGGCGAGAATCTGTGTTTCTCTATCCTTTATCGTTCCTGTTATTATGTTAAGTTCGTCAACCGTGGTACATTTGTCAAATATACCTTTTAACTTTGTTCTATCATCTAGAATCGCGGCTTGTTTTTCTTTGATTTCCAGATCTTTAGCAGCCAATGCTTTTATGTTCTCCGATTGCGTTACTTTTGCCGCAGATAACTCTTTTTTTTTACTTGTATCACTCTTTAGATTAGCAACGATCTGAATATCGTTAACAACTTTCACTTGTAGATCTCCCTGTTCTTTGTAGAGCAATTCAAGTGCTGTAATGTGAGATGATATTCTATCCGTAACACCTCGTGCGTCTGTCTTTGTGCTTAACGCCTCTTGTTGTTTTTTTAATTGATCTGCTTTAGCTTTATCTGCTTTAGCTTTATCTAGTTGATCTTGAGTTGCTTTATCTTTATCTAATTTATTTTTATCTTCTTGATCTTTATCTTCTTTCTCTTGACGTAGTCGAGCGTCTTTACGTTTATTAGGAAGGTTGTACTTATCTGCATACTCCTCATCAAGTTTATATAATTCTTCTAATTCTTCATTAATGTCCTCTAGATGTCTAGTCGCAATCGTTATATTTATCATCGTATCCCCTACCTCTTGAGCATCAGGCGGCATAGCCTTCTGCGCTTCCTCCAAAGCCTTACCCAGTGTCTCCAAAACCTTCTGCTTTAGAGCAATATCATTTTTTAGCACATGTTCCTTGATCACACGTTGCAACATTGCATCACGTTCGTCAGATGATGTTTTTATGGATTCTTTTAATGCATTTCTAATGGGTAAATTATCCAACTGTGCATCCCCTAGACACTTTAACAGTGCGTCATTGCATTCCGCATGATGCACCTTGGTAGATTCCAATTGTTTATACATATGACCTTCTTTAAGACGATAGATCTCTTCGTCTTGGTCTTCACCAGTCCTTAACCAAGTACGATACGCTTCCTCAGCACTCTTTATTTGTGAGGCAAGCTTATGTATACTTTCTTTTAGAGTAATGGCTTGCTTTATTTTTATAACTTCTAATTCTTTTTTTACATCGTTCAGTTCGGATTGGAGAGTTGAGAGTTTGTGCCTTTCCTGTTTCACATTAGCAATGATATAATCATCGGCATCAGAACTAAGAAGTAATATACTACCATCACCCTCTAAGAACGGGTTAGCATCGAGATTATTATCTTGAATAAAATCTTGTTGTGTTTTAATAAGTTGACACAAGTCTGGTTCTATTTTTCTAAAAAAATCCAAGGTACCAACGGCAGGGAAAATAAGAGGATTATGATGCAAACCATATTTATCTATTGTGGCAGTAACATCATTCACTTTGAATTGTATAGGGACGCCCTTATTTAATTCAATTATTTTAATCAATGAAGTATTCAGCACATGCCAAAGATTTAGGCGTTCTTTTAAGACTTCTATACCTCCAAATGCGTCGGCGTCGTCGCCCCACCACGGTAACCGACAACGACGGGGTGCCTCATAATAACCAAAATTGGATGCATAATAATTGAAAATTGGAATTGATGGATTATCACTAGTGTGTAATTGCCTACTCTTTATTGCATTAGCCATTGATATTAGATGATCCTGAGTTCGGTCTGGATCAAGTTCACTACTATCTTTAAACAATTCCCTAAGAACTTCGTTTGCAAATAATTTCTCTGCCTTCTCAACTACAACCCCAGTATCACCTCGCGCTAAATGACCGTCTTTATGCATATGAATATAACTTTTTCCATCTTTAGTTGAACAGATTGGAAAGTTTTCTATCTTCTTATTGAGTTTTTTGAGCTGACCAATAGCATGTGAGTCTGCATTCTTCTCCCAGGTCAACATAAGTATGGCTGAACGGTGTTTGTGTAACACTTGTTCTTTTTTGGCATTTTCTTCCATACGTTTGAAAGCTTTTTTTTTATGTTTGTTAAGATTTTTGACTATAAGTCTATTAAGTCGCCCAATTCCATCAAGTTGCTTATTCATAAAAATATATATTTAGTATACAATACTAAATTATAACAGATATTATTTATTATTGCAAGGAAATTTTATTTTAATCTTGAAAACTAAACTAAATGGTTGAAAGCATTGCAATGGTATTAAGAAAAAATGAAACAAATTGCAATAATTGGCACAGGTTTTTCCAGTTTAATTTTGGCAAATGAGCTCAAAAATAATGATAATTTTGATGTCACATTCTTTGAGAAGTCTCGTGGTGTTGGCGGAAGAATTGCAACTCGTCACAATGAGGAGTGGGAGTTTGATCACGGTGCACCTTGTTTTGAAGCAAATGAAACACGGTTTCTTGAATTTTTAACACCCCTAACAAACGCAGGAATTATAGCAAAATGGCAACCAAGAATTGTGAATAGTCATATGACTAAAATTGACAGCGATCTTGAATATTTCATTGGAACACCGAAAATGAATTCACTTCCAAAAGCACTTTCGTATGGCTTTAAAATTGAATTTGAAACCACAATTCTTGCAATGCAAAATATAAACAATCAGTGGTTTTTACAAAATGACAACACCCATAAAGCATCCAATTTATTCGATATCATTATTACTTCAACTCCTCCAGAGCAAGTTTATAATATTCTACCTGAAGGTTGCTCATATAAAAACACTTTGCAAAGTTACAAAATGCTTCCACAATTCGTTACACTCGTTGGTTTTAATGAAGAAATTGACTTCAATTTTGATATTATGCAAGTTCAAAATTCAAAAATTGAAAAAATAGTGATAAATCACAACAAAATTAGCAGAAACAGCAAGCCAAGTGTTCTTGTGTATTCAAATAAAGACTTTGCAAGTGAAAATATCAATGTAGATAAAGAACAAATTGGTGAAATATTATTAAGTGAATTTCAATCTCTGACCAAAATTTATCTTATTCCACAAATGATACAAACTCATAAATGGCTATACTCCGTTCCAAGGCAAGAAAGTCGGGCACTACACTTATGCGACAACAACTTAAACATATTTTCCTGCGGAGACTGGCTCTCAAATGGCACAATCGAGGGTGCTTTTTTAAGTGGAATAGCATTAGCAAAATATCTCCTTGAAAATATATAATTACCCTACAGACTTACTCAGTTATTTTATTTCAAATGAAAATTGCAATTATAGGATCTGGAATTTCAGGTCTTTCTGCATCGTGGTTTTTAAAAAACGAACACGATGTTACTCTTTTTGAAAAAGAAAATCGCTTTGGCGGGCACGCCAACACCTCCACAATCAATTATAATGGAAGTAAAATTAATGTTGACACAGGCTTTATTGTGTTTAATTACAAAACATACCACCACCTTCAAAAGCTGTTTTCTACGCTGGATGTCAAAGTTGAAAAAAGCCAAATGTCCTTTGGCGTTTCAAATCAGGAAATTGAATATTCCAGCGTTTCACCTTTTGCTAATTGCAATTTTTTAAAAATTCAATACCTCAAAATGCTTTTTGAGATTATAAAATTCAACCGTATTGCAAAAAAAATAAATATCGATCAAGAATTAATTCTTGATGATTTTCTTAATATCCATAATTTTTCAGATTACTTCCGTAGAAATTATATCTACGCAATGGCGGGGTCAATATGGTCTTGCTCCATTGATGAAGCAAGGAGATATCCAGCAAAGTCTTTTATTGATTTCTTCAAACACCACGGGCTTTTGCAAGTGGTAAATCACCCACAGTGGTATTGCGTTAGCGGTGGCTCAAGGGAGTATGTTGCAAAAATTATAAAAAATATCAAAACTAACAATAGCGAGGTACATCAAGTTATAAAAGACGGTGAAAAAGTAAAGGTTATCCACCAAAATGGTGAGGAATTGTTTGACAAAGTCATTCTTGCAACTCACGCTGATGAAGCAGGGAGAATTACTGGCAACACAACTCTTTCGAAGTTCTCTTATAGCGAAAACCTTGCAATTTTACACAAAGATTCCTCACTTATGCCAAAAAATAAAAAAACATGGGCAAGCTGGAATTACGTTTCAGATTCGTCACAAAATCTTTGCCTTACATACTGGATGAACGCCCTACAAAATATCGATAAATCATTGCCACTATTCGTAACTTTAAATCCACACAAAGAAATTGATAAAAGTGATGTTTTTTATAAAAAAACGTATCGCCACCCAATTTTTGATCGCAACTCTCAAAAAATTGTAAAAGAAATCGCAAATATTCAGGGTAGGGATGGAATATACTATGTCGGCTCATATTTCACCTACGGATTTCACGAGGACGGAATTTCGTCTTCTTACAACATTTGCAAGCAGATTGTTAGCAAAATGCCGTGGTAAAATTTCTTCAAGCAAAAGTTTTTCACAAACGACACAAACCACATAATGTCTTTTGTTACAAAGCTGGATACATTCTTCTGCCATTAATTGGGCAATTTAAAACCCCAAAGTTTTTTTCCATTGATAACCCCAACCTTTTTTCATTCTACAATAAAGACCACGGAAAAAGAAACGGCGAACAAACTCTTGATTGGATCTACAAGAAAATAAGTGAAATTGGAATTAAAAAAGACGAAGTTTCTCAGATTACATTACTCACTCACCCAAGGTGTTTTGGCTTTGTTTTTAATCCAGTAAGTTTTTATTTTTGTCTTAATTTTGAAGGCGAACCAATTGCCATTATTGCCGAAGTAAACAATACATTTTCACAAACTCACAGCTATACAATTTACGAGCAAGATTTAACACCAATTGTTCAGCACAAGGTGTATCATGCAAAAAAAGAGTTTTTTGTTTCGCCATTTTTTCAGGTTGAAGGTCGGTATGAATTTCGCTTCTTTTATTCTAAAGAAAAAATTGCAGTTTTTATTAATTATTTTAGTGAAGAAATGCTTGCATTTGAAACATCCGTTATTAGTAGTGTCGTTGAATTTACATCACGCAATGCCCTACCTTACATCTTCACCACATTTAAAACAATACTGTTAATTGTATTTCAGGCCTTTATACTTAAGTTCCTTAAAAAATTAACCTTCAGAATACCATCACGACAATCAGCCACTAAAACTAATGTTAACAATCTATGACACTCAAAAGAAAAATCCTTAAAAATATTCTTTCTAATATCAAACACGGTACACTTAATGTAAAATTCCCCAATGGTGACACTGCAAAATTTGGCAATGGTGAGCCAAACGCCTCATTAACAATCAACAGCAATAAAGCAATTTCAGCAATGCTTTCAGAAGGTGACATTGGCTTTGGCAGGGGATACATTCAAGGCTGGTGGACTTGCGATAACATCGCAATTTTGCTAGACATTCTTGTCAATAATGTTACCCACATTGAAAAAGCAATGTATGGCAATAGGTTTTACAATTTTATCTACATAATATACGATTTCTTCCATCGCAACACCATTAAGCATTCCAAAAATAACATAGAATATCATTACGATCTTGGAAATGATTTTTACTTCAAATGGATTGATCAAACAAAATCTTATTCGTCCGCATTATTTGAAGGAAATGAAAGTCTGGAGGAAGCTCAAAGGAATAAGTATAGAAATATCATTAAATATCTTCCAAATACAACCAAAAACATTCTTGAAATCGGCTTTGGCTGGGGAGGATTTATACAAGAGATGCTTAATCATAACCCCGATATTCAAATCAAAGGATTGACCCTTTCCAGTGAGCAGTTTCATTATGTTAATGAAAAATTTGCAGAAAATCACAATATTTCCCCAGTAATTCAGGACTACCGAGCTGAAAATGAAAAATATGATGCAATAGTTTCAATTGAAATGTTTGAAGCCGTTGGCAGAGAGTACTGGAAAACTTACATGGAAAAAGTTTATAACTGTTTACATTCCAACGGCATTGCCGTTATCCAAACCATCACAATCGATAAATCAATTTTTGAAAAATATATCCATACAAGTGATTTTATCCGTCATTTCATTTTCCCCGGTGGAATTTTGCCAACAAAGGAAATTTTTGAAGAAATTGCCACAGAATGCGGATTTGAAATTATTGCATCAGAAAATTTCGGAGAAAGCTATCGACTCACTCTTTTAAAGTGGCTTGAGACTTTTGACTCTGTGAATAATGAAGTTCTTGCGCTTGGATTTGATAAAAAATTTATACGCAAATGGAGGATGTACCTTGCATATTGTGCTGCGGGTTTTGGCTCAAAAAGAACGGATGTCTATCAGTTTGTCTTAAGAAAGCGATAATAATGTTTTCGCCTTTGTCAGGAATATTTTTTAGAATTAATTTGATTATTAAAATTACAACGCTATGTGTTTTTTATAGTTTAAAATCATTATGACAAAACTTTTATTTATTTCCCTCATTATGCTATTTGGTTGCGGTAAGGATATTTCCCAATATACAAACAATGCTCCAAAATTAGATTTACGGACATACCTCACTGGGAAAACAAAGGCATGGGGCATGATTGAAGACAGAAATGGCAATATACTTCGCCGTTTTGTTGTAGATATGGACACAACGTGGACTGGAAACCACGGCGTTTTAAAAGAACACTTTACATTTGACGACGGAGAAAAGAGCGAAAGAACTTGGGTGATTGATTACACTGATAATAATAACTTCACAGCAACCGCTGGCGATGTTATTGGCAAAGCAATTGGAAAACAAGCAGGTAACGCCCTACAAATGAAGTATACTCTCGATTTAAAAGTTGGCAAAAAGAACTACAAGGTAAATATTGACGACTGGATGTTTCAACTCGACGAAAGAAGACTTATGAATAAATCTGAAATCAAGAAATTTGGCATTACATTTGCAAGATTAACAATCTTCTTTGAAAAATAGTGAAGTTCTATCAAGGAAAAACAGTTTGGATTATCGGAGGCACTTCAGGTATCGGACTGGCTATTGCAGAAAAGCTTTGCACCGTCCAAAGTTGCACTGTTGTAATATCAGGAAGGAATTTTTCAAAAGTTCATAACATTTTACAACCCCACGCAGTTAAACTTGATGTCAATGATAATCAGAACTTTGCCAGCGTTGTTGATGATATTTTACAAAAATACAAAAGAGTTGATATAATTCTGTTTTGTGCAGGAGCTTACGAGCCAATGAACATTGATAATTTCAATCGTGAGTCAGCGGTAAATATTTTGGGAACAAATCTTGGTTCAATGATAAATTTTATTGAAAACCTTCCTAAATTTTATAGAAAATGTAATATGATTGGAGTTGTATCCAGCGTTGCAGGGTACTTTGGTATGCCAAATTCTTTATTTTACGGTGCAAGTAAAGCAGGGCTTTCACACTTAACCGAATCTTTGCATATAGAGCTTAAAAAATACAAAATAGATGTAAAACTCATTAATCCAGGTTTTGTTAAAACTCCGTTAACGGAAAAAAACACTTTTAAAATGCCATTTATCATTTCATCCGAAAAAGCAGCTGAAATTATTCTAAAAAAACTCCCTAAAGGAAAATTTGAAATTGCATTTCCCTCGGCATTTATATTTGTACTGAAGATTTTAGCAAAAATACCCTTCAAGTTAAGATCAAGGCTATTTAATATCTAGCTATATCCTACAAATAAGAATTGATAAAATTACGTGCGACATTTACTGAATTTAATGAATAGTAAATTTAATAAGTATAATTTCCTTGCAATAAATAAAATTATCGATTAATAGTATATGTATAATACATAATCTATATACTATGCCGAAGATATGTGAGATGACCACTTTTATAGGTGATAAATTTATCTTTGAAGAAGATAGTATTCGTCCAACTGCTGGCGATGGTAACAGGTGCCTTTTAAATGCTTTCTTTGGTGCTGCTATCTCGGAGGAAGAGAGGAATAAATGTCAAAACACACATTTTTCATTGATGGAATATTCGAAAGCAGGGCAGTTTGATATAGTGAAAAGGATTTTGTTTCGAAACGATGAGAGCTCAGAAGAATATGAAGACTTTAAAAAAGTATACGACGACAATCCCAATGACGATATACATAAAATCATTCTTAGATATTTTGCTATACTTATAACACAAAGTAAGTGTTCTAGTCTTTTTCCTCCACTCGAATACTCTGTGGCGGTAATCGATATAGCAAACGCTATTGATCATGACACAATGGTGCAAGACTGCTCCGTTGCAAAACTCTTGAGTTATATATCTGGTAAAAAAATTAATATCTTCAATGATGGAGGATATTTGGGATTCTGCCTGAGTAGATATGAAAACGGAGTTTCGTCGACAACCACTACTGAAAATGAAATTTTTGCTATTGTAGGCGACTCTGTCGAACGTATTTATGATACTTTTGACAACGGCTCAATGAGTGACACATCCAGTAAGAAAGAGCTTATCGAGGCTATAAATAAAAATAAAGAAATATGTTTGTTTAAAAAACCAGTCCGCATCGATGGCCAATTGCCAGAGTCTACGAATATACCATACATCAATCCTGACGATTTAATTAAAGATATTAATTCTCATAAGGATGACGATTATCTTGTAATATTTGATCTAATCAAGGTTGCGAAGGAATTGCAAAATGATAAAAACTATTGGTCTGGTAAAGATGGAGATGTAGTTAATATATTTTGGAGACCTGGGCACTTTAGTCTTATCACGAAGCCGCCAAAATTCTTACGAGCACCACACCCTAAATCCATCTATGATGAAAAAACGATGGAAGATCAAAAAGCAGCGGAAGAAAAAGTAGCGAAAGACGCGGCAGAAAAAGCGAACCAAGAAAAAATTGCAGCGGAAAAAAAAGAAGAAAAAGAAGCACTAATAATAGAGGCACAAAAAAAGAGAGAGGCGGAAGAAAAGAGACAAAAAGAAGTACAAAGAAAAAAACTACCAATACGACGAAGA
>CAMAVJ010000010.1 GCA_945861725.1 Rickettsia typhi
AAAAACCATTTTAATATTATAAAAGAAGTCAAAATTGTTGAAAGTTCCATGGGTGATAGACCTAAGTTCTACGAAATGATTGAATTTATTAAGAAATCCAAAGAAAAGCTGGTTTTGGTATGTCATTGCATTGATAGACTACACAGAGATTTTGATGCAATGGGATGTATCAATAAACTAAGAAAGGCAAATAAAATTGACATACATTTTACAAAAGACGGTAGTATTCTAACCAAAAACTCAAATTCAAGTGAGCTGTTTAGATACGGTTTAGATGTTTTAATTGGTAATGATAGCTCCAATAGAACCGGGGAAAGAGTGAAGACAGCATTTGATAAAAAACTTGAAGACGGTACAATTCTAGGTCCATCACCGCTAGGATACCTAAACAAAGAACGCAAGCACTATAATACCCAAAACAAACACAAAAGAGAGCCAGCGGAGGTATACATTGACCCTGTACGTGGTGAGTTTGTAAAAAAGATGTTCACCATGTATGCAACTGGACAATACTCAATGAATGACCTTAGAATTGAAATAACAAAACTTGGGCTGCGTAGCAAACAAAATAAGAAAATTGGCAAAAGCACTGTTGAGCGTACTTTTGCAAATCCGTTTTACTATGGCTATATGCAGTCTGGTGTTTTATTGCACAAACACGTTTATCCGACTTTAATAACTAAAGAAATCTTTGATAAATGCCAGGAAGTTAGAACAGGCAAACGAGTGAACCCATGCAAAGGCGAAAACTTTGTTGCAAAGATTTTCCTATTCTCAGGAATGTTAAAGTGCAGACACTGTGGTTGCGGTTACGCTTGCTACAACAAAGAAAAAATGACCAAGAAATATGGAATGCGCGAGTATATCTACGTTAGACCTACGAAGTCTCAAGGAGAGTGTAAGCATTGCATTGAACTTAATGAGAATGAGATATCTGAGCAGATTGAAATCGTTCTACAAAACCTATACATACCGCAAGAATATTTAGAGCAAATCAAGAACGATGTTAAAAAGAAGGTATACGACGAAGAAAAAGACCAAAAGAGAAAATTAGCAAAATATCAAGAAGAATACGCAAAGGCTGATGAAGAGCTAAAAAAGTTATGGCGTAGATATTTTATGGCAGAAGAGACTGAGAAGATGGATAAGGAAATTTACGATGTACTACGAACCGATATTGAGGTAAGGCGAGACAATGCTCAAAAAGAGATGCAAATCCTTGCACAAGACGATAAAGAGTTTGAAATTGGCGTTGCTCAAGTGCTTCAATTGGTGGAAAATGCTACCGAAATCTGGAAAAGTTCGCAGCTATCCAAAAAAAGAGACATTTTGGGTTTACTATTTACGAACTTTTATGTAAGTGGCGAAAGTGTAGGTTTTACCTTGGTTGAACCCTTCAAAGACATGCTAGAATATAGCGATAGTCCCATTTGGCTCCACAATCACAGTATATCCCGAACTAAGAAAGAGAAACGAGATATAACAAAATACACAATACCACTCTTTACAAAACTCAATACAGAGTACATGACGGACACTATGAATTGCGGAGTTGCAATTTTAGTATTTAGGAAAAAACTATCAAGAGCAGCTTAGGATAAGCTATAGATATTTATAACGGAGTAAGCCAACTCTCTGAGGTACGAGGAGTGATGACTTCTCCCCTCCCTTTTAGGGAGGGGTTGGGGGTGGGTAAATTACAAGGAGCAACAGCAAGAATGGGTTGTGGAAAATGTCTACGATAATCTGAAAATTCTCCGAGGTACGAGGAGGGTATGCTGGACGAGAAAAGTCAAACGATAGATGATATGAGTGTGGAACGATGAATGCTAATCGCTCAGTGGGGCAAAGCTCCGCATAGTGGATTGTATGAATGGGGAAAATATGAGGTTGGGAAATGCGAGGGCGATGCAGGATATCTCGAAGGGGTGATATGCAAGCAACAAACAAACGATGAGAAACAAACGCACATTCATACAATCCACTATGCGGAGCTTTGCTCTGTAGCGTAGGCATTGATAAATTTAGCAACAACATAATCAGCAGAATACCAAACTTTATTATATACTTCTTTAACCTAAAGAACAAAAAATAATTTCAGTTTCACGATGCAAAAATATACAGATATGCTAAATCAACATATGATGAGCAAGAAAAGAAGGTTATCAGATATCGTCAGAGCATTAACAGATGAAGGTAAATACGTTGCAAGGCTAAAATCCTTCAGATGGAAAAATGAAGTAGAGTGTCTCTTTTGTGGCATAAACTATGTTCGTGAATTTAGAGACAGCACAAGGTTCAAGTGCGGTGTATGCAAAAAGATGTTCTCAATAACAGTTAGAACTCCTTTCCAAGGCTCAAGATTACCTCTACGAAAATGGTTTAAAACAATAGAACTTCTTCAGCAGGATATCAACACATCAAGCATTAAAGTTGCTCAGAAAATTAAAGTCACTCAAAAGACGGCTTGGTTTATGATTCAGAGATTGAAGACTTATGAGGATGGGAGGTATTTAGGGATTGAGGTGGATATTTATAATGATAAGTAGTTACTAGCTAATTACTCAAAATAACCCCTAAAAACACCTCTCCATACTTCTCCAGCTTCATACTACCAACTCCTGAAATATTAGCCAACTCTTCAAGGTCTTTGGGTTTTATCTTCGCCATCTCGACAAGAGTTGTATCGTGAAATATTACATAAGGAGGTAGATTTTGAGCCTTAGCTAATTCCAAACGTTTAGCTCGGAGTTTCTCAAATAGCTCTTGCTCTGCTGGAGTTTCTAAGGATGATTTTGTTTTGACTACATCAGGTTTATTGTCGTCTGTCTTAGAGTTAGATTTATCTTTGGTAACCTTACCTTCCTTCACTTTCTTTTTCTCCTCAGGGTCATACCTTAAATAAATAGGATTACCGCTATTCAATACAGCTTTATAATCACTGCTCAATTTAATGCTCCCGTGATTCTCCATATCAACAACAAGCAAACCCATTGAGGTTAGTTGCCTAAAAATAGACTTCCACTCCCTTTCAGTCAGTTCTTTACCAATACCAAAAGTACTAATCTTATCGTGCTTAAAGTTCAGCATACGTACGGTCTGCTTACCAAGCAGATTATAAATCACATGTTGAGCTCCAAAAATTTGACCTGTTCTAAAAACAGCAGACATTGCTTTTTTCGCAACAACAGTACCATCAAAAGTACGAACTGGGTTTAGACAATTATCGCAGTTATCACAATTCTCAGTCTCAACCTTCTCGCCAAAATATTCAAGCACCACCTTTCTTCTGCAATGGATAGTTTCACATAATCCAAGCAATGCAGATACTTTCCTTTGCTCTAATCTTTTGTGTTTGTCTTCAGCTTCAGAACTGTTGACCATACTCCATAACATGGCTACATCTTGCATTCCGTATAGCATTAAAACTTCAGAAGGCAAGCCATCTCTACCAGCACGACCAGTCTCTTGATAATAGCTTTCAATTGATTTTGGCATATCCAAATGAATAACAAACCTGACATCAGATTTATCAATTCCCATTCCAAACGCAATAGTTGCAACCATTATAACACCATCGTCTTTAAGGAATTTATCTTGGTTTTTAGCTCTAACAGACTTATCTAACCCAGCGTGATACGGCAAGGCGTTAAAACCCTGCTTTACAAGATATTCAGCAGTATTATCAACTCCATTACGAGACATACAGTATACAACTCCAGCTTCATCTTTATGCTGGTTAATGAAGTTTGTTAATTGTGTATTCGCACTTTCTTTAGGTAGGATATGATATTGAATATTTGGTCTATCAAAACTTGAAAGGAATATTTTACCATCACTTAAGTGTAGTTTTTCTATAATCTCATTTCTTGTTTGAACGTCAGCAGTGGCAGTTAATGCTAGCTTTGGAATATTTGGAATATCTCGGATAACTTACCAAGCAATAAATATTCAGGTCTAAAATCATGTCCCCAAGACGATATGCAATGTGCTTCATCTATGGCAATAAGGGAAATCTTAACATCGGAAAGGAATGCAAGAAACTCTTCTTGCATCAATCTTTCAGGAGCAACGTAAAGCAGTTTCAGTTCACCTGACTTTATCGCTTCTTCTGTGCGTGTAATGGTGTTATAATCTAAACTAGAATTCAAACTCTCTGCTTGAACTCCGTATTGTTTCAAAGCATTAACTTGGTCTTGCATTAAAGCTATTAATGGTGAAACTACGATGCAAAGCCCGTCTAAACACAAAGCTGGGACTTGATAACACAGAGATTTCCCTCCACCTGTTGGCATTAGGACTAGAGCATTATTACCAGCAAGAACGTGGCTTACTATTTCTTCTTGATTTCCACGAAAACTATCAAAACCAAATACAGACTTCAAAACCTCCTGTGAGGATTTCATTGCTTTATCTTTACTATTCTTCATAATTCCTACCAAATACCCTTAACAGTTAAATACACAACTCTCCCATCATTTTGCTTCACACTAGCAGATAAGTAATCAGGATAAGTCAAAGAATGAGCAACAATCAAACTTGTTTGAAAATGTTTGGAAGTATAGCCAATTTTATAACCAGCACCTGATAAAGTCCCATGATTACCACTACTCAAATTTCCTGCTCCAGTTCCTGCAGCGGTCGTATTACTTGCAACGTGTGAGGATGTTATTCCTATATCATAAAATGCACCTAGAGTCAAACCTCCTTTGCCTGAATTAGTTAAAAACTGCGTAAATTTATTTGTAGGTTTTATATAATCTGATAAAGCAAAATCAACATCATTCCTTGTCAGTATTCCGCTAGACCCATAAATATTTACATCCCGATACCCACGCACCGAATAAAATCCACCAAGCACAAACTGGTTTTGAGAATAAACATCCTGCCAAGAATATTGACCATCAATTGTATTTTGGTAAGTGAATGGTAGTTTACCCTTAAAAATCTTATCCGTCTTAATGTTATAAAGCTGATAAAACCTAATCGCATCAAACTGAGCGTGAACACTTGCACCAGCCAAATCCACTTTAGAACCGAAGGCATCCAAACCCTTTATGTAGGTCAATTTATGGAAAAACCCTCCATACGGAGTGTATAAATTATTCATAACACCTAATTCCATATTGGCAAAATCTCCTGATTGAATAGGACTTAAGGCATCGTTAACATAGCTTTTTCTGCTTAGCAAATTCAAGCTTGAAATCAACGTCGTCTTTACATTTTTATTCCTAAACACAACTCCATTAACAAACATAGAGTTACTTAACATATTTCCGCTAGATTGAAAATTCTGAATCTGACCTTGAATGGTTGTAAGGTATGTTGAATACGAGCTATTAATTCCAACTCTAGCCCACTTGATAGGCATTGACCACGAACCTATAACAGACCTTGAATATTTACCATCAGATGAATCGTTGTAAGTAGAAGTATATTTGAAGTTTAGGCTATCTCCAAGCTTCAGAGGGTTATCAATTCTTGAGCCGATGGTATATCTATTATGACCAGTATATTGCTGACCAAGTGTATCAGTTTCAATATAAGGAGATATTGGAAACGACCTTTTACCGCCAATGTTAATCTTAGATAATCCAGCTTTAGAACCAGCTTCAATATTGGTTTTGTAATTATATGATGGAATGTAGCTGAGGTTTTCTGCAGTTTGGTCAACTGCTTTAAAGTTTAGAACATCTCCGCTTGAAAGAGGAGTTATGAAATAGTTTGTAACCTTATCGGCAGTGGTATTATTACCAAATTTGACATCTTCAACCTTTCCTTCAATAATACTCAACGTCAAACTGCCAGACTTGAGGTTCTGTTCTTTCACATAAACTTGAGTTGTGATATAGCCTTTCCCAGTATACAAAGCATTAACTTTTCTAACAAATTCACCTATCGTTTGAACGGAAACACAAGTATTTTGATATTGGTTTATAATTTTAGATATATCATATTTGGATAAAATAGTATTTCCATCCAGTGCGATGTTGTTGATTTGGAAACAATTTTCACTTGATTTATCTTCAGTGTTTGGAGCTTTATTATTCTCCTCTTCAGCTTTCTTTTCCCACTCTTTAAAATCCTCAATTTCACGATTGGTTTTCTCCATGTCTAAAAGCTTCTGTTGTTGTGGAATAATTAGGCTGGATGGGTCAACATCCTGTGCAAAAGAATTTTCTAAGAAAGTGATTGACAACACAAAACACAATGCTATGATATTAATACATCGTACGAAACATATTCGGAACGACCAAAGATAAGAGTGTGTTTTCATTATACAAATTACGAATACAATTCTGCTTGCTATTTAAATAGACTGTGATAGAGTTTGTTGTAAAAAGCAACTAAAAATAGCATTGTATTAATTGGTAATTGTAACTATGTCAAAAATTTCCTCACTTTCTTTAGCAATTCTACTGACAAGCTTCGCATTTGTCAATAATTCATTCGCATCTAATAAAATCGCATCCATAGGTAAATACGAAGTAACCAAAGAAGAAGCAGAGTTAGCTACAAAAATGGCAGGACTTGGAGAATTTGATAAACTTTCAGTTGATGCCAAAAAAGTGGTTGCAACAAGGCTTCTTAACGATAAAGCAATTGAGGCTCAAGCAAAAAAAGAAAAATTAGACGAACAGACCGATGTTGCAATGGCAAGTCGTGCAATTCTTGTTTCAAAATATATTGAAAAGCATTCAGGCAACCTTGAAACGTTAGCTAAAAAGAAATACGATGAAACAGTTGGAGGCTTAAAGGGTAAAAAGACTTATACTTTATCTCACATCTTAGTCAAAGATGAGGCAGAGGCAAGCAAACTTAAAAAAACCATTACAAACGCAGGTGCAAATTGGAAATCTGAGTTTAAGAAGTTAGCAAAAACAAATTCAATAGATACGGCAACAGCTAAAAATGGTGGATTGGTTGGAAGCGTTCCTGAAATGAAACTTCCTGAGGAATTTGTTCAACACATTAAAAATGCGAAGATAAATACGCTTATCAGTCCATTCAAAACAAGTTTAGGATATCACATAGCTTTTATTGAAAAAGTTGAACCAACACATGTTGAACCTTATGCAAATGTTAAAAATGTCTTCATAGGTCAGGTATTCCAAGAAGAAACCGAGCGTCTCGCTAAAGAAAATTTAAAAGGCAAAGAAGTAAAGTTTGAGTTTGCAACTAGCAATAAATAGTTGTGCAAACGAAATATGATAACAATTGTTAAAAAGATATTGCTGAATACTGCCAATATTGCAAGGCAATTGCTCATTGCTACAGTTTCAATTTCATTGGTATTCCAGCCAATCTTTTATCAATCTGCTCTAGCAAATCCCTCAAACATAATCCCAGATGGTACAACCCAAACAACAATAGAACTTTCTCCAAATAATGTAACGGTTGTAAACATTGCTTCACCAACAGCAGGCGGTACTTCAATGAACAACTTTGACCAATTCAATGTTGACCAAACTGGAGCAATAATGAACAATTCAAGCATCGTTGTAAACACACAAATTGGAGGATGGATTTACGCTAATCCACATCTTGCAAATGGAAATCAAGCATCTGTAATTGTTGGTGAAGTTACCTCAACCGCACCTTCAAACCTTCTTGGGTATACGGAAATTGCTGGTGGGAAAGCTGAGTTTGTCCTATTAAATCCAAATGGAATCTCGTGCGTTGGTTGTGGGTTTATTAACTTAAGCAGTCTAACGCTAGCAACAGGCTCAGGAATTTACAATACAGATGGAAGTCTTGCAAGTGTTAATATGGGAGCTGGAAATTTCTCCGTTTCAGGGGCGGGACTTGACGCAAGCATTGTTGATTATTTTAGGGTTATTAGTAAAAATGTTCAACTCTCAGCACCAATTTGGGCTAAAGATGAACTGGCAATTTACCAAGGCTCAAGCAATTTTAATACGACTTCAAATACATTTAGCGGAACTGCAAACTCACAAACAGGGCACACAATCGGTATTGATATCGCAGCTTTGGGTGCAATGTATGCGGGAAAGGCTACGCTTGTAGCAAGTGATTTAGGGCTTGGTGTAAATATTGCTTCTGATGTTATTGCCTCAAATGGTGGAATTACAATTACAGCTAATGGGGATATTGTTTATAATAATCTTACCTCTTCTGTAAACACAGAAATTACGGCTAACAATGGCAGTAATATTACTCAGAATGGGGCTTTGTCTTCGGGTGGAAATACCAATCTTACGGCAGGAAATAATATTTCAATTGCTGGAACGAGTCTTGCTTCAACCGGAAATACAACAATTACAGCAGGCGGAAATATAAGTAATTCAAATAATTTAAGTCTTGCAACAAATAACCTTACAACAGCTTCAACGGGCAATACAACGCTTCAAAATTTGAATGCAACAGTTTCAGGGCAGACAAATATTGCGGCGAATAATTTAAGCTTAACAGGTTCAAATATTGCTTCAACTAGCGGATTTACAAGCAATGTTACTAACACATCAAATTTCAGCAATACAACCGTTTCAAGCTCTAGCAACGTCGGCTTAGCAACAAAGGATTTAATCCTGCAAACAGCAATTATCTCAGGCAACGCTATTAACGTTAATGCTTCAAATAATATCACAGCTACAGACTCTAAGGTAGGTAGCCAAACCTCGCTTTTACTACAAGCAACCTCAGGAATTACAAACTCAAACAGTGAGATTAAAGGCATAACGGGCGTTACAATAAACTCTGCAACCCTTTCAAATTCAGTAGGAACATTGATAAACTCAAATGGAGCTTTAAATGTCACATCAACCTCAATTACAAACGATGCTTCACAGATTTACTCTGTAGGAAATTTAAGCTTGATTACAAATTCACTTCAAAACCAAAATTTATCGCTTATATATTCAGCAGGAACGCTAAGCATCAATAACACTGGCAACGCAAATTTAACCTCACTCGTAAATACTGGCAGTGATATTTATTCCGCTGGAAACTTAAGTTTGAAGGCGAACACACTTACAAACTCAGCTTCTTCATTAATCCAAACAGGAGGAACTTTGAATATTAACTCACAAACTCTAACAAATCAAACAACTTCACAAATTTTAGCTACGGGAAATACATCGATCATATCCAACACACTAAACAATACAGGCAACTCCCTAATATCAACCAACGGAACTCTAACAGAAACCGTCTCGGGAGCTATCACTCAAGACAGCTCACAAACCCTAGCAACGGGTACAATAGCGATAAATGCAAATTCACTAACAAACCAAAACTCTTCAACATTACAGACAAACGATGCTCTAACGCTACTATTAACATCAAGTCTTCAAAACACTGGAAGCAGTAATATTGTTTCGTTGTTAAATACATCTTTAACCACAGCAACAGCAACAAACTCCACAAACTCAAACATTATAAGTGGTGGTAATTTTACAGGCAGTTTCTCAAGCATATTCAACAACTCAGCAAATCTGTTAGCCTTCAATGCAGTTACGCTTAATAATTTAAACAATCAAAACGGATATTTGGAGGCAGGCACTTCTGTTTTAATCACCAATAACAATTTTGGGTTGAATAACTCTGGCGGACTAATTCAATCCTATAACGGCAATCTTACACTTGCCTCAAATTACCAATTCAACAATACAAGTGGCGAACTAAATTCAAGCAACGATATCAACCTAAATATCAAGTCAAACCAAAATTATACTGATACAAACTCACAAATTAATGCCAGCGGTAATATTTATCTCAATTCCGCAGGGTATGATATCACAGAAGGCTCGGGGGTAAAATTCATAACCTCAAATCTATTCCAAATAACTGCTGCAAATTTCACAAACTCTTCAGATATTAAAGTTGGATATTTAGACTTCAACCTTTCAAACGCATTAACCAACAATGCAAATCTTGTTTCAACGGCAAATTCACAGTATATCATCCGCAGGAATATTGTAAATACTGGAACGATTGCATCGGGTGGTACTCTTTTATTACAAGGGGCAAATGTAACCAACACTAATGTCGGAGGCTCTACGGGACTTATATACTCGGCTGGCAATATGGAAGTTGCAGGTTCAACTTCAATTACCAACAATGCCAACTCTGCAATAGTTTCAGGTGGAACATTAGGAATTTACGCAGATACATTAATTACAAACGGTTCTAATGCACAAATGTGGTCTGTTGGAAATTTAACTTTGGCAGGCTATGGAAACACATCGGTTGCAACATTCAATAACGGTTCAACATCGGGAGCTGCATATCTAAAATCTCAAGCGAACATACAAATTAACGCAGGTCAAATTAATAACATTGGAAAGGATAACGCAAGTCTAACAGAAAACAATGCTTACACGGTTGCAAATGTCGGATATGGAGGCTATCCTCCAATGAACTCCAGCAAAATAATGAGCCAAGAAGTTGCAACAAATATCTTAACCTCAACAAATTCTCAAATCGTAGCAGGTGGTTCAATGCTAATAAATGGCAATGTTCTTAACCAAACTGGAGATATCCTTGCAGGCACAAACCTTACAATAAATGGAAATGTAACAAATAACATAACACACTTTACAACTCGTTCGTTAAGTGAAAGCTGGGCTAATACTTATGAAGATTGTGTATTTGGTGCTTTTGGTGGTGTATTCTGTTCAACGGAACATGATTGGTGGAGTGGTTCACACACAAACACTTTCTCATCTTTAACACCTTCAAGAATTGCAGCAGGAAGTAATTTAACTATTTCAGGAAGTCAAATCTCAAATGACAGCGGGACTGCAACATTCCAAAACAATACTCCACTTGGTGGTTCTAGTGGCGGAACAAATTCAGGATATTCAGGCTCTTATGCAACATCGTTCACAAACTCAAATAGCTTAAATTCAAGCAACCTTGCTTCCCCAACCACAAACTTAAACAGCCTTTCAAACCCAGCTTTGTTTACAGTAAATCCAAATGCACCAGTTCTAAACTTAACAAATGCAAGCGGACAAAATATCAACTTTACTTATCTTTACGAGTCAAATCCAGCATTCAACGTTCAACACAACTTCTTAACCTCAACTTACTTTTTTGAACATCTTGATTACAATCCAAGTAGGCAAATTATTCTAGCAGCTGACCCTTATGCAGAACGCAGAATGATGGAGGACACAATTGCAAAAACTGGAATGGTTCAATATCTTGGAAATGGTGCAATTGACCAACTTTATGCAAGCGGGTTAACATACCTTGAAGGAAGACCTACGCAAGTTGGATTTGAATTAACAGAAGAGCAAATTAAGGCACTTAAGCAAGACGTAATTATTCCAGTATTAAAAGAAATTAACGGGCAACTGGTAATGACACCAGAGGTTTATTTTAGTGCAAATACTCTCAATGAAATAAGACAGCACGACTTAGCAGGAGGTCAAATATTTGCAGGAGGCGATTTAAGCTTTACTGCAACGGGCAATATTGTTAACAAAGGGTTTATTGGTTCAGGCAATAAAATGACAATTACAGCGGATGGCGATATTGTTAACACTGGTGGCGAGTTGAATGCAGGAAATAACTTAATCCTAATCGGGAAAAATGTATTAATAGATGCTTTAACCGACCAAAATAACCAAGTTCAAAATGTTTCAAAATTGAATGTTGGTGCAAACCTATTAATCAATGCAACCGAAAACATTTCAGCATACGGAGCAAGCATTAAAACCATTAGCAATGCTAACTTTACAGCTGGTCAAAACATACTTCTTGCCTATGCTACTTCTTCAAGTTCAATGTCTGCACAAGGTGGGGATATGTCGGAAAGCAAAAGCAAAGCAGTGGCATCAGCTCTTGAAAGTGGAGGAAGCATAAACATGAAATCAGGTGGAGACTTTAGTGTATTGGCTGGGCAAGATACTTACAGCTCACATTTTGCTCATACCGATGATGGAGCATTAGGCACAAGTGCAAGCGTTACAAAAGATAGTTCGGGCTTAACAAATGTCTCTTCAATAATAAAGGGCAACAATGTTTCAATAGATAGTGGCAATGATGCAACAATTGTAGCTTCAAATATCACAGCTACAAACAACTTAAGCCTAGAATCAAAAGGAAACACGAATATTCTTGCAAGCAAAGATATGGCTTTAAGCTTCAGCCAAGAGACTTCTTCAGCTGGAATCATAGCAAATTCAATTGATGTTTCAAATCATTACAATGAAAGTGTTGTTTCTTCAAACCTAACTGCTGGCAATTCGCTTTTAATTTCAAGTGGGAAGGATGTAAACATTCTAGCATCTAATATAACAGGAAAGGATGGTAACATTGTGGCTGGGTATTACCAAGATAGTAACGGAGTTGTAACAAGAAGCGACGGTAATGTGAATGTTATGAGCGCCTCTGAAATGGCAACAAACTATGAATACAGCAAATCAACACATCTTGACCCTCTTGGTTTTGAAGTGGCACTTATAAGCGGTGCAATGGCAGGAGGAATATCAAATCCATTAACTGGTGTCTTACAAGGTGCGAAAGCTGGTGCAGAAGTTGGTGAAAACTCTCAAAGAGGCTCTGAAGATATTAACAGCGATACCACTGTAAAACAAGTTTCTTCCAATCTTAACTTTGATAACCTAAATGTAATTTCTTCAAAAGATATCAATGTTCAAGCTTCAAACATAACCACAACAAACGATACAACCCTTCTTGCAGGTAAAACTTTTGACGACAACGGAGTTCTTACAAACTCAAGCACAGACGGCTTAATTAACATACTTTCAGCAACGGAAAACCAACAAAGCCAATCCAGCTATACAAACATTTCACCAAACTATGTAGCTCTTGCAATGGGTGGGGCTTCCGCTGGAGCTCACTCAGTAACACCAATGACTATGGGTGGTTTATTCTTAAAAGCTATGACTGGTAACAATGCTGAAAGTTTAGAAAGAGCTTATCAAGGTCATTCAGGCACAAGCGATGAATTGCAAGGTGGAACACAAAAATCATCCATTCTAAACGCAGGTGGAGATTTAACTCTTGTTGCAACTGGAGATACAAATATTTCAGCAAGCAGCTTATTTGGTAAAAATTCAGTTCAAATTTCTTCTGAGAATGGTAATGTAAACATTACTTCAGCCGATGAAACAAACAAAACAACACACGAAACATCTCAAGATGTTGGCACTCATTTTGACGCAAAGGCTGATATTTTAAAAGTTAATGCAAGTACATCTGTAACAGTTGATACGGAAAGCCATAAACAAGTTGATACAAGTACAACGCAAAAATCGTCCGATATTAAAAGCGATGGTACTATTTTACTTACTGGAAACGACATCACTCTTATATCCTCCAACTTAACAGCAGGAAATATCATCGTAGACGCACAAAATAACTTTACAACCGCAACTAAAACAGACACCCACACGACAGAAACTTACGATACTCGTTCAGCTTTAATTATTACTGCAGGCGTTGGAAATACTTATGTTGATATTGTATACAACGCTATAACGTTCGCAAAGCTTATTAAGGATTTAGTATCAAATCCTGACGAAGGTAAGTTGGAAGAAGGGCAAACGAACTCATCTGAGTATGAACGCAACCAACAAATCAATACTACAATTACAGCTGCAAAAGCTTTACTCTTAGGATATGCAACATATCGTTCAGCTCAAATGGCAATTGATGCAGCTGGTGCATGTGGAACAAGTCTTTGTACGGGGTTTTATGCTTATGGCTCTTTAACTGTTGAAAGTAGCTCTGCAAAATCAACAAATACAACTTCAAATGAAAGACAAAACCTCATAACGGCAGGTAGTTTGATTAACCTTACTGCTGGCACAGATGCTAATATTTATGGCTCACAATTAATTTCAGGTGGAGATATTAACATTAACGCACAAAACTTAACTCTTGAAGCGTCTAAAAATAACCAAACATCAGGCAGTTCTTCAGTTTATGACTCGGTTACAGGAACAGCTAAAACGACAGGTACATTTGGCGGAAGCTTCACGCACTCTGAAAGCGGCTCTGATTTGACTGCTACAACCAACGTAGCCTCAAACATTGCAGGAGAAAATGTTAAGATAAACACAACGGGCGATACAAACGTGCTCGGCTCTGTCATTGCAGGCTCAAACTCAGTTCTTATTGATACTCAGAATCTTAATGTTACAACGCTTCAAGACGTCCTATCTGCAACGGCAAGCTCCCATTCTTATACGTTTGGAACTGACATAGGCTTCTCCATTTCTTCCTCAAGTCATGATAAACTTTGGGCGGGAACTCAGGCAGGCATTGTTTCAGGAGATGCTTTAAATATTGCAGTTGCTGATAATACTAACCTTACTGGAAGCCTTTTAAATTCACAGACTGGCAATATGAATTTAGCTACAAACACACTAACGCACAGTAATTTACAGCAGTCTGAGAAAGATTGGAATTACGCTTATGGTCTAGGTGTGAGCTTTACTGTTGGAGGGGACAAAAATACAAACGGAATGAATAGTGACGGTAGCACAAATACATCACAAACAGGCAAGGGTTCAACCACAATATCAGCATCAAATTCAGGATTTGAAAAAGAAGGAGTTGCTCAGGCTACTGTTGGGGAAGGGGCAATCACTACAGGTTCGGATACTTCAGGGTTGAATAGAGATGAAACTCAATCTATGCTTGTTACCAAGAATGAGAGGACTGGCGGGTTGGATAGTAGTATAACGGTTGATAATATGCTTCTTACAAATCCTAAAGCGTATATGGAGAGTGTTGTGAGTGGGTTTAAGAAAACTACCCCTCAGCAAGTGAGTAAAGATATTAAAGAAGCAAGTGGTAAAGAACCTAGTTTAGGAATGGGGATATTTATGAAGAATGAAAATGGGGATAGGGTTGAGCCGAATACTGGGATTGATACCAGTGAGGGTAAGGGTGATAATATGAATCCAGTATTAAAATATGGAGCATCAGACCGAGCACCACATTTACAGTTTTTGAGTCTGTTTATACCAGGATTTTGGTCTGGGAGCAATACTCATGATAAAGCATTAACGCCGAAAAAGGATGAAAATCCATATCCATCATGGATGCTACCAGTTACCATACCACAGTATTTTTACTATAATTACTACGGTGCTTTAGGTACAATGCTTAGAAGCGATGTAACGGCAGCTGGACAAGCAAAACCAATTCAACCTTTAGATAAATGATATGAAAAAATTGATAATAAGTAGTATTTTAATATTTATATTTGGATGCTCGTTGAGTTGGGTCGATAAAGAAAGAAAGTGCCATGGTAGTGATTACGAATCTGGATATGATTTGGGTGGTCGCTGGATATCTTGGTATTTATCTTGGAAATGTGAGGTAAGAAAAGATCCGAAAGATATGAAACATATAAAGAGAATGGGGGGGGGATATATGGTTAATTTATGGAGTTATCAACGTGCAGAACCAAGACAGCGTGCTTGTCAAGTCTTTAAGTCTAAAGGTTTAGAGTGTTGGGGTAGTGAATTCGCAAAGCTGTGTGACCAAATTCAATCTGCTCTTCCAACAGACCACTATGAGCTAATGTACAATGATGGAACAATTATTAATTTACCACTGTTTGAAAATGATGTGCCAAAAAATGAAAGTGTTACATCTAAAAAGTAGTATATTGTTATCTCAAGAGTAATGAACATTGGATAAAACCTAATTCCCTTTAGGCGGAACTATCTAAAACAATCATAACAAACCCCTTCACCTTCCACAATTTCCCCCTCAAAAACATCACAAACCATCATCTCCGCAAAAATCATTTGCAAATTAAAAACCTTCATTTACAATACCATCATTGGTTGACGGTGCTAGTAACACTCAAAAATCAGTTATATTTGTCCGAACTTCAGTCGTACAAAGGACTCCTGTTATGTCAGGAGTTCATCTGAATAAGATGCTCCTAATAAGGCATTCAATAGGATGAGCACTGGATTTTTGAGTGTTACTAAACTCCTGACGCCATTTAATTAAAATTAATTATTTGGTTCTTAGTATGATACAAAAACAGGAGTTACTTTCCACAATAAGTAAAAAAATAGAGAAAATAGCAATAGAATCTAAAGCCTTTGAGAAGAGTTTAGAGCAAAATTCTCCAAAGGGTAGGAACTTCAAAGAGGACGAGGAATACCTTGAGGCGAACACCGAGAACGTTCTTTTGAAACCTTTCGTTGAAATCTTTGGCTACAACACGCAATCACTCACAGACTCAAATAGAGCAGTCGCTCAGCATAAAGTTAACAGCAGAAGAGTTGACCTAGCACTATTCAAGAACGGTCAATTGTCAATCGTTATTGAATGCAAAGGTTTTAACTTCAACCTCAACAATAAAAACTACATAAACCAGTTGAGTGAATACTTCAACAACATCAAACCATCTCCAAAATTCGGCATTCTAACAAACGGCTTGCAATACAAATTCTACGCATCTTTTGATGATAGCAATAGGTTGGATGACAACATTTGCTTTGAATTTGACATAAGAACCGATACATCCAACAACGAAAAGCTCCAAAGACTTTATGAAATACTCTGCAACATAAACGAAGACGAAGCAAGGCAGGAAAAGGTTTATGCACGCACAAGGGAGTTTATAGAAGATGAAATCCTAAACAACCAAACCGATAATTTCATACGCAAAGGCATCTTAGAAACCGCAAAAGAAAACGGCAGAAACCTACACGAAGGCAAAATCATAACGGCAAAAGATATTGAAAACCTCAAGCCAATCGTTAAAAAAATCTTTGACGACATCATAAAAGAGCGTGTAAAACAAGGCTTAATTCAAGCGGTAAATAGCGATAGCCAAACTGAGACACAAGAAACAAAGACGAGTAAAACCGATTTCACAGAACAAGAACATCAAGCTCTTTTGATAATCAAAGCAATAGCCTCAGAAATTGAAGGTTTAGACATCAACCGAATAACACCTGATGACTGTCAAGGGCATTGCAATATTATCCTAGATGGTCAAGCAAGAAACAAGAAAATCTGCGTCCTACAGTTTAACAACTCTCAGAAACTCTCTATATCAATCAATAACACACCATACAACCTCAACTCTCCTTCAGATATCTACAAACACAAAGAAGAGATAAAAGAGCTTATAAAGGCGTTTATATAGGTTTTACGAGATATCAATTATTTACATCAATTTTTTCAAATCAATATGTTAAAGAAAATAACAATCATTTCAACAATAGCAATCCTTTCATTAGCAGGATGTGATAAAGACGCTCCAAAGTGTGCAGACGAAGGAGTTATTGCATCAATTAAAGAGCTATTTCAGACAGAGGTAGTAAAATATGTTCACTCAACATTATATCGGAAAGAAGGAAAGACGAAGCTGACAATAAAAGAAATGCTTGCAGATGAAGAAATACAAAAAGAACATCCGATGCTTTTTGCTACACACAGTGTTCATATGATAAAAACCGTTGTTCTTAACGATGAAGGTGCTTATAGTTGTAATGCTGTCGTTACTTCTGTTAGTGACAAAGGAGGTATTAGTTATGATACCAATATAGGTTATTCAATAGAGACATCAGATGACGGCAAAGAGTTCCACGTCAAATTAAATCCTTATATAACGTATAGATATGCAGCTGAAGCAAGGTAATTTTGTAAATTTATGAAAACACACAAAATAGGATTGAATTAATTTGAAACAATATGAACAACAATCAAAACGAACAAGCTCAAGTTCAAAACACAGAGCAAACTCAAACAACTAAAATCAAAACAAAGAAACCACTAAAGCCCTTATTCCAAGAGGGAACATTCCTCTATAAAATAACATACGGCTTCACGGCAAAGGTTAAAAGTGGTGAGATATCTTTTGCAAAAGTGTTTTGGTTTGGAGTAGTCTTAAAAATAATAGTCGGTTATACACTCCTTCTAATAAACTCAAGACAGCTTATGAACCTTGACACCCTCTACATATTCCTTTGGATGAAGTATATGTGGCATGCAAGGAAGAGCGTTTATCATCAATTTTGGTTTTACCTTGGGTTTTGCACACCGATATTGTGGACTGCTTACGGCGTTTATCAAATACTTCAAGGGTGAGATTTCAAATTTCCCCTTAAGTCCTAAAGCCTAAGCTCCTATATTTTATAAAAAAGTTGTCAGTAAAAAGTTATAGAGTACATAGTGGATATATATATATTCTGTTTGAGGCTAAGGATGGGTATAGATAGAATGAGCAAACACTGGAAAACCCTACTAAAACCAATATGAAAGACGACAACACTCAAGCCCCCAAACTCCTCTACACCAACCAACACGGAAATATTTACGAAGGTGATATTGTGGAGTGTTTTGACATAGTTGCTTTTGAGGTAAAAATGACAGAAGGGACGAAACTCACTAAAAAGATGATTGAAAATCTGAGGGTGATAAAAAAACTCACAACAACAAAAACTCCATAAAAACGATTGTCAAAACTCCTCTAAAATATGATACCAGTTCTCAATAATCACCAATTTGATTAAAACTTCCTCAAGCTGATGATTTTTCGGCAAAATCATAAAAAAATATTTTTCTCGTAAAGTGGCGTATTTACTGGTTAAAACACTTGTCAAGTAATTTATTTAATATTTATTTTCAAAAACTGTTAAGTTTTTGACCTCTCGATACATTAATATAGACGTGCGAGTGTGTTGCGATTTTGTATTTTACAAAAAAACAGAAGACAAAAAGTAATAAATGCCTCTTCGGTTTTGAGGTAAAATCATCAGAGCTACAGGCTCGCACATTAATTAAAATTAACTTATTAATGTTCTGTATGACCGACTTTTCAACCAAAAAACATCTAAAATTAGATGACTACCTTGCTAATCTTTTTATCAGAAAAGATATTCCGTATTCTGATAGCGATATCAGGAACGCTTCCAAAAATCTCATAGCGTTTTTTGAGAAACTCTGTGAAATTAAAATGACTGGATTGGAAAAACCAATTGAGCAGACTCTCATCAGGAAAATGAATGGTTCTGAATACGTGTCCGTGTATCGTGATGCAATTGCAAATCCAACTCTCATCACGTTTGTTGACACACTTACTAAGGAACAGATAAAATCAATCTGTTTTATTGTTGAGGATTTCAAGAAACATAAGGATGAAATGGATTTTGAATATAAAACAATAAACGAAGAGATGACACAAGACCTCAGGGAATCTTTATTGCTCAAAGAAGCTCAAAAACCTAAACAGGAATTGATACTCTCAACAATTTCAACAAGCAGAATCGTTGATGAGATTCTGAGCGTAGAGGAACAAATCCTCATGGGGTACATTGATACTCCATACTACGATGAACTCGGTCTACCTTACTACCTTTAATTTAACCTTATTAACTTTTTACAAATTATATGATTGATACAATTTTCCTAACCTTTGAATACGGCACTTTTCAAGTTATAGAACATCACAAATTCCACCCGAATGCTAATGTTGTGTTATCTGGTTATTCAGACTTTCCAATAATAAAAGCAATTCAAAACCCAACTGGAGAAGAAACTAAGCAGGGAATTTATAAACCAAAATTAACGCTCAGTAGGTCTTATGGGGATATTAGGTTCACGGCCGAGTTCTCCATTCCAAAGTTAATGTTTGGTAATAATTTTGAGGAGGTAACTGGGAAAGATTTTCCTGCAGTAATAGCAAAGCTATCAAAAGTCTTGCTTGACATGGGTGTTGAAGTAAACGCAGATGATGTAAAAAACGCCAAAGTCAGAATGGTTCACTACGGCAAGAACTTCATTCTCACGGATGTAGTTAACGCATCTGCCGTCAATATCATCAACCTTATTGCAAAAACTGACACAACATTTAGAACGGATATCGCAGAAAGGGAATACAAAAACGGTGGACACTTGGTAAGATTCTACAACAAAAGTCAGGAGATAATCTTTTACGATAAACTGCAAGACCTCAGGAAAGGCATTAATATCAGCAAATCAAGAAGCGAAGAGGTGGACGCAGAGCTTCAAAGGCAATTCCTAGCAGAATACGGTAAACACGAGATTTTGCGAATGGAGGTTAGACTTTCAAAGCCTTATAAAATCAGGACTGTTGTCAAAAAGCATACTGAAAAGGTTTTAGAGGCTATTACCTTTGCAGATGTCTACGACGAGAGCCTTGCAAAGAAAGTAATGTCAGCTTATCTTCAGGAAATCAAAACAATGCTCTACACGGTTATTGCAAGTCATAAGGATAACCTTATGCAGATTTTTCTTGCTGAAGGAATATCGCCTCTGAAGTCAATGGCTTATGCAAAAGCTTTTGAATTGATAAAAGAATATGGTAAAAGAAGCTTTAGAACGATGTTTCCAAGCATCAACAATCAGATTGATAAACTGTTGAAGGGCAATATTGGAAGCATTTTAGAATCTGAAAGTCATAATCAAATATTCCTCCTGCACGCTTTTAAAAGGCTTGAGGATGTGGTTCACCACTTTAAGGCAGTGCGTCTTGAAAATGGTGAAAACATCCAAGGACACGCTAAATTAGCAGAAAGCAATTCCGATGACTTTGAATATCTACCAACAAAAGAGGATAAAAAGTATAAGAATATGAAAATCATAATAGAGACGGAAGAGGAAAAAACTAAAGATGAACTCCTTATGGAAGCTCTTGATGAGGACGAAGATGATGAAGACACAACAGTATAACCAACCAATTTATTAATTAATTTAAAATTATATGACAGACATAGCAAACCCAAATCAAACAAGGCAAAACCCTGAACTTCCTGAGAACTTCTACATTAAAAACGGATGTGTTTATTCCACACAAAACAAAGGCACACCTAAAGAATTTGAGCAAGCTGAAGGCGTTCCAGTTGTAATCTTTGCACGAGAATTTAACTTAGGCAATGAATCAAACTTTTATGATATCAGTTTATATCAACAAACTATAAACAAAGATGCTCTGAAAGATGCAACCAACAATTATGAAGGCTCTAGTAGCCTTCATAACCTTGTGAGTGATATTGAAAGAGGCGTGAAATCTCAGAATGGTTATGACAAACTTAGCAATTTAGTCATAAGAACTTTCGCAGTTGAAACAAACGATAAACGCTTTCACACGGCGAAAGTCAGGTTGATGCTGGACTACATCATATCTCTTGACGGCAAAATTATCATAGCAACAAGCGATATAGGAAGGCTCTTTGACGACCTTGGAGACACGAAGTTCGTAATAGAACAGATGATTAAGCGAGAGAAAATAGAAATATATTTCTCCAGCCCAAAGTTTCACTTGGATAGAAAAATGCTATCACAAACAAATCTCTTTGAAGAATCTTGTGCAGTTTAATCATATGAAGACCTCGCAAAGCCAGTCGATTCCTTGCAAATCAAAGAATGGGACTTTAAACTTATCTCAAAATTAACGTAAAATTATAAATTTATTATCATTTCTATGAATACAAAAACCCTACAACATTACACTCAAGCTATCATTTTCGCAAGAGTTTCGTCCGATAAACAAGAAGATGGACACTCGCTAGATGCTCAGTTAGAACTTGGTCAGAAATACTGCGACAAAAATCATCTTACACCAATAAACAAAGTCAGCATCGTTGAAAGTTCAATGGGAGATAGACCCAAGTTCTATCAGATGATTGATTTTATTAAGAAAAGAAAGGATAAAATCTCTATCATTTGTCATTGCACGGATAGACTTCACAGAGATTTTGAAGCTATGGGATGTATTATGAATCTACTTAAAGAGGGAAAAATTCAAACTTAAAGAGGGAAAAATTCAAGTTCATATTCTTAAGGATAATGTTGTGTTGCATAAACGTTCAAGTGCGAGCGATATTTTTAGATACGGTCTTGAAACGTTAATCGGCAACGATAGCTCAAACAGAACTGGTGAACGTGTTGACACCGTTTTTGATAAGAAACTTGAAGATGGAAGTATATGTCATAACACAGCAATAGGATATCTGAACAAAGAACGTAAATACTACAACACCCAAAACAAACATAAAAGAGAGCCTGTTCACGTGTTTATTGACCCCGTTAGAGGTCCGATTGTAAAAAGAATATTTGAAGATTATGCAACAGGTCTATATTCAATGAAGCAACTTCTGAACAGAGCAATTAAAAGAGGGCTAACAAGTAAACTGAAGGAAATCAAACCACACGTCAGCACCGTAGAAAGACTACTATCAAATCCATTTTACTACGGAGTAATGAAATACGATGGAGAGTTCTATCCACATCCATACGAACCACTAATCACAAAGGAACTATTTGATAAATGTCAAGAACTTAGACAAGACAAAAGAAGGAGCAACATTAAAACACCAAAGAGTGAGAAAGGGTTTATCTACAGCGGACTAATAACGTGCAAGCATTGTAAATGCGTTTATAGTCCACAGTTAACACCAAAAGAGAATGGAAGAGAATATATGTACTTGAGACCAACCAAATCACAAGGGGACTGTGAGCATTGTAAACGCACCAAGGAAGAGATTGTTACTAAGCAAATAGTAGAGCTAATGAAAAGCATATACATTCCAGATGAGGCTTTAAAGCTGATGAAGGATGATATTGTGAAGTTTATTCATAAAAACCAAAGTGAAGACAAGAAGGGGTTTACAAAGCTTATGAAGCAACAGCAAAATATTCAAGATGCAATGGATGATAATTTTAATGACCGTGTTCACAAGAAGAGTATTACACAAAATCAATATAATGAAATGAATGGATTGCTAAAGCAGGAAATGGTACAAATCAAAAATACACTCTTTACATACAACAATTATAAAGAAACCTTCAAAGACACAGCAATGGCTATCTTTGAACTAGCTCACGATGCAATGAATTTATTCCTAAATGCAGACAATAACCAAAAACGAGAGTTGATAAATATACTATATTCGAACTTAACTTTAGATGGCAAGAAACTAGGCTACACCTTGAAGAAACCATTCAATTTACTGTTAGAAAGTACCTCTAACTGTGATTGGCTCCCCGCCCTTGGTGCGTTGCGGACAAACTACCACGAAGCAAAAGCAACCATAAACAGACCTTGTGAATACCCAAAACTAAACCGCGCAGCCTAATTGTGAGTGCGATACTTTTAAGTTCGCGCTCACCAAAGCGTCTCTAATGTGCGAAACTTTAGGTGAGTATATTAGAGATAAATAAAACAATGATTAAATCCCGAAGGGAATTCATTAAGTAAAGAACACGTGTTCTAAAAACCTACGCTAACTTTGGGCGGTGAGGCTAGGCACAGAACTTGAGGTTTAGGCGAGGGCGTGAGGCGAGAGAGAGGAAGCTTTCCCCGCTTCCTACATTAACACTATAATAACAAAACTTCGGCGGAGGATATAACGGTAGAGAGTAGAGAGGGAATAGAAAAATATATTTTACATCAAAACCCTCCCACAAAAACTTTTTAACAATTCATATAAATCATTGATTTTTACCACTTTCCAACACCTATGAAAAAACCAACAAAGTTTATGTCAATTTGTTAAAACTGCTTTTAATGCGTTAAAATAAGGGTTGCGCTTAAAAATTACATTCCGCACAAAAAATTCTCATTTTCTGGCAAGATTTTCTTATTTTTTCTCATTAACCCCCGTTTAAAATGCGTAAAACGAGGGTTAATTTTGAAATAAAAATGAGAATTCTCATGTTTTTCAGGAAAAAGTCCGATGTGTTTCTCGAGTATACTGCACAGAACGGCTCTTGATGAAAATTTTTTTAGAGAGAAGCGAAGCGGACGCGAACTATTTGAAAATAAAATAGATTGTGAGCAATTTTAGGAAATGTTGCAAAATACATTAAAAATTAGATAAAACCTCAAAAAGTTTATGTCAAATTGACAATTTTGCATTATTTCATAAAAAACGACCACAAATTCACGCACAAAACCATTGATGAAAAAATTTTACACTTTTGTATAAGATATACGATTTATGTAATAATTTACGTCAATATGATTTTATATGATTTTTAAAACTTTTTTAGTCAATTATGTCAGAGATTTTTGAGAACTCGTGTTCTTGAAATTTCGGCGTGGGTATTTTCAGGGGAAGGGCTTCATAAGATTGCATAACAACACTTCGGCGACCGTCTACCACTAAAGAACTCGTTACAATAGCTTATAGAGAGTAACACGGTAAGAATACTATACGGGAGAACATAACGGAGGAATACTATTCACTGAGATACCTCCTGCTGAAAATAAAGTAAAATACTCTAAGATTTTCTCATTTTTCCATCAAAATTTCTCATTTCTTCTCATCACACCCCTTCTATATTGCGTATAAACCATATAAAATTTCTAACCAAAATGAGAATTCTCATGTTTTTGAAGAAAATAACCAGTGCATTTCCCACTCACAAAGCACCGCAACCCTCTTGATGAAAATCTTTTTAGAGAATTTTGGGGAATGTTGGTCAGCGTGATAATAATGCTTGACATTTTAGATATACACGGATATACTTTTATATATTGAATATTAATGATAAAACTATGTCAACGCTAGTAGCTCAAACAGAAATAAAAGAGTGGGGAAACAGCCTTGCGATACGCATTCCACGCAAAATCAAAGAGGCTCTAAGCTTGCATAATGGTTCGCAAATCAACATTTCACTTGATGGAAAAAAAGTCGTACTGGAATCGCTAGAAAACCCATTTTTCGACCTTTCTAAGGATATGACCCTTCTTACCTTGCTTTCGAAGATTACAAGTAAGAATAAACATTCAGGTGATGAGTTTGAGGAGACGGCAGTTGGAGAGGAGGTTTGGTGATTGCGTATGAACAAGAAATACACTCCATCCAAAGGCGACCTAATCTGGCTTGATTTTAACCCACAGGCAGGAAGAGAAATAATGAAACGCAGACCTGCACTTGTTTTATCGCCGCAGGAATATAATAAGCACGGGCTTATTCTTGCCGTTCCTATTACAAGCAAAGCAAAAGGTTATCCGTTTGAAGTAAAAATCAATAACGATAAAATCGGCGGCGTTGCCCTTGCCGATAGTATTAAAAGTCTAGACTGGAAAGAAAGAAATGCAGAATTTGCAGGCACTGCCTCAAAAGAAGAGCTGCTTGAGGTGCTGAAATTGTTAAGTGTATTGTTGAAGGTATGAGTAGTTTGTTTGACAATGCCGCCTTGCAAAAACACTTGCACGCACAAATTAAGAACATGAGTTCTCAAAAATCGGAAATTTTTACTCGCTGGCACGCACTACTTTTAACCACATCCAAAAACGAGGAACAGCTGCAAACGGATTTCCTAAACGATATTTTCGGCGATATTTTAGGCTATACTTACAAACGAGGCGAGGCTGAAACCAATCTTGAAAAAGAAGAAAAAACAGAACTTGACGGGCAAAAACCCGATGGAATTTTGGGATTTTTTAATGAAAAAGGCAAAGATGTTCGTGTTGTAATTGAACTCAAAGACCAAAAAACCGACATTGATAAAAAGCAAAATAGAGCAACTGACAAACGCTCACCAGTTGAGCAAGCCTTTGGCTATGTTTCAAAATACCAAGGTGTAGAGTGGGTTATTGTGAGTAATTTTAAGGAAATCCGCCTGTACAAAGCAGGTTATGCGGGTAAATATCACGCTTTTACAATGGAAGAGTTGGCAAAAAGTGAAGAAAAACAAAAAGAATTCCATTTCTTGCTTGAAAAAGACCGCTTATTCACCAAAAAACCAAATCAATCGCCAATTCACTCGCTTGATACAACCGAAAAAGGCGATGAAATTGAAAAACGATTTTACAAGCATTACTCAACACTTCGTGAAGAAATTTGGCATAATTTGTTAGAACTCAACAAAGAAAAACACTATGGACGCAACTTTTACCTGTATAAAGCACAAAAACTGATTGACCGCATAATTTTCATCCGCTTTTGCCGTGAAAATGGAGCTTTGGATAACGATGCAGTTTTAGAAGCATTAAACAATAAATTTGTACCGGGGAAATATAACCGCCTCAAGTTCCTCTTTCAAGCGATGGATGGCGGAAACCCTGAAATTGGCATTGCAAAGTTCAACGGCGGGCTTTTTGCGGAAGATAAAGACCTTGATAGTACGGAAACAATTGCGGTAATAAACAGAATAAAAGAGGCTTCTCCAGGTATAAAAGGCAACAAACTTGCAGCTTTGGAAGGTTTTATGCGGTATGTAAATGAATATGGTTACGATTTCTTGCGAAACGAACTTGGAATGAGTTCAAGCATGATTTCCAAAATTAGAAGTGAAATAAGGGAAATTAATGCAATACCAAACGATGTCTGTGTTAGTGGTGTAATGGCTGATATGCTGGCAATAGAGCATTCACTCGCAAACTTTGGAGCGTTGCGCATAAATCGTGATGAAGCTAATTAATACATAGTAAAATAGGCGAGTAGGAATGTCTTGCAATTTACGAATTGTGCTTTATATCTTGTGTGAAAGTAATTTTATATAAGATGATAAGGATTAACGACATTCTTAATATTCCAATCCAAGAGATAAATAAATACAATGTTCATTTGGCATGCATAGATACAACCGCACAATTATCCGAACACCCATTAAATGTATTTTGGCGTAATGAAGATGAATATTTAGGCTGGCAAGAATGGAAAGGGAATTTGAAAGAAGATAATAGTGCTGTAAAAAGAGAAAAATTTTCACGAAACTACATTTTGTCCTTCGCTCAGGTATATTATGAAGGTATTAATATTCACCTATTCACAGGAGTTTACGAAATTGTTGAGCGATTTGATACTTCGTACAAATGTAAAAGAATTGAAATGTTTGAGAATTTAATTGGAAGGTTAAAAATTAATTATCGCAGACCCTCTCGAATTGCATCATATTTATTTGATAGCGTGTTTTACAACAATGCCATAGTTCACGAAATTTTGTCAGAACCAATGACGTGCAAAACATTTCCAGGACTTGATAAGATTAACGAAAAATTTGAACACATAAATACCGTTATTAAAAATGTAAATCCTCAGTGGAAATCCATCTTAGAAAACCTTAAAGGGGTCTATCTTCTAGTTGATGATAGTAGTAATAAAAAGTATATCGGTTCTGCTTATGGTGAATTTGGCATTTGGAGCAGATGGAGCAATTATGTATACGGATTTACGGGTGGTAATAAAGGTCTTGACGATTTACACAAACACGTTGGCGAAGAGCATTTTAAAAAGTTTTTCAGATTTGTATTGCTAGAATATTTTACAAACAAAACTCCAGATGAGTTTGTGATACAGAGGGAAAAATTTTGGAAACAAGCTCTAAATACATACAACCCAATTGGGTATAATCATAATTAATAAAATACTATGAAAGCAGTAATATTTGCAAGAGTATCAACTCAAGAACAAGAACAAGATGGACATTCAATTGATGCACAACTTGTAAAAATGAGAGAATATTGTAAGAAAAATGACTTAATAATTATCAAGGAATATAGCATTGTTGAAAGTTCAACAAAAGGCGAGCGCCCTGAATTTAATAAGTGTTTGCAATTTATAAGGGAGCAAAAAACAAAAGTTGCCCTAGTTTCAGATAAAGTCGATAGACTTCAACGAAGCATTCTTGATGTTCCAAAAATTGACCAACTGGTAAATGCTAATAAACTGTGCTTACACTTCCTTGATATAGGCAAACTTGATAACGATTCAAACTCCGCACAAAAGGCATTCTATAGAATGGCTGTAGTCTTTGCTAACGCCTACACTGATGCAATATCCGACAATGTCAAACGAAGCATTCTGCATAAGCTTAATAGTGGTGAGTGTATTCAAAAAGCTCCGCTAGGATATTTGAACGTAAGAGGCGAAGGTGATAAATCGGAAGTTATAGTTGACAAAGCAAGAAGTCATTTGATTAAAAAAATGTTTGAGATGTATTCACTTGGCAATACATCACTTGGAGACCTTGAAAAATTCGCCAAAGATAACAATTTAACGAATAACTTCTTTTCTAAAAATGAAGCAAAACCGATTACAAAAAATGTAATTAGCTGTCTATTGAAAAATCCTTTTTACTATGGCGAGATGTATGTTGAGACATATAAAAAATTCTATAAGCACAAATATGAAAAGTTAATTTCAAAAGAGCTTTTTGATGCTTGCCAAAAAGTAACAGAGGCAAGAAGTAAGAAAAACAATAGAGAGAAGGCTATACAAACAGCAAAGAATCACGAGAAAGAGTTCTTGTTTAGGAATATGATAAAATGTGGTACAACTGGCAGAGTAGCCTCGCCAGACCGAAAGGATAAAAGACACACGAAAGTTACCTATTACATAGTATATAATCCCGAAAGCAGTTCAAAGAAGGTTTGGGTTAATGAAGCTGATATTTTAGCAGAAATCGGCGGCGTGTTTAAATCAATGCAAATACCAAAGGAAATGCTTGAAGAGGTTAAGGAGCATTTGGAAAACTCCTGCAATGCTGAAAAAGAATACCACGAAGAAAAAATGGTCTTGTTAAGAAGGCAGCTAAAAATTGCAGAAGATAAAATAGACAATCTTCTTGACATGGAGTCTGAATCAGAAAGAAGTAGTATAACGAAGGATAGGTTTAACAGAAGAAGAACAGCAGTTGAAAAAGAGATAGCAAATCTTAGAACGGAGATTGCTATGCACGATGTATCCGATGAAGGCTTCAAAGCCCTTGCTATTACTGTGTTTCAGGTTGCTTCCGATGCTTATGATTTATTTGAATATGGTACTTTGTCCGAACGAAGAAGTTTGATAGATTTTGTCCTTTCGGACATCACTCTAACAGGCAAAAAGCTAGTCTACACCTTGAGAAAACCGTTCGACATACTAGTGAATTTAGCCAGCTGTTCTGACTGGCTCCCCCGAGTAGATGGGTTTAGAACGTATGCCAATGATATTGTAGAGAGTATCAATAGACCGCGCATATTCTTGGCGGCATAATTTTAAGAACACATGTTCTTAAAAATACTTGTTGCTTTTTATTATATACATATTTAACCTGATACAGATAGTAAAACAAATTATTAAAAATTTACAAATATGGCTAACGAATTTTTTATTCCCGCACAAGAGAATATTGATAAATTACTTACAGGAAGATTTTACAAGATAGCCGACTATCAGAGACCATATTCATGGCAAAGTGAAGAAATTTTGACATTCCTTGATGATATTTACACAAGATACGACGATAATACACGCATACCATACTTTATGGGTTCAATTATCGTTTCTAAAGGTAACGATGATTTATATGAAGTTGTTGATGGGCAGCAGAGACTCACGACATTCATTATTTTAGCTAAAGTTGTTAGTGAGTATTATGGTAATTTGCTTGTTGTAAATAAAGGTGGCATTGTGCGAAACATTACGAAGGACGCTATATCTAAGTATGTGCAAGCTGATGGAATGGAGCGTGCTACAAGGATGCACCCGCAGGAATTAGCAGATTTTGAAATTTCCGTTATTAAAGCTAATAAAGATAAATTTAATTCTATTCTGGAGTACTTTGCTCAAAAGAAAAATCAAAAAGACATCAAGAGGGAACTTGAAAAGGAGTCTAATTCAAAAATTAAATACGAGAATGCCGTTAATACAATTATAACGAAACTTGATGACCTATTTCCAAAAAATAATGAACAACAACCTTTGTCGTTTCAAAACTTCATTAATTACATATTTAACGATATTTATCTCATTTTAATTGAGACGCAAAATGTCAATACCGCAATAGAGTTATTTAAGGTTATTAACGATCGGGGGCTTGACCTTGAAGCATCAGATATAATCAAAGCTAATATACTATATCATACTAAGGAATCGCTTCGCAGTGACTTAAATAAAGAATGGAATGATTTAAAAAAAATATGTGATGACAAGGTAATTAGCATGACTGATATGCTAATATTGTATCAATATTATTTTTATAGTTCCAACCCAAAAACATCTGTTACCAAAAGCTTTGAGGACGATATACTAGGGAAATGTTACAAAGAGAGTGGCTGGAATTTAATACTTGATATTAAGGAGTTTGTATCCCTTTTGCCAGATACCCAAAACAACATAGACCAGTACACGCTATCAATGAACTATTTACTTGGTGGAATGGGAAGGTACTGGCGTTGCATTCTTGCTGCAGCGAGGAAACATAATTTTAAGCAATATGATGAATTGGCAAAATTACTTTGTTCATATTATTATGTACATTGGATTCTTGGCGGGGATGGAAATACAATTAAGCAACAATCTTTTAAACTGATTGAGTATGTAGGTGGTATGAAGTTTGGTACAAAAGATACGCCTATAAGAAAAAATATAAATGAAATTAAAGAGGAGCTGGTAGCAAACATTTGCAAAGAATATTCTCATGACTACATTAATATGGTACAGCTGAATTTGACGGATTCAAACCTATATAGCAAGAAATGGCTCAAACCACTTTTGATGCTTGTTAATTATGCTATGTCTGACAGTGGAAACATAACTTTTATAAAGTTAGAAGGAAATCATATTGAACACATTATTCCTCAAAGCGGCAATGATAGACAAAGCTATTATCCAGCCATTGATTTTATGGAATTTGATGCTAAATATCTAAATTCCTTAGGCAATCTAACTCTACTAGAGGATACATTAAATATTAAAGCTAGCAATAAGGCGAATGAACATAAACTTTATATATATCAAGGTAGGGGTGGAACTGAAGGAATGACAACATTTGCCATTACAACAAGATTATCCGAGATTTGTAAAGATAATAAGGGGTTTGACGTTGAAGCTCTTCAGAAGCGTTGCAGCGAAATTTCTAATAAAGTTATCAGTCTTTTAACAATATGAACTACGACCTTAGCAACGAACAACAATGCACGCACTACTTCAAAGCTCTTCGCTGGAAAAACGGCGTTGAGTGTCCGTTTTGTCAAAGCCATAGCATTTGCGAATTTAAAGACGGCGAGCGGTTCAAATGCAAGGAGTGTAAAAAGATTTTCTCGGTAAAAGTCGGTTCTATTTTTGAACACAGCAGACTATCACTCGTGAAGTGGTTCAAAGCGATACGAATTCTTTTGAAGTCATCCGATATTTCAAGCATACAGCTCGGCAAAGAGCTTGGTGTTACTCAAAAAACCGCATGGACGATGATGGATAAGCTAAAGAACAGTGAGGTTATGAATAATTATTTTTCAAAATTATGAGCGTACTACAAAAACAAAAGCAAATTAACGATATTTTTGAAAGCGTTATAATAAAAGCCTCTCAAGTGAACAAAAGAAAACCGCAGGTTGTAGCGCAACCTCAGCATAAATTTACCTTTATTGATTTGTTCGCAGGAATTGGGGGTTTTAGAATGGCATTAGACTCAATTGGTGGAAAGTGTTTGTTTTCATGTGAGATTAATGAGCATTGCCAAAAGATGTATAAAGAAAACTTTGGGGATTTACCTGCTGGAGATATTAAAGCTATCAATCCTTCAGATATACCGCAATGTGATGTTTTATGTGCAGGTTTTCCATGTCAGCCGTTTAGTATCTCTGGTAAAAAAATGGGGATGAAGGATGAGCGGGCTGGAGTTATTGAACCTCTATTCAATATTATAAAGCATCTGAAACCACAAGTAGTTTTACTGGAAAATGTTAAACACCTTGTTCACCACAATGAAGGCAAGACATTAGAATACATCGTCTCAAGTCTTAAGGATATTGGGTATGAAGTAAATTACAAAGTCCTTAATGCTAAAGACTTCAACTTGCCACAAAACAGAGAAAGACTCATTATCATAGGCGGATTAAACAAAAAGTTTGATTTCACAAAAGTAGCAAAGTCTTCCTCTATTAAAATTAGAGATATACTTGACTCTGAAGGTGATTTTGAATTTCTTAGCAAGGAGGAATATACAATAATAGACAAACCAGTCAAACAAGCAAGTGGTTTAATTTTCTGTGGTTATAGGAATAAGAAAATCAGGATTAATGGAGTTAGGGAAGGAACGGAACATTTATCACGGGTTCACAAACAGCCAAATAGAATATACTCAATAGATGGCACACATCCAACTTTAGCCTCTCAAGAAACTTCTGGAAGATATTGGATATTACTTGATGACGGAAGAGTAAGAAAGCTCACAATCAAAGAATGCTTTAAAGTTATGGGCTTTCCTAGCAATTATAAACTTACCTCATCTATTTCTGAACTTTATAAGCAAGTCGGTAATTCTGTATGTGTACCAAAGATTAAGGCTATTGGGGAAGCCGTATTAAATCAATTACTGTAAGTTATTATCTTGTTTATGGAGTACGAAAAAGAATTGGATGCAATTTTAGAAAATGTTAAAAATAGTGAAGGGATAGTAGGAATTGGCGATAATGTAAAAACTATGTTAGACGTTATCCTTGATAACTCAGAACGTAGTAAGGGACTATTAACCGTTTTAATCACAAGCTTAGCTTATAAAACACTTCCATCCAACACAAGACATTAGATACCACCAATCTAATATGCCAAACGGTTATTCTGGCAGAAGCTTTGACTCAAGATTTATTACTCCATTCTTACGTAAACACGAATTTCCTTCAATGTCAGAAAGTGGCTGGCTTACACGTTCGCTTGAACAGCCTTATCCTTACACTCTTGATTATAAAGGCAAAATCTCTCCTAAAGAATTAGCAGAAGCATTTTTATTAACTCTTGATGAGCTGGAAGTTAGACAGGCTTCACCCAACGCAATGTTAAGATATATCTTTAAACAGCTTCTTACTCAAAGAGAAAAGAAAACTATCAAGCTTGTTAGACCTAGAGAAATAACGATTGCTAATGCTATCAATATACTTGAGAAGCATTTCTCTTATAAATATAAGGAAGGTTCGGGAGCTAGTCGTTTACCAGTTTTAGCCATTCATGCAGTATATCAATGCCTTATTGAAGAGGTAAAAAGATTTAACTCCTGTAAACTTGCCAAGCTAGAAAGCCATACATCATCCGATTTACAAAGTGGCGCAGTTGGTGATATTGAGATTTTTGATGCAAACGGCGATATACTTGAGGGCGTTGAGGTAAAATGGAATAGACCTATTACAAAAGATGTTGTGCAACTTGCCTTTGATAAATTCAGAGTTACGAAAATTCAAAGATACTATATCCTTTCAAATATCAAACCTGATGGACTGGAGACAGAGACTATTAACGATATAGTACAAAAAATCAAAATCTCACACGGTTGCCAAGTTATTGTAAATGGTATTATTGATACTTTAAAGTATTACCTACGCTTACTAAATGATACATCAAATTTCGTAGAACTTTATGTTTCCTTAGTGGAAATTGATAAGGCTATTAAGTATGAACATAAGGTGCAATGGAACGAGATTTTTAATGATGTTGTCAGATAGGCATTATGAAAATCAGCAAAATCACAATCAAAAATTTCAAAAGCATTCAAGAAATTGAAATCAACTGTAATGATGGTGAAAACGGCAATGGTTTAATTAATGCCTTTATTGGTAAAAATGGAACTGGAAAGAGTGCGGTGTTTGATGCGGTAAATTTTTTAATAGGCGACGGTAGCTATCCCTCACTAAATACCTGCAACAAAGAATGGTATATTGAAGGCAAGGAAAAAGAGTGTTTCATTGAAGTGCAAACGTCATGTGGGTGTTTTAAATTTGATACCTCAAAAGAAAGTTATCATTTTACATATAACAATAAGGCGGCAAGCAATGAAACTAGAGACAAAATAAAAATCAACTTTCTATCGTCCGACAGAACTATTAAATCCATTATGCCAACCAATGGATGGAGTTTACTTGGTAAGCATTTTTACAATGAGAGTTTCTTTGGAAAAGAGTTGGAAGCATTTCACAAATTAATGCAAAGTGCAAAAGAACAACTTAAGCAAAACTCGAAATTTTCAGAGTTCTTGGATACCGTTACAAATGAACTTTCAAGCCAAATTGGACGTAAAATTGAAGCAGATTCAGAAATATATGATATCAAGCATTTTCTAAAAGGCTTGGAGTTTTATACCAATAAAAATGAACAAAAAATCAATCTTGTCAACGAAGGAAGCGGAATCCAGAATTCCTTTATCATTGCTTGCTTAAGGGCATTAGCAACTCATAGAGGTACAGATAATAATCCGATTTTTATAGATGAACCAGAGCTTTACCTTCATCCTCATGCGAAAAAAAGTCTATACAATACACTGAAAAAGCTATCAGAACCAATTATTGATGAAAATGGCGTATGTATATCGGAAGGGATTCAAATTTTCTATATCACGCACTCATCCGAGTTTTTGTCTTATGAAAATTCTGAACAAATACATAGATTTTATATTGATGGGAAAAATGGAACCAAATCTCATAAGTTTAATAAAGTCGTTTTCAACAATGATTGCGATAATGATATTGAGAATAACAAGATATCTTTCAATAATGCTTTCTTTGCTGATATAGTTTGCATAGTTGAGGGTTTTAGTGATTATCTATTTCTAAAGTATATTATTGAATGCAAAAATAATACAGGTATTGATGAATTGAATATTTCCATTATAAATGCAACACGTAAATCAAAAATAAAAAGCTTATACAGTGTATATAGCAATTTTGGTATTCAGACTTTTGCATTGTATGATAAGGATAACAAGCCTAATACAGAAGCAGATAATCACGCACTATTCTCCATTAAAGCACATGGCTTTGATTGTGATTTAGAAACATACTTAGGCTACAATGTAACTCAAAATAAGGATGAAACTAAGGGCGAGGCAAAAGTAAGATTAATGAGAGAATGGATAGAAAGTTTATCAACAGAGCAAAAACAATCAAAGATTGATGAAATTTATAAAGAGGTTGCAAGGTATATACCAAGTCTCAAGCATAACAATGATTATGTCATGACTCAAGATGATAATAGCATTGTTATAGAAAATACGGAACATATAGTAGTAAATTGGTAATAAAGTAAAATCCACCTCCCGCAAAAACTTTTTTACAATTCATATAAATTCTCAATATTTTTCACATTCCGCCACCTATGAAAAAACCAATAAAGTTTATGTCAATTTGTCAAAACTGCTTTTAATACGTTAAAATGAGGGTTGCACTTACAAATCATACTT
>CAMAVJ010000011.1 GCA_945861725.1 Rickettsia typhi
AAATATCATATTTTGAAATATCTTCAAGAAATTTCTGACCCAATATAATCGATTTAAGTTGTTCATTTGTTGGTTGCGTTTTTGTTAAACAACCTTCTTTGACAAGTAATTTTGGTATAATTTCCGTTGCGGAAATGATTCCAAAACCCTTAGACTTTACAAATGAAATTATTTTATTCAAAAGCATATTATCACCTTTGTGTGGAAGAATTAGGAGGTGAAAAAGCAAAGAAATCGTTTGAAAATTCAATAGTTTAAGTGAAATTTTTGGTTTTTTCACACCTCCGGCAAAACAAATGTGCGTAACTCCATTATTTCTAAAGAATGCAAAAATATTGCGAATGTCAGTAATTTCAAAACTTTCGAACTTGCTTGCAAGTTCAATATTTTTTGGCATTGATTGAATCAACGCACAAACTGAATTTTGGCACTCTTCAAGTAATAATTCCGGTAAAGTTCCATTTCCAAAGACAAAACCTATCACCTTGTTATCACAGTTATAACATACATTTCTTTCCATTGTAAAAATATTTGACAAAGTTAATATCTACTTTTATTGCAGGCCAAAGATTTATTTAGCAAGAATGATTTTATTCAATTGGAAAGCAAATGGCACAAAAGAATTGGTGGAAGAAATCAACCAATTGGATATTCAAAACCAAGATATTGGAATTTTCTCGCCTTTACACTTGCTATATCTTATTGATAAATCTAAATTCAAATTAGGTGCACAGAATGTGTCATATTTTGAAAATGGTGCTTATACTGGTGAAATAACGGCTCAAATGCTTGCAGAAATTGGTGTGCAATATTGTTTAGTCGGGCATTCCGAACGTAGGCACTACCTTGGTGAAACAAATGAAATTATTGCAAAAAAAATTGAAAACCTTATAAAATACGGAATAGCTCCCGTTCTTTGCATTGGTGAAAATTCCCTTGAACGCGCAAATAAACAGGAATATGTCGTTTTGAAAAACCAAATGTCCGTTTTTACAAAAAATTGTATTGTTGCATACGAACCAGTTTGGGCAATTGGAACGGGATTTATTCCTCAAAATGATGAAATTGATGATGTCATTCATTGGCTAAAAGAAGAATATTGTGTTAAAATAACGCTTTACGGCGGATCCGTTTCAGCAAAAAACATTGAAAACATTGCACAAACAAAGGCAGGTGGAGCATTGGTCGGTGGTGCCTCACTTAAACCCGCCGAAGTTCTTACGATATCAAAATATTTTTAATTTCATAAATTTATCTCATTAAACTTAGTTCACTATTATTTTCCACATTGTGAGATGTTGCACAACATAAAATATAATCACGGAAAGGAATGCCGACTGTTTTGTGAAACCAACCTTGGCTTTGATTTTCCTGCTCCACTACCGCTATATTAGGTTGATGTTTATTATAATCAAATATATCGTTACTCATGTTAAATTGCGAAACATTTTGTTGTTCTTGCTGTTTGATTTTCCCGCAAATTGACTCAACAAGTGATGGTGAAAAATCTGCATTGTGTTTTTTATTGGCAAGAATTTCATTAACATCGTTACTGTATTGAATTGGCACTTCTCCATTGTAAGGAGCATGAGTTAGAGCGTTTTCATATTGATTATTCAATGTATTGTATTTAATATAACAAGAATCTGTAATTTTCTGAAATGGCATACCACTGGAAGGAGTTTTTTCGCTTAGTTTGTCACTAGATATTTCAGGAGCCCTACAACAAGTGCACCAATTAAGGCAAGTGCGGTCTTGTGTTGTTGTGAATATATCTTTGTTTGCGTCGTAAATATCCTGATCATCATCCCCAAAACCATTGATATACACAGTGTGTGTATAATTATTTTTCGTGTTCTCAAGTTCATCTTTGATTGACTGTTTTATTGTATTTTTTTCGTCATCAAGTAAATTTTCTACTTTTCTTGCTATTTTTATTGTCGCTTTGTCGTCATCTAATAAACCTCTTGTAATTATTTCTTTTTTTTCACTCCCATCAACGACATAATAATATGGTATACCAATGGACATATTCTGGTCGATATTCTCGCTTTTATTATCATAACTCACCACATCAACTACGTATCCATCTTCAATAAACTTTTTTACAAGTGCATTATCATATTCTTGTGTTTTGTTCCACCCTGAAGCAAGAACAACAATGCGTATTTTGGGCTTATCTAAAAAGTTAATTCTTGAGCTTGACTGCATAAAATATAAAATAATTATACTAAATAATAGCATACTTTTCCCCGCATTGCAAATAAAATTTCTTGATTTTTCCACAATTGCTCAAAACGGCTTATATTATCTAATAAAATGTATGTCAACTCGCCTTTCAACCTATTTTATCCCAACGAAAAAAGATCTTTCAAAGGATGTCGTCCTCACTTCCCATCAGTTAATGCTTAAAGCGGGGCTAATTAAACAAGTGTCATCAGGGCTTTACGCTTGGCTTCCGCTTGGAATGAGAGTTTTGCATAAAGTTTCAAATATTGTTCGCGAGGAACTTGCAAAAATAAACTGCCACGAAGTTATTCTTCCAACAATGCAACCGCAAGAATTGTGGGATCAATCAGGTCGTGGTTCTTACTGTGGAAAGGAGACTTTAAAAGTGCAAGACCGCCACGGCAAAACACTAATATACGGACCAACGGCCGAAGAAGTCATGACATTCATCGCAGGTTCGGATATCAAATCCTACAAAAATCTCCCGCTTTCACTTCACAACATTCAGTGGAAATTTCGCGATGAAATTCGCCCACGCTTTGGCGTCATGAGAGCAAGAGAATTCCTCATGATGGACGCCTATTCCTTTGATGAAACAGAAGTAAAGGCCGAAGAAAACTACAACCGCCATTACGAAGCATATTTGAAAATTTTCGCCAGAATGGGATTGACAGCAATTCCAATGAAGGCGGATACGGGAGAAATTGGCGGAGATTTAAGCCACGAATTTTTGGTTCTGGCACAATCGGGTGAAAGTGAAGTTATTTACGAAAAGGGTCTTGAAAACGTTATGGAACGCGTGAAGTCTGGGGAAAATATTGAAAATTTACGCGGCGAAATTTCAAAATATTATGCCGTTACCGAAGAAAAATTCATTGAAAGCGAAGCTCCGGCAAATGTAATTCGCACTCGCGGTATTGAAGTTGGGCATATTTTCTATTTCGGGCAAAAATATTCCATTCCATTTAATGTTCAATTTCAAACGAAAGAAGGAAAGCTTGAGTATGCTTATATGGGATCTTATGGAATTGGTGTTGGAAGATTAATTGCCGCATTTATTGAAGCAAATAATGATGAAAAGGGAATTATCTGGAACAAGGCAATTGCACCATTTGAAGTAATTCTGCTGAATATTAACCCAAAGGATATTGAAGTTGTGAATAAATGTGAAGTAATTTTTTCATCACTAAAGTGCGAGATACTTTATGACGACACGGACGACTACACTGGAGCAAAGTTTTTAAAGGCAGAACTTCTAGGCATTCCAACACAAATTATCGTTTCAAAAAAAACGCTGGAAACAAATTCCGTTGAGGTTCAAAATCGCAAAACTGGCGAAAAGAAACTTATTACAATTGAAAATTTACTGGAATATGGAATATAATTATTATTTGAACAAACTTTCGTCATTGCGTCGATACATTACATCTTCAAAAATTGATGGAATTTTTCTTAATACAAACGATGAATACATTAGTGAATATTCAAGCCCAGATTGCAATCTTTTATTTCAATACACTGGATTCACGGGGTCTAACGGTTGTGCGATTATTACTCAACACGAATGTTTATTTTTCACAGATGGAAGATATTTATTGCAAGTAAGCGATGAAATACTCCCATGTTTTGAAATTATTGATATAAAAAACTTTTTTGAAATCTTGTCGCAGAAAAACTTTTCACAAATTGCGTTAAATTATCGATTAATCACAATTGAATTTGCAACAAAACTTAAAAATTCCAATCCAGAACTCAAGTTGATTCATGATGATTACTTTTTGAAATCCAAATTTAAAAATCGCGGAGGATTTTACCCAATTTCAGAAAAACTTACAGGTAAATCTTTGATTGAAAAGATTGAGCTCGTACAAAATCACCTCAAAGAAACGGGAAAAGTCGGCTTTTTAGTAACAAATCCGCAAAATGTCTGTTGGCTGCTGAATATTCGTGGTAATGATGAAGATTTTACTCCAATTTATAAAACTACACTTTTTATTACACAAAATAGTTATATTTTAAACCCAGATTTCGAGAAAATCAATGGACATATCTTCATAGAATACTCAATTAACTACTTTGACTTTCACGAACTTAACATCGTTAAAACTTATTATAGTTGCTTAATTACAGAACTTAAAGCAAAAAAAAATCAGAGTGAAATTGATGGAGTAGTAAACGCACACAAAATTGACGGTAAAATTCTGACTGAATTTCTTAAAAATCTTGAACACAATTATATCGGATTAAGTGAGTTTCAAATTGGTGAAAACCTTTTAAAGGTAAGACAAAAAAGCCAATATTTTCAAACTCCATCATTTGCAACAATTTGTGGATGTAATGAAAATGGAGCAATAGTTCATTATAATGCAAAGGAAAATTCCAAAATCCTAAAGGAAAATTCAATAATTTTACTTGATAGCGGCGGGCAGTATATTGATAAATCTGCAAATAAACAAATTCTTGGAACAACTGATGTTACCCGAACAGTTTTCCTTGGAGAAACTCCACCTGAAGAATATAAAAAATGGTTCACACTTGTTTTAAAAGGACACATTGCCGTCGCAATGGCAACGCTTACAAGTGAAACACTTTCGTGTGAAATCGATGCACTTGCACGAAAACCACTTTTGAAAGAAGGCTATGATTATAATCACGGGACGGGACACGGCGTTGGTGCATTTCTTTCCGTTCATGAATATGGTGCTGGCATTAGTGCCCAAAGCAATTTAAAATTCAAATCTGGTATGGTTATTTCAAACGAACCAGGTTGCTATTTTGAGGGAAAATTTGGCATAAGAATTGAAAATCTACTATTGGTTTGTGAAAATTCTGACGGTGGTATATACTTCAAAACAATCACGCTCGTTCCAATTCAAGAAAAATCAATCAATTTTCAAATGTTAACCAAAGAAGAGACAAACTGGGTGATAAAATATAACGAAGAAGTCGCAAAAAATTAAATTAGACTAAAAAATCCATAGAAATATCAACGGCATTTATGGAATGGGTTAAAGCTCCAATTGAAATATAATCAACATCAAGTTCACGATATTGTGCAATATTTGCAATATTAATTCCTCCAGAAACCTCAATTTTAATATCTGATTTCTCGCGAATAATCGCACTTGCATTGGCAACTTCCAAACAGGACATATTATCCAACATAATGATATCAACCTTTGCTTCAATTGCTTCAAAAACCTGCTGAATTGTCTCACATTCAACTTCAATTTGCATCGATAGCTGACTCTTTTTCACAAGGCGAACTGCCTCAGAAATGCTTCCTGCCGCCATTATATGGTTATCTTTAATCATAACCATTTGTGCAAGGTTCATTCTGTGGTTAAAACCTCCACCAATTGTAACGGCATACTTTTGCAATTTACGAATAAATGGAATAGTTTTGCGTGTATCAAGAATTTTTATTCGCGGATTATTTAACGCTTGAACAAATAAATTAGTCTTGGTTGAAATCCCGCTTAGGTGTTGAATAAGATTCAAACACGATCGTTCAATTTGTAACAATTCCTTAACAGACGCCCTTCCTGAAATAATATTTTGCCCGCATTCAATAACGCTGCCATCTTTTTTTACTTCATCAATTGAATATTTTGCCATAACTGATTCAAAAGCTTGGAAAATGCAATCAATTCCACACAACACAAAAGGACTAATATTTTTAGAGATAATTCTAAAATTCTGCAATTTATTCTGAATGATTATCGAATTCGTGGTGACATCAGCAAAAGCTTTATCTTCCTTTAAAATCGCCATAATATCAGCTTTAGTAATTTTCATAAAATTTCGTGAACTTTTTTGCACTCTTGCATATCTTGCATAATTTGAAAATGCAATTCATTTATGTTACTAAATTTTTTTTCTTCGCGAATTTTTTCTAAAAATGACACTTTTGCTTCCATATTATAAACATTCTGCGAGAAATTAAATATATGCGTTTCTAAAATTGGCATATTATTTTGACAAAATGTAGGCTTTACACCAAAATTTGAAATTGAGTTGTATTGCATCCCATTAATTTCCGTTTGTGTTGCATAAACACCAAATGGTGGTGTGATTTTATTTTCAGGAAAAACCATATTCATGGTTGGGGTTTTCAGGATTTCACTTGCAATTTTTTCACCAAATAATACTGTACTCGTTAAATGGAATGGGATATTTGAAATGTCGCGATACTCTATAAAATTTCCATTTTTAATGCAATTTTTTAAGAAAGATGAACTAATTTTACCAAAATTTCCAGTAATTGGTTCAATAGCATTAAGTTTAATACCAAATTTTATTATTTCCTCAACGCCGTGTGTGCGGTTTTTACCAAAACGAAAATCCTTCCCAACGGTTATTTTTTGCGTAATTTTTCCAATTTTTTGAAGAAATTCCTCCCCAGAACAATTTGCAAGATTTTCATCAAATTGTATACAAAGAACATTTTCAACGCCCAAATTTTCAAATATTTTTTTCTTTTCCGCTTCTGTATAAACCAAATTCTCCTTTACACCAAAAAAAACATACGGCAGTGGTCTGAATGTTAAAATACTCGATTTTTCCTGTGTAATCAAAGTTTCATGCCCTTTGTGAATGCCGTCAAACTTTCCAATGCAAAGATTTTGAACATTATTGTTAGTGAAAATATCGGGAAAGTGGTTGATATCAAAGTAAAAAACTTTCATTGCTTAATATTTTTAATTGCACCAATAACGGCATTAACGGGGCGAATATAAAGCGGTTCTGTATAAATTTCCGTTTTTTTGAAGAGAAATCTTTCAATTAATACCTTCGCACTTGGTGTTTCATATTGCGTTAATAACTTTGCGTTAATCACTTTTGTTATGACATCATTACTTTCAAACCCAACAACTTTAAGATTTTGGCAATATGGAATTTCTGAAATTTCAATAGATCTTGCCTCCATTTTTTTCACACCAAATTCAAACTCCTGAAAATATACCGTATCCTTAATTGCACGGATAGCAATTTCCTGCGGTGAATCATCTAAAACAAGAGCTTCAAGCGTTGAAACGCCATACAATGGAATATCAAACGGAGTTGAAAGACCCAAGGCAAAAGCAATTCCAATACGAATCCCAGTAAATGAACCAGGACCATGATTTACAATAATTCCTTTCAAATTTTGAACTGTTACACCGTGTTCTTGAAATATTTCTTCCGTGAAATTTGGCAGTGAATTGGTGTGATTATTCTTCGTTTCGTCAATTTTTTCGTAAAATTTACCGCCACTATAAAAGCATACGGAACATTTGTTGAAACAAGTTTCAATTGAAAGAAGCATATTATTTTGATAATTCCACAAGGTGTGTTATAAATACAACCTTTGTTCTTGTTTTTCAAGCTATTTATTAAACATAGGATGAAATTTTTCAATTGTGGTTTTAATATCCTCCGCTTTTATGTGCGTATAAATTTCCGTTGTGGAAATGTCAGAATGTCCAAGAAGGGTTTGAAGCATTCGAAGATCGATTCCATTTTGATACAAATGCGTTGCAAATGAATGACGAAGCTTGTGCGGGGAAAGCCTTTCAGAAAGGTTGACTGTATGGGTAATCTTGCGAAGACTCATAAAAACACTTTCACGAGTCACATATCCGCTTTTTGATTGAGAGCAAAAAACAAAAAAATTTTTTTTATTTTTACAAAATACCTCACGAATTAAAAGATACTTCCCAAGAGCCTTCTGCGATTCTTTATCAAGAAAAATCAACCGCTCCTTGTTTCCCTTCCCAGTAACAATTACTTTTTTTTGAATATTCCCGTCTAAATCAAGAATATCGCTCATTTTAAGAGTGATACACTCTGAAATTCGAAGACCACTGGAATATAAAACATGCAATATTGCATTGCTTCGAATTCCTTCCTTTGTGTTGATTGAATTCGTATACACAAAGAGGCTTTGCGTCTCTTCTTTTGTTAAGTAAAATGGAAGATTTATCGACTTTTTTGGAATTTCAATTTCCAAAATCGGATTTTGTGAAATAATATTTTGTTCAAGTAAAAACGCAAAAAATGAACGAAAACAGGAAATTTTCCTTCTAATACTCGTTGCTTCGGCAATTTTTATAAAACCATATTTATCTTTCAAAAAATATTCAGAAAAGTACTCTGATAAATCATTTTCAGTACATTGAGTAAAATTTTTTTTATTTTCTGCTAAAAATTTGTGAAAAAGTGTTAAATCGCTTTCATATGAAGTAGTAGTATTTAAGGATTTATCAACTCCAATGCTTGCAATGAAGGATTTTATAAGTTCATTATTATTCATTTATTCGTTCTATGATGCCATCATAAGCTTCACGCATTTTTTTTGCACCAATAACAAGGCATTCACTCCACGATTGTGGGGCGTTGTTATCTGCTCCATCGGAAATAAATTTTATACAAATAAACGGAATTTTTTCCAAAAATGCAACTTTTGCAAGTGCAAATCCTTCCATATCAACAACATTGTAAAGTTCGTCACCTACAATATTCGTTTCAAATGTGTCACCAGTTCCGCAAATTCCATAATTTTCAAAATGCCTCACAAAACCCGATGGATATTCCAAAATTTGTGGAATGGAATCGCTTGGGGTCACAAATGGTTCATAGCCAAAAACCGTTGCGATCATATCTCTTTGAATAAATTTTTCACATAACACTATTTCGCCATAATTAAAAACTTTGCTCCCAGCGGTGCCAATGTTTATTATAATATCAGGGCGATTTATTCCAATTTCTTTGGTTAAATGATACGACGCATTTACCTTTCCAACTCCTGTATATATAATTTTATTATCATTAAAGGATTGGTCAAAAAGCCCTTGTGTTTCTTCTTGAAGGGCAAATACTGTAAGAATTTTCATATGAATTATTTTAATTGTTATAAAGTAAAGTGTGGTTGTAATAAATCTTCCATTGTGAAGAATCCAGATTGCACATCTGGAAGGTTTTCCAAAACAAAAATTATACCATTTCCAAAGGCTTCTCGTGAAATTGATTCGTGTCTTAATCTGACTATTTGATATGGAAAGCCAAATAATATTTCATGTGCACCAATAATTCCGCCAGCACGAATGGATTTAATTGCATCTTGTGGAACATCAAGTGCGTTTGCTAAAATTTTTGCTGTTCCAGAAACCTCCTTCTTTTGTTTGAAGTGCTCTTCTATTATTTCGACATCAGCGTAAGGTGCAATTTTTTTTAAAATTTTTGATGCCATCATTAAAAAATTAACCCCAAGAGTAATGTTTGGTGAACAAACAACACGCGTATATTGTGCAATATTCTTCACATACTGTGTTTTTTCTGTGCAATAAGAAGAAATGGCTGTAATTAGTGTTATTGAGCGTTTTTTTATTTCCTCACCATAATAATCAACGCCATCTTCTGATGAAAAATCAACAATGACATCAACGGGCATTTTATCAAGAATTTGAGTGGCACTATAAGCCTGTGCGGAGTAAATCAAGCCTTGATTATCTTGATTGCTGGATGCAATTCCAAGAAACTCACCAACGGATCTATATTCGAGCTGTTTTGATTTGCGTAAAACCCACTTCAATTCAACTTTATCAGATTCAAGAAGAACGGAAGAAACTGCTCTTCCAGTTTTACCGAAGCCAAGTTGGCCAACTCTAATTTTTTTCATCATCTTTCCCTAAAATTGTTACACATTTCCACTGAAAATGGCGTAATATTTAAGTTTTTAAAATGCAAGTAAATTTGATGATCGATAAAAATCCTATAAAAAAATCATTTGCTTTTTCTTTTTTTCATATTTTGGTGGTCAATCATATTGTTCTCCATAATGCCCAGCGTTCTTAACGATTTAAACATCAAAGTCCTTTCGAAGGCGGAACTTGAACCACTTTCAAAGGAAATTCGTCAATTTATCATTGAACAAGTTTCAAAAACTGGCGGGCACTTGGGTGCAAGCCTTGGCGTTGTTGAATTAACAGTCGCACTTCATTATTGCTTTAATTCACCAAGTGATGCAATAATCTGGGATATCGGACACCAAAGCTACGCACATAAAATTTTAACTGGAAGAGTTGAGCAATTTCATACAATTCGCTCATTTGGTGGTCTTTCTGGTTTTACAAATCCAAAAGAATCAATTCACGATCACTTTTTCGCAGGACACAGCTCCACATCAGTTTCACTTGGAATTGGAGTAGATTCCGCAAAACAACTTCAAAATAGCAAAGATTTTACTATTTCAGTCATAGGAGATGGTGCAATTTCCGCAGGTATGGCATTTGAAGCAATGAATAACATTGACCACGCAAGCCAAAGATTCATTACAATATTAAACGACAATGATATGTCAATTTCCCCTCCAACTGGGGCAATAAGTAAATATCTTCCAAAGCTTTTCATGAGCCATGGCTATCAAGGCATTAAGTCTGTTAGTAAAAAATTACTTTCAAACTTACCGCAAAGGTTTGTTAATTTATGTTCACAATCATACAAAGCCTTTAAAGGTATTGTTAGCGGAGGCAACTTCTTCGAAGAACTAGGTTTTGAATATATTGGTCCCGTTAATGGACACGATGTAAAATCACTTGTGGAAATTCTTGAGATCATCAAGAAAAATGCGAAAAAACCTGTATTACTGCATGTAATAACACAAAAAGGCAAAGGTTATGAACCAGCAGAAAACGCGGATGATAAATATCACGGAGTAAAACCGTTTGATATCGAAACAGGAATGCAACCAAAATCTGAAGGAATCTCTTTTAGTAGGTATGTTGCAAATTCTTTAACACAAATTGCAAAAAATGATGAAAAAATCACCGCAATCACCCCTGCAATGAAGCAAGGTTCGGCATTGGAAGATTTTGCAAGTTCATTTCCAAAGCGTTTCTTCGATGTTGGAATCGCAGAACAACACGCAGTAACATTTGCCGCAGGGCAAGCAAAAATAGGATTAAAACCATTCTGCTTCATTTATTCAACTTTCTTACAAAGAGCCTACGACCAAATAATTCATGATGTTGCTCTTCAGGAGCTTCCAGTTCGCTTTATTATTGACAGAGCAGGACTTACCGGCGAAGATGGACCTACTCACCACGGTATTTTTGATGTCGCATTTTTGCGAACTATCCCAAATATTGAAATATGCAACACATTTTTGCAATCAAGCATTGATTGTGCAATGGAAATCGCAACAAATTCACACAAACCCCTATTTATTAGAATTCCAAAAGAGAACATTTCTGAAAATTCACCGGAAATTAAATATCAACCGTACAAATTAGCGGTAATTCGTAAAAATCACCAAGATAATAGTAAAAAATTACTAATAACATCTGGGAGGATGCTCGCAATTGTCATTAAAATGGAAAAATATAACGATTACACAATTGTTGACCCATTCTTCTTCAAGCCATTAGATTTAGAAATACTACGGTACATCAATGAGGCGGAAACCATTGAAATTCTAGATGAAAATTCTATTGGCGGAATTGCTTCGATAATCATCGAAGAATGTGTGAAAGCAAAGATTTCAACACAAAATATTACTATCAAAACTACTCCAGATAAATTCATTTCCCATGGAAGAAATTCCATTTTATTAGACAAAGAATGCAGTTTTTTTGAAAAATAAAAAAAAATCTTGCAAAATAAAAACTTGCATTTATGTAACGTTAAAAATTAAGTTTTATTTAATAATAGATGGCAAAACAGGAACATGGTTCAGCTTTTGAAGTAAAAGATCTCTTTGATGCATCAGTGCATTATGGTCACAAAACAAAATTTTGGAATCCTAAAATGAAGCCTTATATTTACGGAGAATCTGAAGGAATATACATTATCGACCTCGTTAAAACATATCACAGCTTAAATCGTGCACTTTCAGAACTTTACCACCTTGGAAGACAAAACAAAAAAATTCTTTTTGTTGGAACTAAACCACAATGTTCAAAACTTGTAAAAAAATACGCTATTGAATGTGGTCAATATTATATCAATCATAGATGGCTTGGCGGAACTCTAACAAATTGGAAAACAATCTATTCTTCAATTAAAACTCTTGAAGATTACGAGAAAAAAATCCGCGAAGATTCAATAAAGTACACAAAAAATGAGCTCATAGGAATGACTCGTAATATGGAAAAACTTGAAAAAAACATCGGTGGAATTCGTCAATTAAACGGAAAACCTGATGCAATTTTCGTAATTGACGCACAGCACGAAAAAATCTCAATCCAAGAAGCAAACAGAATGGAAATTCGCACAATTGCCGTCGTTGACACAAACACCGATCCTGCAGGCGTTGACCTTGTAATTCCTGGAAATGATGACTCAACAAAAGCTTCAGATCTTTACCTTCGCCTCGCTTCTGAAGCAATTTTAAAAGGTATTCAAGATGGTATGAAGGCAACAGGTGTTGACATATCAAATTATGTGAAAAACCCAAAAAATGCAATAACAACTAGCAACAACTAATATTAGTTTATGTCCGCAATAGCAATACCTTTCGAAGAAAAACTCTCTTTTGAATATAGTTTTGCGGACTTTCAAGGTTCAGATATCAGGAATCCCGAATTGAAAAAAAATAAAATCGGTCAAAACCTTCGTAAAGATTGCGGATTACCAACAATGACTGAGCCACAGGTTGTAAAACATTTTACACGTCTTTCAACGCAGAATTACTCAATTGATGCCAATTTTTATCCACTCGGCTCTTGCACGATGAAATACAATCCAAGGCTTAATGAAAAAGTTGCAAGGCTTTCTGGATTTGCAAACTTACATCCTGCACAGTCTGAAAAATCAATCCAAGGAGCACTCAAAATGATGAAAATTCTTGAAAATTGGCTTTCAGAATTAACGGGACTGCCTGCAATAACTCTAACACCAGCTGCTGGTGCCCATGGTGAATTTGCTGGAATTATGTGTATAAAAAAATATTTTGAATCACAAAATCAACCCCAAAGAAAATATATAATCGTTCCCGAATCGGCACACGGAACAAACCCTGCAACGGCAGCAATGTGCGGATTTCAAATACTTTCAGTACAAATTACAAGCGACGGCTTCACAAATCTTGATCAAGTGCAATCAATTATCTCAGAATATGGTGATAAAATTGCTGGAATAATGCTTACAAATCCAAGCACTTGCGGACTTTTTGAAAAAAATGTTAAGAAAATTGCAGATCTAATTCACTCAATTGGAGGGCTTTTTTACTGCGATGGTGCGAATTTTAACGCAATTGTTGGAAAAATAAAAACTGCGGATTTCGGCGTTGATGTTATGCACTTCAATTTGCATAAAACATTCTCCACACCACACGGAGGAGGAGGTCCAGGTTGTGGACCAATTGCCGTTTGCGAAAAACTTGCACCACATTTACCAACACCCAAGATCGTTGAAAATAATGGAAAATTTAGCGTAATTTCTGAAGATTTACTCTCTTTTGGTAAAATCAAGGGCTTTTATGGACAATTTTTAGTTATGGTACGTGCACTAACATATATGGTCTCAACTGGTGCAGACGGACTTTCAGATGTCGCACAAGATTCTGTCCTTTCAGCAAATTATATCTATCATAAGTTGAAAAATCACTTTTTTGCACCATATTTTGATGAAAAAACCAACCCATTTTGTATGCACGAATGCCTTTTCACAGATAAAATTCAAAAGGCGGAATCTGGAATTACAACAACGAATATCGCAAAATATCTTCTTCAAAATGGAATTCATGCAATGACAACATTTTTTCCACTCGTAGTAAGTGGAGCAATGCTTATTGAACCTACTGAAACGGAGTCAAAGGAGATGATAGATGAATTTATCCGCGTTATGATTGATATTGCGGAACATTCTCAATCCAATCCTTCTGAAATAATTTCCGCACCACGCAACTTGTTTAGAAAAAAATGCGATGATGTTCTTGCCGCAAAAATTCCAACCCTGTCATTTCAAGCACTTAAATTGCAGGAATCGCCAAATTAACTTGACTCAGAGACTCCAAAAAATTCATCAATTGAATATGAAATACTCTCGATAATTTGATTCCGATACGTTTGCGATCGTAGAAGGATTTCCTCCTCAGGACTTGAAAGAAATCCTAGCTCAATTAAAACTGATGGGATATCAGGCATTTTTAGAACCGCAAATCCCGCCTTGCGATGTGGGCGTGGTATCACAAAAAGTTTATTTTTTTCCGAATTATTCACCAAAATTTGTGCAAAATATTCCGATTTTGAAATAGTTGCAGACTGTGCAATTTCAATCAACATTGATTTAGCAATTTCATCTTTTGCTGAAGTTTTAAATGTAATATCGTCATTTGAATGGCTTTCAGCGAGCATTTTAGCAATATCATCAGAAGCCTCACTTGAAAGGGTGTAGAATGAAATTCCTCTTGCATCAAGGTTTTCAGCTGAATCGGCGTGTAATGCTATCATTAACGAACCATTGTAATTTTGTGCAAATTTTCGACGCTGAACAAGTGAAAGAAATGTATCGGATTGTCTCGTCAAAAGAACATTATATCCCAAATTTTTGAGACTCTTAGCGAGCAAAATTGCATATTGCAGCGTGAGTTCTTTTTCAATAGTTCCCATAATTCCAGCCGTTCCAGGGTCTTTTCCTCCGTGTCCTGGGTCAATAATAATCATTTTTGTTTTACGCTTTTGCACAGAAGGTTTACTTACTGCCACTTTTTCAATCAACCGATTAAGTTTATCTTGGGCACTAATTTGTGCGATTCTTTCAAGAATTTCGTTCAATCTCATTTGGCTAGAAGCCTCACTTGTAATCACAATTCCATCTGGAATGTGCTCGCGAAGTTCTTGTTTTACTTCGGCGTGTGCGTGCAATATTACAAAAAATGATGATAAAACTAAGAATAGTATTGTCATAAATCTGACGTCAATTTGTAAACTTTTTCCGCAATTTCAATCAAGGCAATTTGTTCATTTGTGTTTAAATGCTCTATTGATTTTCGCAAAAAAATTAGCCTTGTAAGAACGACGGAAATCGCTTGCATTTTGTCAAAAGATTTCAATGTTGAAGATTTTTTCGCAAGAGTATTTAGTGAATTTTCAAGAAAAATCTGCACTTGTGCTGTGAAATTTTTATCAAGCTTTTCGCCAAATTTTTTTTTGATTTGCGTAAATGAAAAATCTTTTATTGCCAGAAGTTGGTGATAAATATGGAAATCGTAGCCAGATTCCATAAAAGTTTGGAACTGCGGTGCCTTTTCGCCAAAAAAGTTGGTAAGCTTTGTAAAATCTTCTTCTTTTGTGATTTTCTCCCGCAAAATTATTGCACGCGAACGGATTGTTTCAGGAATTTTTTTAACATCGGAATATATTAAATAAAAAAAAGTATTGAGCGGTGGCTCTTCAATAATTTTCAAAATGCAATTAAGTGCACTTGTTGTTGCATCGTCAATGTTTTCAATAACGATAACTTTTCTTCCTGAAAACCCCGTATTTTGTGCAAAAGTTAAGATTTCTCTTGCATCTTCTACCTTCATTGGAACCTGCCTACCAGAAGATTTTATATACAAAAGAAAGTCAGGATGGGCGATAATTTCTTGAACAGATTTTTGATATTTGACAGAAAAATATTCCAGCAAAAGCTTGCAATTGCTCGTAGAATAGATGTCTGGTATCAAAACGCAATGGTGTCTAATTTTTTCTTTGAAAAGAAATAGAAAATCAAAATTTTCCGCAGGAATGACTGCACTTTTGGGAATTTTAATTGTGTGTGGTGGCTCTTTTATTTGAATTTTAGGCTCAAATTTTGGCTCAATATCAAAAAGTAAGCCATCCACACTGCCGTTCATATCTTTTATGCTTCAGCAACAACTTCTTCTTGAGGCTTTAAAATTGCATCAATTTCCAGCTTTGAAAGCACTTTTGGAATTGCAGGTATTGCATCAAAAATTACTTCGTAAATTTTATTTTCAAACAAACTATTCATTGTTGATTCTTTCATTTGCTCATTTTTATTGTAAAATGCAAGCAAGGATTGCGGAGTGTGACCATACATTTTTGCAACAGATTCAACATAGGCTGTAAAATCTTCAGTAGAAATATTAATGTTATTCTGTTTTGCGTATTGCATCAAGAAAACGCTAAGTCTTGCATCTTTAATCGAATCTTCACTGTTATCCCCAGTTCTTTCAATGATGGAAGTAGGAACTTCAAAATTTAAGATTTCTTTAATTTGCTTAAAAATTTCATCTTTTTTTCTTATTTTCAAAGCATTTTCGTAGTTTGTGACAATGGATTTTTTGATGTCCTCTTTAAGAAGGTCAAGAGTCTCAAAGCCATATTTTTGAGAAAGATCGTCATCTAAAGTTGCTGGAGTGGATTTTAAAATATCATTTACAATAACATTAAATTCAACTGGTTTCCCAGCAAGGGAATCCATATGGTAAGGTTCTGGAAATTTAAGCTGAAGGGTTCTTTCTTCACCCTTTTTTGCACCGACAATCCCCTCCTCAAAGCCTTCGATAAACGATTTTGAACCGATTTCAAGGTGATGATTATCCAGTTTTCCGCCATCAAATGCAATACCTTGTTCGTATCCAATTGCATCAATGACTACAACATCACCAATTTCAACTGATGAACCTTCTTCTTTTGGTTCGTTTGTAGATAAATTTCTCGCTAATCTTGAAAGTTCTTCGGAAAGATCCTCATCTGTAACATTAGCAACGATTTTTTCTACAGAAATTTTGGAAAAATCAAATTGTGGAATTTCAGGAAATACTTCGTAAGTGATTGTAATCATAACATCCTTAATATTTGCGATATTTCTGTCCGCAGGAAGGCTTGATTCGGCATCAAGTTCAACTTTTGGCGAAGATGCCAATTGGAAGTTATTTTCTTCCGCAATTTGCATAATTACCTTGTTTGCTTCTTTATTAACAAGTTCAAAATAAACTTTACCAAAGTAGCCATCTTGAATAACATTCATTGGTGCCTTTCCTTTGCGAAAACCCTTCAAATGTGCATTTTGTTGCAGTTCTTGCAACTGTTTTTCAACTTGCTTTCCAATTTCAAAACCTGAAATAACGCATTCAAAAATTTTAACCAGACCTTTGTCTTCTTTTAATTTAGCTTGATGTGACATATATAATTGTAAATTTATTAAATTGATGAAAGTTTTCTAAAGAAATTAGACTTATAAGGGTTTTACAAGTCAAGAATAAAATGTATCTTGCAATTTATATAAAAGTGTGGGACAATTAACCAATGTGTATTTTATTTAAAATGGTGTGCCAGTAATAAAGCTTTTTGAGGATCTTAATGGGAATAGTACAAACCCATGTGGTGACGAAAAGGGCCATTATACTCCAGCTAAAATAGCCGAGTACAAATACACACAATTTATTTTTGGTGCAAATATCGGGCATTTCTATAACAGAGGAGTTGGTGGTGGTGCTCAAGCTGAAGCGACATTCAATGCTCGCAATGTATTTCCGGTTGATACGATGTATTACGCCGATCATGAGGCGATGGAAAATGAGGGACTAAAAACACCAAAAGGCGAACCAGTAAAGCTTACTAGATCGCAATTATACAAAATACATCAGTATTGTGCTGATGTAGCAATGGACTGCACAAGTTTGGATTTTGTATTCCCGATGAAGAAATTATCCTCTTATGATTTGGGCAAATTAAAATCATCAAAGGAGGAGGTGTATTTTAAGGGAAAGATATACCGTAACGAACGTCAAAAGGAAGATATTAGAACTAATTGGTGCAATAACCTTAAAGAAGGACAAGAATTAATTAATATAGGTTATGGTCTATGTTCGAGTCCAGACCTGAAAGTAATTAGTTGGGCAGATCAGTTGGTAAATACACTTGATAAGCATCATAAGGAGTATGGTAAAAAAAACCCAACTAACAAAGAGAAGGATAATGACCTGCGGAAATGGAATGATGCTATGGATGCTGTGGCAGAATTTGCGAATGGTGGTTTTATAGGTGATATAAAGAAAAATACAGTATATAATACAGGAAAACAAGACGAAGTGATACAAGAAAATCAACCAATCGAATTCCCACCACCTCCGCCGCTAATTAATCAAAAAAAACCAAAAGTCTATTTCCACTTTGATATCGAAGGCGTTCTTCTAGGTAATCAAAACAGTAAGATTACAGCACCAAACCAACATTATCTTAATGGTATTAACAAACTGAAGGATGAAGGTTATGATGTTAATGTTGATATTTGTAGTATTGCACAGTGTGGTGCAGATGGGGGCACTGAATTTTATAAAGCAATGAAAGCATTGGTTGGTGATGAGAAGAATGGTGATAAGAAGAATATTTTGCAGTTTAGTTGCCGTGATATACTCAATCCGCAGATGTATGTTAATAAAACAGAAGGTACAGTACCTTTTGCAGAATTAATGAAAGGCGAGATTGGTACTCACATAAGGCAACTTGATAACGACGTCATACCTGCAGATGACGAAAAGCCATGGTTTAAGCCCCCCAAAGGGGAAGCGTTCTATCCATTTCGGGATAGGAATGATATAAACACTTACAATAAAGCAAATATGTCATTATTTATGATGCTTTATCGTAAAAATATTTTAGGTGAAGACATTAGAAACAGCGTGCTTTATTTTGTTGATAACGATTGGGGTCATATTAATACATTCACTGATAGGATTAAAGAAGCATTTAAAGAACTTGGTGTAACGGTTCACACAATTGGGGTGGAAAATTATATTGATCACAATGGGGAAACGCAAGCGACACACAGTATACCCATCATGGTGAAAGGGATGGACGACAAAGGCAAAGAGTGTTCGGTATGTGCACGTGATGCAAAGGAAAAAATAAAAACAGAACCGTCTTCTCGTTGTAATACAGCAAATGACGGCAAAGGAAAAGGAACCGTTGCAGACATTGAAACGGATGAAGAGTTTGAAAAAAATATTCTTACACAAGTACACAATGATACATCGCAGTTAATTCAACAGCTACAACAAGAAGAACTAGACAATAGTAAAATACAGGACAAGGAAACGCAGCGAAAGCAAGATCCACAGCAGCAAGATAGAAAGAATCAAGAAGAAGCTAGTGCACTCAAGATGGTGCGAGATCGGCAGACAAAAAAAGAAGAACTAGACAATAGTAAAATACAGGACAAGGAAACGCAGCGAAAGCAAGAAAAAGAAGATAGTAGAAAGAGGCAACAACGGAAAAAGCTAAACTATCTTCAACAAAAAAACAACAATCACAAACGGAAATGGTTATTTTGTAAACTATCCGCTCAGCAGCGACTAAAAACTTCTCATCAACAAAATGAACATTACAAACGGAAGATAAACATAAAACTCAAAGCACTTTTGGAAAAATTGCACAGGCGGTTTAAAAAATTGACAAGGAAAGATATAATTGGCATTTTCACGGAGTCTAAAGGGACGGCACCTTCCAAACTGAAAAGACAATTCTCCGTCGCATTCCAAAAGGAGTGTGGGAAGGCAAAATTAAATTTTTCGAATACTTGTAAAAGTTGGGAAAACAAACACGGAATGAGGACTAAATCTGCACTTGCTTTTATTGGAGGGAATCACGATAATTTAAAAAAACTTGTGGGAAGTATATTCAAAGTGTAGCAAGAAAAAACTTGACTTCATAAAAAAAACTTTTTTTTAAAGGAAAAGCTTTGGTGTTTTATGTCAATAAACCTCGCACAGAATCTTGGACAAAAATTCGTGAATTCTGTCTTTAGCAATGTCCACACTAATTACGACAAAGCAAATGATGCTATGAGTCTATTCCTTCATCGCAAATGGAAAAAAGATTTCATCTCTATGCTTAATATTCAGAATGAAAGCCATATTCTTGATTTAGCATCTGGTACTGGCGATGTTATCAAATTAATTCTTCAAAAAATACAAAATGGAGGACAAAATGTTATAGCATCAGACATTAACCCCGATATGCTTGAAATCGCGAAAAAAAAAATCGGCACAACAAATGCACAATTTATCATTGCCGATGCAAGCACACTTCCATTTGAAGATTCATCGTTTGATTTCATTACATGCACATTTGGTATAAGAAATTTTCAGGAAATTGAAAAAGCGATTGTTGAAGCTAAACGAGTTTTGAAAAAGGGCGGAACATTTGCCATAATGGAATTTATGCCAGAATCTGAAAAATTGCACGGGAAGATTTTTCATATGGCTCACAAATTTTATATAAAAACCGTTTTACCAAAATTTGATCAAGTTTTCAAGAATGATTCTGCATCATATCATTATCTTTCAAAATCAATTTTAGCATTTCAAAGCAGGGAAAATTTCGCAAAATTATTGGAATCCAAAGGTTTTTCCGTTGTTTCTCCAACATTTTGTAACGGAACGGTTGGCGTGTTTATTTGCACTGCAATTTAATGATACCAGCACTGCAATTTAATGATACCACTACTCACTCTCCATAATTCCAAACATTCGCTTAACAAATGCAGAAGGCTTCCTTAATAGGTCGCCAGCCTCAATGCAGGCTATGTCAAAAAGATTATGAACTGCCTCATCAGTATTTTCACCTTTCTGAATTTTCGTGTATATGTCATCAAGAATTTTGTGGTGTGGGTTTATTTCCAAAATTTTTGGAGACATATATGGCAATTGTTTTTGCTCAAAAAGATAACGCTCCATTCTAATGGACATTCCACCTTCTGATTGTGAAAGGCAAACGGGACTTTCAACCAGTTTTTTTGAAACACGCACATCTCCAATTTCATCGCCTAATGTTTTTTTGAAAAATTCGATAAGAATTTTATTTTTATCATCATCAATAACTTCAGGCTCCTCCTTATTATTTTCAATTGAAAGATCAACGGATGAAACGGGCTTAAGATGCTTTTCTTGGTAATTCGAAATAACATTCACCCAGAAGTTGTCGACCGTGTCCGTTAAAACAAGAACTTCAACATCGTTTTTCTTACAAATTTCAAGTTGAGAATTATTCACACCATCATCATAAGATTCCGAGGTTATATAATAAATTGAATCCTGTTCGGGTTTCATTCGTGAAATATATTCGCTAATTGTTGTGAAATCAGTGTTTAAGCTCGTTCTAAAAAGACAGATATCAAGAAGTTTAAGATTGAGATCTCCTGATCTACAAAGTCCTTCTTTAATAACATTTCCAAAATCTGCCCAAAATTTCGCATATCCTTCACGGTCGTTTTTCATTTGGTTTTCAAGTTCACCGATAATCTTTTTTTCCAAAGATTTTCCAATTTTTTCAAGAACTTTATTATTTTGAAGGGTTTCACGAGAAATATTCAACGGTAAATCACTGGAATCAACAACGCCTTTGATAAAACGAAAATGTTCTGGAAGAATTTCAGAATCTTCAGTGATGAAAACTCTTTTAACATAAAGTTTAATCGAATTTTTTCTTGCAGGATTGTAGATGTCGTATGGTTTTGTTTTTGGAATAAAAAGCAAAGCAGAATATTCCATTGAACCTTCAACTTTACTATGAATTTTTGCAAAATAACCAGATGGCATTCCACCAATTGAATTATATGCGGATTTATATTGTTCGTCCGTTATTTCTGAAGGATTTTTTAACCAAATTGCCGAAGATTCATTTTCAATTAGGGTTTCACCCATTTCATGTTTGAGTAAAATCGGAGTGCTAATATGATTTGAGTACGATTTCACGATGTGTTCTACGCGGAATTTATCGATAAATTCATCAAATTCTTCGCCGTCTTTGATTTCAAGAGTAATCTGCGTTCCGATGTCATCTTTTGTTGATTCTTCAATTGAATACTCACCCCCACCTTCGGACGACCACAAAAATGCTTTATTTGCCACGGATGTGTTTGAGGCTTTTTTTGACAGAACTATAACTTTTTTTGCAACCATAAATGTGGAATAAAATCCAACACCAAATTGACCGATTAAATCTGCCATATTTGCAGATTGCCCTGTTTCTGAAAGAGCTTTTGTGAACGATTCGGTTCCAGATTTGGCAATTGTTCCAAGGTTTTGGATCATATCATCCTCATCCATTCCAATTCCGTTGTCAGAAACTATGATTTTTCGCTCATCATGTTTAATTTCAACCGTGATTTGTGGGGTATAACCGTCTTTTATCAATGAAGAATCAGAAAGAGCTTGGTATTTTAACTTGTTGATAGCATCGGAAGAGTTGGAAATCAATTCGCGAATAAAAATTTCGCGGTTTGTGTAAATTGAATTAATTACAATTCTTAAAACTTTGCCGATTTCAGCATCAAATTTATGAATAGAAGGCTTCTTCGACATTTTTAAATGAACAATTTCTTGAGGTTTCATAAATTCTAAATTTTTGAAATTCAAGCTTAATTAAAAAATTATTGAATCACAATAGTCAGAACGGCAATGAGAATTCCTGTTGCCACTGCAATTGCCCAAGCCAAATAATTATTTTATACTGAAGTTCGCGAAGATCCTGCTTGTTAGCAAGACCATTTCCAACGGTATTTGTGTAATCAACTTCTGCTTCCACAAGGGTTTGTAACCCAAAGCACAAAGAAAAAAAATGAACTTGACACACAAATTAATGCACTTTATAGGTATTATGTATTTCATACACATATAATTTTTAATGGAACGGATGCAAAACCCAGTTGAGGATATTATAAGTCAAATTCAAGAATTGGAAAACCTTGCAAACGCAATGCTTGATGCAGGTAACTTTAATTCTGAAATCTTCGAACAAATATCTCAACACATTCAGGAATATCACTATCAATTAGAACAAAAGCAAGCATTGCAATCACAACGAAACGAAATAAATTATAAAGATAATCTTCTTGAAGAAGTTGACGTACAAAAGATTTACAAAGAAAACGGTGGAAAAGAACAAATGACATTTGCAAATGGTATTAGCAAAAATGAATATGCGCTAGATGTTCAATTTAATAATTTTCTCACGGGAAGTGATGAATCGCAAGTTGTCTTCGTTTGCGAAAACCACCACTGGCTTACGGTTCGTCTTGAAAAAACACTAGAAGGCGGAATTAACTACCAAGTTGCAGATTCACTTGAAGGCGAAGGTGCGAACATAAGAATGGACAAAATTCGTGAAATCTTTAATTATGATGGAATTAAGGAAATTCCGTTTAAATCTGAAAAACAACAAAACGGTTACGACTGCGGAATATATTGTGCATTAAATGCCATTGATATGAAGCCTAATGTTGTTTTAGAACATAAGTTAGAACATAAGTATTTCAATGCAAAATCAATATATTCACAAGACAATGTTGACGCAATTCGGGCAAATTTTGAAAAAGAAAAAATTGCCAAGCAAAAACCTGCACCGCTATCCATCATCAAACAACAAGTGGAAGATTTCAGGCACAGTGGCAAAAATACGCCAGAAAATACCATTGATGATATCGATTTTCGTATGAAACAAATAGCTAATGAATTAGATGATTTGATGAATGCAAGTAATCCCGATCCATTGAAAATTCAAGAGGTATTCGAACGCAGTGATGCACTTAATAAGTTGAGACAACAAACCGTTAAAAAGCAAAATGCGAATAAATTCGATATTGTTTCTCATATAGAAAATCAGTTCAACGAAGGTAAAATCACGCCAGAACAAGCCATTAAGAATATCGAGTCAAGTATAAATGATGCGACAAAGTTATTGTATCCTGCTTTTCAACGCAATCCATCAGAACCACATATTGCCATAATGTTAAAACGCATTGATGACTTAAATAGTTTAAAAGAAACAATAGATCGGCCAAGACAACAACAAAGCAGCCTTTTAACCTCCTCAAATGCGCTTTATTCACAACGCCCACCTTCAAATATTTCAATAATAGATTCATCATCGCAATTGAAAAGAAAAGCACCTGTGATTCAGCAGAAAAAGAGTAACAATGCTTTAGAAGATGTGTTTTATGGTCGTTCATAATAAATCTTGACAATTAATTCCAACAACATTGTTGAAGGCAAAGTCTTTTTATACTTTTTTTCTAGAATTAATTTTCAACAATGACGGGAGATATGCAAAACCTACAGCATTCATTGCATACTATTATTGATCAACTTTATCAAATTAGTAGTGCAAAAAAGGAAGCTCTAAGCGGAGGTGAATCTCAAAATAACTCTCCACAAGTAAGTAAAAAAACCGATGAATTGCTAAACAAACTTATGGATATTATGGGGAAAATTTTTGCTTTGGAACTGAAACAAATGATGACAGCCTTTCAATCACTTCCACAATCAAAAGATGTATCGCAACAACCGTCTTCAGCGAATTCAGCTCGTTCAGGTATTTCGATAACACCTCACAGCGGTGAAATAACAACACCAAAGATTCAACTTACCAATGGCAAAGCATTGCCAAAGGAGACTTTCCGTTGATGGATAATAAATCTTGACAATTAATTCCAACTATATTGTTGAAGGCAAAGTCTTTTTATAATTTTTTTCTAGAATATGTCCCTTGATAGGTCGCAGTATGCAATCGAAAAGTATCGCAATATTGGAATTATGGCACACATTGATGCCGGAAAAACAACAACAACAGAAAGAATTCTTTACTACACAGGTCGTTCGCACAAAATCGGAGAAGTTCACGATGGTGCTGCAACTATGGATTGGATGGTTCAAGAACAAGAACGCGGAATAACAATTACATCTGCCGCTACAACTTGCAACTGGAAAGATTGTTTGATTAACATTATTGATACTCCCGGGCATGTGGACTTCACAATTGAAGTTGAGCGTTCACTGCGTGTACTTGATGGTGCAGTTACAGTATTTGATGGCGTAGCCGGTGTTGAACCGCAATCTGAAACAGTTTGGAGACAAGCGGATAAATATGCCGTTCCTCGTATTTGCTTCGTAAATAAAATGGACAGAACAGGTGCGAATTTTTACCGTTGCGTTGACATGATTGTGAGCCGTCTTGGTGCAAAACCACTTGTTATGCAACTTCCAGTTGGAGCAGGAGACGAATTCGAAGGAATTATCGATATTCTTAAACAACAGTATATCGTTTGGGAAAATGACCAACTTGGTGCATCATTTTCTTATGTCGATGTTCCTGCCGACATGAAAGAAAAAGTGGCAGAATACCACGCTCAGCTAGTTGAAACTGCTGTTGAAATGGATGACGACCTTATGGAAAAATATCTTAACGGTGAAACAATTTCTGAAGATGACCTGAATATTTGTATTAGAAAAGGAACAATTGCGTTCAAATTTGTGCCGATTTTCTGCGGCTCTGCCTTCAAAAACAAAGGTGTTCAACCACTTTTGGATGCAGTAAACCTCTACCTTCCATCGCCAATTGACATTCCTGATGTAACCGGTATTAACCCTGATACCGACGCAGAAGAAATTAGGAAAAAGAAAGCTTCAGAACCTCTTTCAATGCTTGCGTTTAAGCTTGCAAACGACCCGTTCGTTGGTTCAATTACATTTGTTCGAATTTATTCTGGAAGACTTGAGCCAGGCGTTGCCTTATTGAATTCTGTTAAGAACAAAAAAGAACGCGTTGGAAGAATGCTTCTTATGCACGCAAATAACCGTGAGGATGTCAAAGTTGCCGTTGCTGGTGATATTATTGCCCTTGCAGGTTTAAAATACACAACAACTGGTGATACATTGTGTGACCCTGAAAAACCAATTATCTTGGAACGCATGGATTTCCCTGAACCAGTTATTGAAGTAGCAGTTGAACCAAAATCAGTTGCTGACCAAGATAAAATGTCCCTTGCTATCGCAAAACTGATCGCAGAAGATCCATCACTTCGTGTTGAATCCAATGAAGAATCTAACCAAACAATTCTAAAAGGAATGGGTGAACTTCATCTAGAAATCATCATTGACCGTATGAAACGCGAATTTGGCGTTGAAGCAACAATTGGTGCACCACAGGTTGCCTATCGTGAAACGATTACCGTTCCTGCTAAAATTGATTATCTTCATAAAAAGCAATCTGGTGGTTCTGGTCAATTCGCACGCGTGGTTATTCAATTTGAGCCAGGTGAGCCAGGTTCTGGTTTTGTTTTTGAAAACAAAATCTTTGGTGGAGCAATTCCAAAAGAATATATTCCAGGTGCTGAAAAAGGTCTTGAATCTGCTTTGAAAAATGGACTTATTGCTGGTAACCAAGTAATTGATTTAAAGGCAACTTTGATTGATGGTGCTTACCACGATGTCGATTCATCTGCTCTTGCATTTGAAATTGCAGCAAGATACGCGTTTCGTCAATTAGCACAAAAAGGTTCTCCAAAAATTCTTGAACCAATTATGAAAGTTGAAGTTATTACTCCTGAAGATTATATGGGTGATATTATTGGTGACATCAACTCTCGTCGTGGACAAATTTCCAACATGGAAGACCGTGCTAATGCGAAAATTATTACAGCATCAGTCCCACTTTCTTCAATGTTTGGTTATGTGAACACCCTTCGTTCAATGTCACAAGGTCGTGCTCAATATTCAATGGTTTTTGAAAAATACTCGATAGTTCCTGATAACCTTATGAGGGAACTTGCTAAAGGTTTTGCTTTTGCTGAGGAGTAAAATTACTGAATAATGAAATTCTGCCCTTCTTGACGGGAGGGCTTAACATTGTTTTATTTTTAAAAATGTTTGAAAAGTTTGTAAGTTCCGGTTCGTCTGGAATTTTAAATGTTGCAATAGTTGGAGTAACGGGATTCACAGGTATCGAGTCTCTTCGACTTTTAATACAACACCCATTCGTTACAATTAAAAATATTGTAGGAAATTCATTTGCTGGCAAGGAGATTTCAGAAATATACCCAGCATTAAATCAATTTGATTTACCAAAAATCCAGAAACTTGAAGATGTTGATTTTGAATTAATCGACTGTGTATTTTGTTGCCTTCCGCATCAAACTTCTCAAATTGTTATTTCTGAAATAATCGTAAAAAATCCAACAATAAAAATCATCGATCTTTCCGCAGATTTTCGCCTTCCAATTACACTTTATGAGGAAGTATACTCTAAACATCAGGCACCAAATTTACAGGAAAAATCCTGCTATGGATTGAGTGAAATATTTGAAAGTCAAATTGCGAAATCACAAATTATTGCCTGCCCTGGATGCTTTCCAACTTGTGCACTTTTACCATTAATTCCACTAAAAAATCACATAAATTCACAGGTTGTCATTGATAGTAAAACTGGAATAACGGGTGCTGGAAGAAAGGATTCGTTTGATTTTTCCTTCGCACAATGCAGTGATGCAATTAAAGCCTACTCACCGCACAACCATAGGCATAAAGCTGAAATTTCCTATTATTTCGGGCAAAAAGTTCGCTTTACACCGCATTTGGTGCCCATTCTACGTGGTATCGAAACAAGTATTTACTTCGAATCAAATTCCGATTGTACTTCGATTTTGAAAGAATTTTATAAAAAATCAGATTTTGTGAAAATTGTCGAAACTCTACCATCAACAAGGGAAGTTTTGGCAACAAATTTCTGTAAAATATGTGTAATACAAAACGACACCGAAGTCTTCATTTCCAGTGTAATTGATAACATTTCCAAAGGATCATCTTCACAGGCTGTTCAAAATATGAACATCGCATTTGGATTTCCACAAAAATCTGGTCTTGAATTTATGCCAATCATTCCGTAATTATATGAAAAACACGGTTAAAAAACATACACATTTTAAGTTTATCCTAAACTGTGCGGAAAAATATGTACTTAATTCATGTGTTATTTATACAATACCTAATGAACAATTATTCGAAAAATTTAAAAGATACACAAGATCCGTCTACGGAATTATGATAACAAAAAAACTTGGGGGTGCAGTCCAACGCAATTTTATCAAAAGAAGGTTGAGGGCAGCGTTACACGGCAACGATTTTACCGGTAATTCGCTCATTTTGATTGCACGCAAAAATTGCGAAACAATGAATTTTCCAAAAATTAAAAAAGAAATTAAAGAATCGATTAAGAAAACAAAAAAAATAATAAACCAAACGATTACCGAAACTATATGTCAGAAATAACTACGTCAACTCCATCAATGGTGATAATATACACAGATGGTGCATGTTCAATGCCAAGTATGAAAGGCGGATGGGGTGCCGTTTTAAAATGGCAAGACATCACTAAAGAAATTTCAGGGTACGAAGAACGCACAACAAACAACCAAATGGAGCTTCGTGCTTGCATTGAAGGTCTTTTGGCTGTCAAAATACTAGATATTCCAATTGAAATTTATACAGACAGCCAATATGTTAAAAATGGCATTACAGAATGGATTTTTAACTGGAAGAAAAATGGGTGGAAAACTGCAACAAAACAACCAGTAAAAAATGTAGAATTATGGATACAGCTCGAAGAAGTCAGTACCAAACTTAAACCTTCGTGGAAATGGGTAAAGGCACATAATGGGAATATTTTAAACGAACGTGCAGATTTTCTTGCAACAAATGAGATTGTAAAAAATAAACAGTGATTTTTTTATAGAGAATGAAAATTTTTGGTACAGATGGCATTCGCGGAAGAGCCGGCTCTGGGTTTATTACACCAGAGTTTATGATTAAAATTCCTTCAGCAATCGCAAGCTTGAATAACTTTAAAACGAAAAGGGTCGTCATTGGGAAAGATACCCGTATTTCATGTTATTCAATTGAAAATGCTTTAACGGCAGGCTTTACAGCAAATGGTTTTGAAGTTATTTTAACAGGACCAATACCAACGCCTGCAATTTCAATGCTAACACGTTCCCTTCGAGCAGATTACGGAATAATAATTTCCGCATCACATAATCCTTATCATGACAACGGAATTAAGATTTTTGGCGGCGATGGAGTTAAAATTTCCAATGCAATTGAGCAGAAAATTGAACAATATATTTTAGATGGTATTGCTGGAAGTTATAACAATACATTTGGCAAGGCGATGAGACTCGACGATGTAATCGGCAGATATGTTGAACATATAAAATCAAGTATTCGTAATAGCGAAGCATTTGTTGGCCTAAAAGTTCTTCTTGATGTTGCAAACGGGAGTTCTTACAAAATTGCTCCTGAAATTTTCTGGGAACTTGGATGTACTGTTCAAACTTATAACAATACTCCAAATGGAGTAAATATCAATGAAAACTGTGGTGCGACTCACCCCGAATTTCTTGCATCAAAAATGAAGGAAATTGGCGGATTTGACATAGGAATCATTCTTGATGGAGACGCTGATCGTCTTATTGTCATTGATGAAAACGGTGAAATTTTAGATGGAGATAATATCATCGCCGCAATTGTTTTTAATATGAAACAGCAAGGAAAATTAAGCGATAAAAGTGGCGTTGTTGTAACGGTAATGTCCAACTTTGGATTTGAACAATATATGCATTCAATTGGAATTCAAAGCGTCGTTCGCACCGACGTTGGAGACAAAAATGTTTCAGAAGCTTTATCACACACTGGTTTTCACATTGGAGGAGAACAATCCGGACACATCATAATTCCACAATATTCTTCCACGGGCGATGGTATTCTTTCTGCAATTCAGTTAATTTCTGCGATGAAAGCTCAAAATTGGAAAGCAAGCGACATTGGTAAACTTTACAAAAAATCGCCGCAAATTCTGCATAATTTTGTCAACGAAACGGCTTCAAAAGCAAATATGGAGGCTATTGCAGAAAAATATTCCAATACAAACACACGAGTTTTAGTGCGTCGCTCTGGCACAGAACATTCAAAAGTACGAGTTATGATTGAAGGCGAAGATTCTAGAGATTTGCAACTTTTGGCAAAACAAATTGAGGATGATATTTTATTAGGCTAAAATATCAATGTATCAAGTAATCTAGCATCGATATCTTAACCGATTGTTAGATTACTTGAGATTGAATGTGGCAACTATTTTTTATCCTTATTTTCATCATCAGTTTTTTCAGCAGATTTATCTGCGTCATTATTACTTGATTTGTTATTTTGTGCTGAAAATTCAAGTTCACTAAAAAGATCTTTCATTGCATTTTCAGTTTGGGCAATTGTTTTTTGTGTTGCACCGAAATCTTTCATTCCTTGGGCAACGGTGTCGGACATTGAAATAAGATATTCTTTAACGGCACCTTGGTCAATCACCATTTGTATATAAAGTGCACCGTCAGAAGGGCTTTGGTATATATTTTTTCTTTTTGCACCAGAAATTGGAACGTTTTTTACAATATTTTTTGTTGCTTGAGCAAAATACTGATCAACAACTTCCGAAGTTTTTGCTTCAGTTGAAACTCCAGCTCTACGCATTGATTCTTTTGTAATTCTTGAAACTGATGTTTGAATTTGTGTAGCCATATTTGCAATAGCATCCGCCTCCGCTTGGGCAATCTGCATTTTAATCCCACCAACAGTTTTTGGAGCAATACCAACTGCTGCAATCTTTCCTTCAACGGAAGGGTCTATAACCCACTCAGGAAGGTTTAATTGACTAAGTTTACCAGTTTCTACAAAAGATTTTTCATGTTCTTTTTTTGAATCACCGCATGATTGTAGAAGAGAAATTGACGCAAAAAGTAAAATGCTTAATTTTTTCATATTAATTTGATGTATTAAATAAATATATAATACATCCATTCCAATGTGAAAATTTCACTTGTCAAGTATAAAAAAAATATTCTGTTCTATTGTTCTATCACAGTGAAACAAACTATTTTTTTTATTTTTTCTTCATTAACCAAAATAACAATTTCCTTGCAAAATAAAAATCCCATTTCAGTGTTTTCTTAAAATTATTCTTTAGTCATGTCTGTATTAGTAAATAAAAATACACGGGTAATCTGCCAAGGCTTTACCGGAGCACAAGGAACCTTCCATTCCGAACAAGCGATTGCTTATGGAACAAAAATGGTTGGTGGTGTAACACCTGGAAAGGGCGGAACAACTCACCTAAATCTTCCAGTCTTTAATACCGTTAATGAAGCAAAGATTGCAACAAATTGCGATGCCTCTGTTATTTATGTTCCACCTGCGTTCGCTGCGGATGCAATTTTAGAAGCGATTGATGCTGAAATTCCCCTAATTATTTGTATTACCGAAGGAATACCCGTTATTGATATGGTTCGCGTTAAAGCCGTACTTGACCGTTCAAAATCTCGCCTCGTTGGACCAAACTGCCCAGGTGTTATCACACCTGATGAGTGTAAAATTGGAATTATGCCAGGTCACATTCATAAGCGTGGTTCCGTTGGAATTGTTTCAAAATCTGGAACACTAACTTATGAAGCTGTTCACCAAACAACGAAGGCTGGTCTTGGACAGTCTACTTGCATAGGAATTGGTGGTGACCCCATTGCAGGAACATCATTCATTGATGCCCTTGAACTTTTCTTAAACGATCCAGAAACTCAATCAATTATTATGATTGGTGAAATTGGAGGTGATGCCGAAGAACTTGCTTGTGAATTCTTGAAAAACCACAAAATTAAAAAACCAACCGTTGGTTTCATTGCTGGAAGAACTGCTCCTGAAGGAAAAAGAATGGGACACGCTGGTGCAATTGTTTCAGGTGGCAAAGGCGATGCTGAATCTAAATTGAAAGCAATGCGTGAAGCTGGAATTACTGTGAGTGAATCACCTGCTCTAATGGGTGAAACGCTGTTAAAATTACTTGGTAAAAAATAATCAACTCAAACTCTGCCTATGCCTGCCCTCGTGTGGGTGTGGGTTGTGGTTTTGTTATCTTCCGGTGGCTTTTTTGAGAGCGTCTGTAAGATTGATGTGATTATTTTTGGCAAACTTCTCTGCCGATCGAGTTCTCATTCCATGAGTATTTGTACCACCGTTTTTTG
>CAMAVJ010000012.1 GCA_945861725.1 Rickettsia typhi
ATTGTTGTCAAGGATTGAAAGATTATTGGTTCGAATATGACAATACCGCAATCCCTCAAATAACGGTAAAACAAGTAAATAATAATCCAATCCCCCTACCCCCAATTGCCGAGCAAAAGCAAATTGCGGAGTTTTTGGACGAGAAATGCGGGGAGGTTGAGCAAGTGATAAAGAAAAAAGAAGAAATTATTAAAAAAGCATTGGAATTTAAAAAAAGCTTGATATTTGAGTATGTAACTGGTAAAAAAGAACTAATTTAGTTGTGTGTATGGCGTTTATGCGTGGAGTTGGAAGAGAAATTCATTTTGAAGATGCAATTGTTGAGCATTTCGCCAGCAGTGGTTACGAGCTTGTAAAGTACACAAAGGGTTCGGCAAATGTGTTTGATAGAAAGGTCGGTATGGATGTCAACGCTATGCTTGATTTTATCAAAACCAGCCAACACGAAGAGTGGAAGAATTATTGTAAGGCGTATCAAAACCCAGAAAAGGCTTTTATTGAGAGGCTTGAATTGGAAATTAGCACAGATGGTCTTGTTGTTGTGTTGAAAAATGGAATAAAAGACAGGGGTTGTAAATTTGTTCTAGCTTACGCCCGCCCTGAATCCACATTAAATGAAAAACTTTGGGATAAATACAATTTGAATAAAGTCTATGTTGCAAGGCAGTTTCAATATTCTGACAAAAACGCAAATGAAATTGACATCGTGCTTTTATTAAATGGATTTCCCATTGTTACAATGGAATTGAAATCAATACACGCTGGGCAAAGTGCTGATGACGCAAAAAAACAATATATGTGTGACCGCGACCCAAGAGAAAAAATATTAGCCTTTAATCGTCGCAGCTTAATTCATTTCGCAGTTGATTCTTACGACGCCTTTATGGCGACAAAACTCGATGGTGGACAAACATTTTTTTTGCCGTTTAATCAAGGTTCGAACGGTGCTGGTAATGCCGGCAGGAGTGGCAATCCAATAAACAAAGATGGTAAATACAAAACTTACTACTTATGGGAGAATATTTTACAAAAAGACAACCTACTTGATATACTTTTAAAATATCTTCATTTTGAAAAAGATAAACAGCGTATCGTCTTCCCAAGATTTCATCAATTCGACGTTGTAAATAAACTGATTAAAGATGTTAAAAAAAGAGGTACTGGGCAGAATTATTTAATCCAACATTCCGCAGGCTCGGGAAAGTCAAACTCAATAATGTGGCTTGCTCACAGAATTTCAAGCTTGCACAATGATAATAACCAGAAGGTTTTTGCATCAGTTATAATTGTAACGGATAGAAAAATTTTAGATCGACAGTTACAGAATAATATTTACGATTTTAACCACAAAAAAGGTGTTGTAAAAAAAGTTGAAAGTGCAGCGGATTTACTTGAAGCTGTTAATCAAAAAACACCGATTATCATTACAACAATTCATAAATTTCAATACATTTTAGATGAAGTTAAAAAAACACTCAATGCAAATTTTGCAGTAATTGTTGACGAGGCACACTCCTCACAAGGTAGTAATATGTCTGATACTTTAAAGGAGGTTTTAAGAAATAAACCGAATATATCACTTGAGGAATATGCAAAATTAGAAAAACAAGATGAGAAAAATGAAATTGATATAGAAGACGCAATTGTCAACGATATGGCAAAATTTGGCAAACATGTTAATATGTCGTTTTTTGCTTTTACGGCAACGCCAAAGGCAAAAACTTTGGAAATTTTTGGTGAAAAACAAGAAGATGGTACGATTCAAGCATTTCATACATATTCAATGCAACAGGCAATTGATGAAGGCTTTATATTGGATGTTTTAAAAAATTATACAACATACCACTCTTACTACAAAATAGCAAAAATAATAGAAGATGATCCAAAAATGGATAAATCACAAGGAGCAAAAGCAATAGCAAAATTTGCGACTTTACACCCAACGAATATAGCCCAAAAGACACAAATAATGATTGAACATTTTAGGAATAGTACAAAGAAAAAAATAGGTGGCAAGGCAAAGGCAATGCTTGTTACGGCGTCAAGATTGCACGCATTTAGGTATTTTTTTGAATTTAAAGACTATATTGCCAAAAATAAATATTACGACCTTGATGTACTGGTTGCATTTTCCGGGAGTTTAACACCAGATGATACTGAATACACTGAAGAAATGCTTAATAAAACAAAAGATGGAAAGACAATAAAGGAAAATCAAATAGCAAAGGTTTTTAATAGCGATGATTTTAATGTCTTAATTGTTGCGGATAAGTACCAAACGGGCTTTGATGAACCGTTACTTCATACAATGTATGTGGATAAAAAAATTACGGGTGTAAAAGCAGTACAAACACTTTCAAGATTAAATAGAGCATGTGCAGGAAAAAGCGATACATTTATTTTAGACTTTGTAAATGACATAACTGACATTAAAGCTTCATTTGAAACATACTTCACAAGCACAATTTTAAGCGAAGAAACCGATCCAAATACTGTGTATAATGTTGAAAAAAGAATACAAGAATTTAATCTTATAGACACTAACGATGTTGAATTATTTAACCAAATATTTTATAGCAACGAAAAACCTCAAGCAAAGCTTGATACAATTGCATCAAAAATAAAAGAAGAGTGGAGTGAGTTGTCAGATGATAAAATGGACGAATTCAAGAAGCTTGTACAAAATTTTATCAGTCTATACGCTTTTATAAGTCAAATTTGTTCTGTTTTTGATAAAGATTTACACAAACTGTATAACTATCTAAATTTTATCATTAAATCTTTAAACAAACAAACTCAAGGTAGCGAAGGTTTAAAAGACAAAATTGATTTGAGAGATTTTGATTTGCAAAAAATGTCCGATGGTGCAATCACTCTTGACGATGATAACAACTTCCTTGCAAGTATAAAGGGTGGAACGGTAAAAAAGAAAGATAAGAAATTCGAAGTTTTGTCAGCAATTGTTCAGCATTACAATTCAAAAAATGGCAAAAGCATATCCGTAGACACAGGCATTAAACCACTTGAACAATTTTTAATCAAGCTAAAACAAGATGCAGATATTATTAAAGCTAAAAATGACAAAGATGAGACATTGTTTAAAACGCTGTTAAAAGAAAAAATGAATTCCGTTATAGCTGATTTATTTCAAGAAAATTCAGAATTATTCAGCACAATGTTAAATGATGCAGATTTTATGGATATGATAAGAGTTGCGTTTGCAGATTTGATAATGTATGGGAGATAAAAATTGTTAAATTACAAAGTCATAAAATGTTAAGCTATTTTATCGTAACCATACGCCTTACTTTCTTTGGTGTTGAATGATTGGATGATCATTATGAAAAAATAGCAGGCAAAAGTGAGATTCAGCATAGAAATTACGCCTGATTGCAACGAAAGATTTTGCCAGTATATCCAGCATAGAATCACGAGTGTCGCAAAAGATTGAGCACGATAAAGCCAAGCAAGCAGAAGATTTTTCATTCCACGAATGCACACAACATTTACGCAAAGGAGTATACCAGAAAACACGAAATATAGTAGGGAAAAATAGAAGGCGAACTGATGGATTTCAATTCCTTCCTCAACAAATGAAAGTGGGAATTTGATAATATTTGGAATAGATTTGTAAAAAATTGGTTTTATATCGTGGTAAAAATTGAGAAAAATCACCACGATGAACAAGCTTAAAAGTGCTTGCAATGCGAATGTTATAGCGGAGCTGATGTTGCGAGGACTTGCCTCATGTGGGAGTATGTCGCGTTTTTGTTCAATTTTCTTCTCCAATTTATTTTGTTGTGATTTATATTTAAAAAAATCTGCGATTTTTTTTTCTTTTTTATCAGCTGTGTGAGAGATTTTTGCAAATCTTGTTTCAGTTTTTCCTTTGTTAGAATACTTTATGAAATCTTTGAAGGATTTTTTCAGAATGGTGTTGGTTATCGTTAAGTTTTCAACTGAATTCCCGCGAATGTTTGTTGCTCTTGTTGGGATAAAAAAATCTGAAGGGCTAGCGTTTGTTGAATCGTCAAAGTTGATATAATCCATTAGAGTATTTTCAAGCTTGGAATTTGTGATGTGAACACCACGCATATTACTTGAAAGGAATGTTGAATTCTGGATATCACTGCTATCAATTATACTTGCATCAAGTGTATTGTATTCAAAGAAGGCATCAAGAAATTTGCATTGTAGAAATTTTGTTGCGATAAGGGAATTGCAAACAAACTTTGTATACTGAATTTGGCTTTGTTCAAAAATCACCTTACTTGCAACGACATTCGCAATTTTTGTAGTTGAAATTTGACTTGCAATAAATGTTGTGCTGGAAATTGAGCTATCTTGAAATGAGCAGTTTGCAAATTGAGTATGTTCAAAATTCGTATGTGTAATTTTTGTATGAATAAATTTGCAATCCATAAACGATGAAGCTATTACACCGAAATTGAAAAACTGACAATCGACAAAATGTACGCCAACAATTCGCACCGTTTTTAGTATTCCAGTAATTGAGTGATTGTGAATGATTACAGGTCTTTCCGTTGCTTGAGTAAGGATTTGTAATAAATGTTCAGCCGTAATTTGCTTCATAAAAGCTTGACAATTCTTATTTTGTTTTTGTTCCTTAAAACAAACAAGATTATTTTTCAAGTCTTTTATGGTAAAAATTGCAATTAATGGTTTAGGTCGAATCGGAAGGTGCGTTTTGCGTGCTGTTTTTGAAGAAAACATTGAAGGAATTGAAGTTGTGGCGGTGAATGGTCCTGCTGAAATTGAACAGCATGTTCATCTTTTGCAATACGATTCCACTCACGGAAGATTTCCATTTCCAATAACACACGATGGTTCAAATATTATCATTCAAGGCAAAAAAATTCCGCTTATCCGTGAAAAAGAGGTTGAAAATATCAATTGGGGGAAGTTCGAAACTGATGTTGTGCTTGAATGTACAGGAAAGTTTACGAAAATAGAGGATCTTCAAAAACACATAAATTCTGGTGCAAAAAAAGTGATTTTATCCGCTCCTGCAAAATCTGACGATGTTAAAACCATCGTGTTTGGTGTTAATCACAACATTTTGGAAAATTCGGATAACATTATTTCAATTGGATCGTGCACCACAAACTGTCTTGCACCCATTGCAAAAGCATTAAACGACGCAATTGGCATAAAAAAAGGATTTATGACAACAATTCATTCCTACACTGGCGATCAAAACATTTTGGACGGTTCACATAAATCGGATATTCGTCGTGCTCGCTCCGCTGCTTGTTCAATGGTGCCAACATCCACTGGTGCTGCCAAAGCAATTGGATTGGTTCTGCCCGAACTTAAAGGCAAGCTGGACGGTTCCGCAATTAGAGTTCCAACTCCAAATGTTTCAGTTGTCGATTTAACCTTCGAAGCAGGTCGCGACACAACAAAAGAGGAAGTTTTGGAGGCAATCAAATTTGCATCCGAAAATTCAATGAAGGGCGTTTTGCGGTTTGAAACTCGCCCACTTGTTTCAATTGATTTCAACCACACGCCGGAATCCTCAATTTTTGATGCCCTTGAAACTAAAGTTGTTGGTGGAAATATGGTGCGAATTCTTTCTTGGTATGATAACGAATGGGGGTTTTCCGTTCGTATGCTTGATGTTTCGAAGTTGATGGGAGGTCTTTGATATGAACATTAGCGATTGCAAGGGTTGCAAGATAGCGGCGGTTGGGCATAGTGTCGCGATATTTGGCGATGCACCAGTCGAACCTCTGGTAAGAACTCTAATGAACGGAAAACTAAAGCATTTTAGAGATAAAACTATATATCATTGGAAGTGCAATAGTTGCGGATACGAATCTCTCCGCTTTTCAGATAAAGACAAAACCGAGCAATTCTACCCCATTGAACCGCACGGCAAAGATTTGGACGCCAAAATTCCCGAAACAATTCGCAAAGACTTCAATGAGGCAAGAAAAATCGCCGAACTTTCCCCACGATGTGGAAATGTTTTGCTTCGCACCTGCCTTGAAGGGCTTTGCAACTGGATTGCGGAGGAATTTCTTGAAGATGATAAAAAGGCGGGCTACCCAAAGGAGTATTTGAATCGCAAAATTGAATACATTAAAAAACACACGCCTTTTGTGAGTGACAGACTCTGCAAAAAAATGGAAATCATTAAAGAGTATGGAAACGATATACACGCCCATCAAAAAATTGATGATTCCGATACTCTTGAATCGTTTAACGCAATGCTTCGATTTGTTGAATCAATATGCGATAAAATTCTTTTAGAACTTAAAGATAGAGAGCTTGTGAACGAATATCATCAAAAAATCCCAGAAAAATCAACAACATGAACAAACTTTCCCGCATTTTCGAAAATCAAGGCAAAATTCAAACGCCCGTAATTCTTGCACCAATGTCTGGTGTGACTGACCTTCCATTTCGCAAAATTGCCGAACATTTTGGCTGTTGCTATACTATTTCTGAAATGATAGCATCCCGTGCGATGATTCTTGAAACTCGCCAGTCGCTGGAAAAATTGAAGCATACGGAAAATAAAAACACTACTCACGGCGTGCAAATTGCCGGTTGCGAAATTGATGTTATGGCGGAAGCGGCGAAGTTGAATGAGGAAATGGGTGCTGATGTTATTGACATAAACTACGGTTGCCCTGTGAAAAAAGTCACGAACGGACACGCAGGTTCAGCAATGATGAAAACCCCAGAACTTGCGATAAAAATTGTGGAGGCGGTCGTAAAAGCGGTGAAAATCCCTGTCACGGTCAAAACTCGTATGGGTTGGGATTCGCAAAACTTGAATGCTCCTGAATTGTGTAAAGCATTTGAAGAAGTTGGTGCAAAAATGATTACAATTCACGGAAGGACTAGATCACAACTATATTCCGGAAATGCGGACTGGGATTTCATTCAAAAAGTAAAAAATTCCGTGAAAATTCCGGTTATTTCAAATGGCGATATCAAAACCGTCGAAAACGCACGCGAAGCACTTGAAAAAGGAAAAACTGACGGCGTGATGATTGGTCGTGGAGCTTACGGAAAGCCGTGGTTGATTCACGAAATGCAGTGCGAATTGAATGGCACGAAGGCGAAAAATTTACCAAAAACGATTGCAGAAATTGGGGAAATTGCCTTATGGCATTTAGAAGAAATGCTTGAATTTTATCCAAGTCAAGTTGGAATGAATCTTGCAAAAAAACAGATTGCTTGGTATACTTCTAGCATTTCAGGTTCGTCACATTTCAGAGCAAAAATGAATACTTGTGAAAGCGTTGAATTTATGAAAACATCCATCAAGGATTTCTTTTTTGCACAGGAAAACTCCCAAAATATGTTATAATTTCAAAGTTTTTTGGTAAATTTTGCGGGTTATTTTCAAATGTATCGCCAGATTTTAACATCGCAAAGCCTTGTTTTAAAGCTCTTTCAGGGTTGATTTGCTCGATTTTCTGTTCCAAAATTAAAACCATATTAGCATAGTTCCTGACAATTGCTAAGAAATTTTTTCTCTGAAGAGATACATCAAGATTCTCAACTTTTCGTCGCCTGTTTTGAATGATTTTTTCAATGCTATCACGAATTTTTCGATCAAGATTTTCAATTCTATACTTAAATTGCATAATTTCAAAGCGAGCTTTTTGTGAAATAACAGTTTGAATTGCGTGAAGTTTTAAAGCGACATCACTTTTTTGAGGGGAAATCATTTTTGCACCAGCAGTTGGTGTTGGAGCACGAAAATCCGCAACGAAATCTAGAATTGTGAAGTCCGTTTCGTGTCCAATCGCAGAAATGACTGGAATTTTACACGCAAAAACCTCACGTGCTAGTGCCTCATTGTTAAATTCGTTTAAATCTTCGGACGACCCACCACCCCTTGCGATCAAGATCGCGTCGATTTGTGTCTCAACGCAAAGTTGAGCGGCAATTTTTAAAGCTCGAATTACGGAAGTTGCACATTCCAAACCTTGCATTACTGCTGGAATAAAGTATGCTTTTTGCACAATCGTTGATTTCAAAGTCGTGAAGACATCTTCAATTGCGGCACTGTTTTTTGCGGAAATCACGGCAATTGTTTGAACATACTTTGGTAGGGGTTTTTTATATTTTTCATCAAATATACCTTCATTTTGAAGTTTTACTTTTAAAATTGCAAACTGATTTGCAATTTCCCCGATGCCTTGGTATTTTACACGATACGCCGTGACTTGGTAGTAAGAGCCACTTTTATACGCAGTAATCTTCCCCGTCACGACAACATTTTCTCCATTTTTTAGAACATTTTTTATTTCCGCTGATGGACTCCAACATACGCATTTTATCAAAGCATCGTCGTCTTTAAGTGAAAAAAAAGCATACTTTAGTGTAACAGAAAGATTGGAAATTTCTCCAACAATGCTTACAATTGGAAATGTTTGCTCGATGGTGTTTTTGATAATTTCACTTATGCGTGAAACCGTAAAAAACGGTAAATTTTCAGACACAAAAATTATGAACGAACTAATTCTTGGTATTTATCAAACAGATGCATAGAAATTTTATTATCACTAAATTTATATTTTTTACCACTCTCATCGGTTACTGAAGCGATTCGTGAAATTTCTGCGGCGGTACCTGTCATAAAGGCATCCTGTGCATTTGCAAGTTCTGGCAATGTAATTTTGCGTTCAACAATTTTATATCCCAATTCTTTTGCGAGCGAAATCGCGGTTTGACGAGTTAGTCCATTTAAAAAACAATCCGCAATTGGTGTATGTATTTCACCATCAAAAATAGCAAAGAAGTTCGCACCTGTTGCTTCAGCAATGTTTTCTTGGTAATCAAGCATAATGGCGTCATGAAATCCTGCACGCTCTGCTTGGTGTTTTGAAATTGTGACGATCATATAAAGCCCAGCTGCCTTTGCAAAAACTGGTGCACAATTTGCAGGTGGACGACGGTAAGACGCGACCATCATATCAATTCCTGTGCGTTTAAGGTCTCCATAAAGTGCCGGCCATTGCCAAGAAGCAATTCCAACATGAATTTTATTCAGATTGCCTGAAATTTGCATTTGTTCACATCCACGAAATGCAAACGGACGAATATAGGCGTCGTCAAGATTGTTCATTTTACAAATTTTCAGACAAAGTTCATCAAGTTCTTCAACTGGATATGGAATCGCAAAATCCATTATTTCCGCTGATTTGTGTAGCCTAATATTATGTTCTGTGTTTTTGAAAATTTTTCCATTGTACATCCTAACGCCTTCAAAAACTGACGAAGCATAGTGCAAACCGTGGTTTAAAATATGGATTTTGGCGTCTTTCCAGTCGACAAAGTTACCATTATAAAAAATTGTCCCGTCTCTAAGATCAAATGGTTCGCGTTGCATAATAAGATTAAATTTTAAATTTTACTTGAAAAGTAAAGAAAGTTTTTCCAAAGTCAAGAATTTTTCACATTCATAATGAGCGGACTGCAAATCGTAATAACGTGGATAATATTTCTGTTGAATAATGGTTCAACTCCGCAAAATAACACATTTACGCTTGGATACGGCAGCATTCAGACTACACAAGGTGCGTATGCTTCGCCGCTCTTTTCGGATCAAGCAAAGGTTGTAGATGGAACTCTTCAATTTAAACCAAACAATAACATGCGAGGTCTTCGATACGGTATTTCAACTTTTTATAACGAAAATGGTACAGTAATGATTGGTGGTGGAGTTAGCAAAACTATTGCATTCAAACGCCTTGAATTTACGACTCTTTTTCACCCATCTTATACATACATTGGCGGAATTGATAATAGAAGAATTAGCTTCCCGATAAATTTGAGATCATCAATTGATATTGGCTACAGAATTACGAATAATGTCATCATTGGAGGTGGCTACACACACATCAGCAACGGGACAGTAACACACCCAAATAATGGTCTTGATATTGCAAAATTTACAATCGGCTATCATTTTTAAGCGATTTTTTTCAAAAATTCACATGCAATATTTATACATCTAAGATCTATCGCGTGCGGAAGGTTTGGGATTTCGTGAAATTCCACCTCTAAAGACATTTGTTTTAGAGTTTTTGCCGCAAACTTACCTAGTGTACAATGAACGACATCGTCATCCGAGCCGTGAATTATGCAAACGGGCGGCTTTGATTGGCAAGTTGCAATTGTATCATCTGCGGAAACGATTGTTCCAGAAAAACTAATAACAGCCTTACATTGCTCCGGAAGTTTAAGTGCGGTGAATATTGACATCATTGCACCTTGTGAAAAGCCAATTAATACAAGGTTCTTATATGAAAGTTGATACTCCGCAAGCTTTTCATTGATGAATTTTAGTAAAATTTCGTAAGCTTTCTGTGCACCGTTAAAAAGAACGGATTCGGTGCGATCCATTAGCGAAAACCATTGCCGCCCCATCGTTGGTGCATATTCATAACCAAATGGTGCATCTGGGATTAAAAAAAGTGGATCTTCAAGTGATTCGTGCATAGCTTCAGCAAGATCTGATAAATTGTCCCCATCCGCACCATATCCGTGAAGGATTAGCACTAAAGTTTTCGGCTTTCCAGTTGGTGAGCCATGTGAGAAGTCGCGTATATGAAAGTTTTTGATCATTTTTTAAGAATTTCAACATATTTTGAAATTGCAATATCGGAAATCATTTCGGTTACGCACACCAAAATTTCATTTTCCGAGAACAAAACTCCACCTAAAATACCATTTTCTTCAAATTGCTCAAGTTTTTGCTTTGCACTTTTGCACTCAAAAACAAATTCATTGAAAAAAGTTTTATTTTTCACTTTAAATCCTGCGTTTATAAGAGATTCTTCCAATTTACAAGCAATTGCGTGATTTTGAAGAGCAAGATTCTTATAACCGTGTTCACCAAGGAGCGTTGCATGAACTGTGAACGCCGTTGCACAAAGTCCTTGATTTGAACAAATGTTTGATGTCGCTTTTTCACGGCGAATGTGTTGCTCGCGAGCGGAAAGCGTTAAAACAAACGATCTCTTTCCATCTTCATCTTTTGTAACACCACAAACACGCCCAGGCATTTGACGCATAAACTCTTTTTTACAGGTAAAGTATCCAAGAAGTGGACCACCAAAGCTTAATGGAACACCAAGTGAAGAAGCGTCTCCACAAATGATGTCGGCGAATTTTGGTGGTTCAATCATTCCAAAAGCAAGAATTTCGTTATTTATAACGATCATCATCGCATCATTTTTGTCACAAATTTCACGAATATTTTCAAGATTATTAATATTTCCGGCATAGTCTGGCAATTGTGTAATTACGCACGCATAATTTTCGTCAATTTTAACACCATCAATTGGGCAGTATGTAACTTCAACACTAATGTTATGCAAATACGTTTCCAGAACTTCCTTATAATCTGGATGAAATGAGCCTGCAACGCAGACTTTTGTCCGCTTCTTTTTCACGCGAAGTGCCATCAATGCTGCTTCTGCACATGCGGTTTGACCATCGTAAAGTGAGGCATTTGCAATTTCCATACCAGTCATTGCACAAATTAGCGATTGAAATTCGAATATTACCTGCAAAGTTCCTTGTGAAACCTCGGGCTGATAGGGCGTGTATGACGTAAGATATTCTCCGCGTTGAATCATTGCATCAACAACTGCTGGAACAAAATGATTATAACATCCATAACCGGCAAAGACATATTTGAAAACGGTGTTTTGATCCGCAAATTCCTGCATATATTCCAAAGTTTCTTGCTCATTTTGGTGGTTTGGAAGGTTAAAAGACTTCGCTAAAGCCGCACTTTGTTGCAAATAGATCTCATCAATTGATTTAATACCGATGGTTGCCATCATTGATTTTCTATCTTCGTTTGAAAGAGAGGAATATCTCATACACATTTTATGAATTCACACGAGAAGTACTTTTTCACTTTTTATTTTGCAAGAAGTATTTTTTATTCCTTGCATTGTGGTAAAAAATGTGGTATTATTAATCTTAACTATTAAATTTCTTATGCAAAACAATCAGAATTCAAAGCAATTATTATTTAAAGATTTCTCTACTAAGGATTTCTTTGAAGATTGTGCGTTACAAATCACTGAATTACGTAAAGCAAAAGAGAACTCTCTAATGAGAGCTTCCGATCTTTCAAGATTTCAAATGAGAAGTAATAAAGAGGAGTCTGTACTATTAGATGTAGAGCATTTCGCAAACAAAAATTCTTATAAAAAATATTTAGAGATAATCTACGGATGTATTGATGGAGCGATCGCGGAATTTGATACATCGCACGGTAAAACAACAATTCAAAAGAGTAACATTAAGCAATTGAAATATGCTCGTAGCCTTGCTAAAGCTAAGTTAAACAAGTCGGACTTTAGCGAAGACGTAGCATTTACAGAAAGTGATGCTTCCAATGAAGTTATAGAAAGTGATACTTCCAATGAAGTTATAGAAAGTGATGCTCCCAATGAAAACATTGTTTTACAACTAGTGAACCAGCAACACGTTCAAAGCTTACCACGCTTCATGGAAGTCATGGAAGTATTTGGTAATAATGTTGGTGATGCAAACTTGAATGTTAGTATTATCGAAGAAAGTGAGCCTAAGCTTTGCTTTGATTTCACACAATACAAAACCCAAGCAGATAAATTCTGTGGAAATAAGAACCGTAATGATAAGGGTCAAGGTAGTGGACGCGGAGGAGCTGGAGGAATGGCGATGTAGTAAAAAACTTCTTGACAAATAAAAAAAGAACAAATTTACCTTCTGAAGCAAGTATTTTGTATTAGGTTAAATGTCTGTAAAAACAACTATAGATTCATTAAAACACGCTTTAGAAGGTAAAAATTTCACTCCTCAAGTTCAAGTTGGTGGAATTGTGATGTCGATAAAAGATGGCGTCGCAATTGCCGAAGGTCTTCATAATGTTGGTATGGCCGAACTTGTCGAATTTGATTCGGGCGTAAGCGGAATAGTGTTAAACCTTGAAAGGGATCAGGTTGGAATTGTGGTTCTTGGTGCTGATAGTAAAATCAAAGAAGGCGATATTGTAACACCAGTTGGCAAGGCAGTTAGTGTACCAGTTGGAATGGAATTGCTTGGAAGAGTTGTAAATTCTTTAGGTGTACCAATTGACGGCAAAGGTCCTTTAAACGCAAGTGAATCTTACAATGTTGAACGCCATGCACCCGATATTATATCCCGTCAATCAGTTCACGAACCCGTTCAAACTGGAATTAAAGCAATCGATGCACTAATTCCAATTGGAAGAGGACAAAGGGAGCTTATTATTGGAGATAGAAAAACTGGCAAAACAGCAATTGCAATTGATACAATACTCAACCAGAGAGAAAGCAATAAACGTGCAAAATCAAAAAACGAAAAGCTTTTCTGCGTTTACGTCGTCATTGGTCAAAAAAGATCATCCGTTGCACAGTTAGTCAAAAAACTTGAAGAAAATGGAGCGATGGAATACTCAATTATCGTTGCTGCAACTGCGTCAGAACCTGCTCCAATGCAATATCTTGCACCATACACAGGCTGTGCAATTGCTGAATATTTCAGAGACAACGGTATGCATGCACTAATTATTTATGACGATCTTTCAAAGCACGCAATCGCTTACCGTGAAATGTCATTACTTTTGAAGCGTCCACCGGGACGTGAAGCTTACCCAGGCGATGTTTTCTACTTACATTCTCGCCTTTTGGAGCGTGCCGCAAAAATGAGTAAAGAAAAAGGCTCAGGATCGCTTACCGCCCTACCAATTATCGAAACACAAGCAGGGGATGTCTCTGCATATATCCCAACAAATGTAATTTCAATTACAGATGGTCAAATCTTCCTTGAATCCGCATTATTTTACAAGGGAATTCGCCCAGCTGTTAATGTTGGACTCTCAGTTTCTCGTGTTGGATCCGCTGCACAAATTAAAGCAACAAAACAAGTTGCTGGAACGCTAAAACTCGATTTAGCACAATTCAGGGAACTTGAAGCATTTTCGCAGTTTGAATCGGATCTTGACCAAACAACATTCAACACTCTTCAACGAGGCAAGAAACTCACAGAGCTTCTGAAACAACCTCAATATTCCCCACTTTTAATTGAGGAGCAAGTTGTCGTGCTTTTTGCGGGTGTGAATAATTACCTCAAAGATGTACCAACAAATAAAGTAACTCAATACGAAAGGGAACTTTTGAACTATATTAAGTCAATGCATCCTGAAATTCTTGAGGAAATTGCTACAAAGAAACAAATTTCAGATGACTTAAAGAAAAAACTCGCTGATGTCGTACAAAAATTTACAAAATCTTTTAATAAATAATTATGTCGGTTAAAATAAAAGGTAAAATTTCACAAATTTTTGGTGCAATTGTCGATGTTGAATTCGATGGAAAACTTCCATCAATTTTAAATGCTCTTGAATGTGAATTCAATGGTTCAAAACTTACGCTCGAAGTTGCACAACATATCGGCGATAAATCCGTTCGTACGCTTGCAATGCAATCAACTGATGGTCTCGTGCGTGGCACTGAAGTTGTCGATACTGGAAAGCAAATTTCCGTTCCCGTTGGTCGCGAAGTTTTGGGTCGAATTTTTAATGTTATCGGCGATGAAATCGACTTAAAAGGTCCATGTAATGCAAAACAAACCGCAGAAATTCATAACGCAGCTCCTGAACTCGTTGAGCAGGCCACAAGTCAAGAAATTTTGGTTACTGGAATTAAAGTTGTCGATCTTCTTGCACCATATGTTAAAGGTGGCAAAATTGGTCTTTTTGGTGGTGCTGGTGTTGGAAAAACAGTATTAATTATGGAACTCATCAATAACATTGCAAAGGCTCATGGTGGATTTTCAGTATTTGCAGGCGTTGGAGAGCGTACCCGTGAAGGAAACGACCTTTACCATGAAATGATTGAATCTAAAGTTATTGACATTGAAAATTTGGAAAATTCCAAAGTGGCGTTAGTATACGGACAAATGAGCGAGCCACCTGGAGCCCGTGCACGCGTTGCACTTTCTGCTCTCACAATGGCAGAATATTTCCGCGACAAAGAAAGTCAGGATGTACTTTTCTTCGTTGATAACCTTTTCAGATTTACCCAAGCTGGTAGTGAAATTTCATCACTTTTGGATAGAATTCCTTCAGCGGTCGGCTATCAGCCAACACTCGCAACCGATATGGGAAAACTTCAAGAAAGAATTACATCGACAAAAAACGGTTCAATTACATCAATTCAAGCAATTTATGTTCCAGCGGATGATTTAACTGATCCCGCTCCTGCAACATCTTTTGCCCATTTGGATGCAACAACTGTGCTTTCGCGTCAAATTGCGGAACTTGGAATTTACCCAGCCGTTGATCCACTAGAGTCAACTTCCACAATTCTTGACCCACAAATCGTTGGGCACGAACACTATGAAGTTGCACGAAATGTTCAAGAAATCCTTCAGTCATATAAATCATTACAGGATGTCATTGCCATTCTTGGTATGGACGAACTTTCAGAACAAGACAGATTAACCGTTTCAAGAGCGAGAAAAATACAAAGATTTCTATCACAACCATTCCATGTCGCGGAAATTTTCACTGGATCACCGGGAAAACTTGTTTCGCTAAAAGACACAATTCGTGGATTTAAAGAAATCGCAGAAGGTAAGCATGACAACATTCCTGAAGGTGCATTTTATATGGTTGGAACAATAGAAGAAGCTTTGGAAAAGGCCAAGAATATTTAAGACTAAATGCGCTCTGGAAACATATTAAAATTTCTGTCCCTCTTTTGCCTTATATTCGTTGTATCCTGTGGTGAAAATAAATGTAGCTATTTAGGTGACATATCCAATTTTCAAGGTGTACCGAGTTCAAACAACTCACCGTCATGGCTACAAAGTCTCCCAAAAATGCTTTCCAATGCCATCTCTGATCGTCTTTTTGGTGAAGTGATTCCCGATGATACCAAAGATATAAATGGTAATAAAATTATACAATACAATGGTCTTATTGGTAAAAGGGAAATGTCAATTAACACACCAATTGCGAGTTATATTAAGGACGATCCCAGTACACACACGCTTCTTCCATCTAAGGAACGGGAGGCAAAGAGGGGAACGGTATATAATATGTACGCTGGCATAGTTCGGAGTCCTGAATATCGTACAATTTACTATCTTGGTTTGGTGTTATACATTGTCGTCCTTGGTTTAACATATCTTCTTGGTATGACAGAAATGACAGTTCAAAAATCATTGCCAATATTTATCAAAATTGGGTTTATATCTTTTTTCACAAATCCGACGCTTTCCGGTGCAACTGGTATGCCAATTGGATGGACGGTATACTACGGTGCGATTGTCGCCCCTGCGATTTATGCTATGGAGGCATTTGCAATGTATTTTGCTTCAAATCTCTTCAATGTTGATATCAACCAAGTTGAGAATGGATTTGTACCCGTGGCAATAATGCTAAGCTTTCTGGGTAATGGTACTTTTTGGAGTAAAATGACAACATTGCTTTTCAGTGGAGCACCGATGGGCTTTGCAACCTTCATAATAATATTTATCGCTATAGGTATATATACGATTTCAGCTGTACTTTCAATATTCACTTACATGGTCATCATTTCGACGCTTGGAATTTTGTTTGCAATTGGTCCTGTTTTTTTTATATTCCTTCTATTTGAAAAGACTAAACCCTACTTTGAAAAGTGGTGGAAACAGATATTGGCACTAATGTTTCAACAATACAGTCTCTTTATCGCAATATCGGTGTTTGGATTTATTATAATTGAATGTATGAAGTCTATGCTTGCATTCCCTGTATCGTGTCAAGCAGTTATCACACTTAAGTTCCTTCCAGCATTGTGCCACATAGGTGTATGTCTAGATTTCCCTTTGTTTTACTATTATATTGCAGATCTAAATTCTTCAGGGACACTAACTCTTGCGATGTACGCTGTATTTTTATGGATGCTTGTCGCAATTTATGCATCATCAATACAAAAAATTGCACAACTTGGGGCAGGACTCGTCGACGGAGCTTCTGCCGTTGGTGGTGAATTGATTGGTCACACAAGTGGAGCTTGGGATAAAGTATCAACTGGTGTGGCGAACGTTGCTAGCAATTTGACATCGAATTTATATCAGGCTCCTAGTAAATTAGTCGCTGATATTACAAGTGGTAGACTCAAAAATGATCTTGCTAATATTGGAAACAATATAGACAAGGGGAAATATCTAGATGCCATAGGCTCTTTAGGTTCTGTTCTTGGTCGCACCACTATTGGTGGTGCACTGTCTAATGTTGGTGGAAGTCTGGTTAAAGAATTCGGTGGTAAACCCGCACTCGATCCATCTCAAACGAGAGCTCGTGATATATGGTCAAGTGCATTTCCTCCAGCTCAAAATCCAACGCCTCCTCTTCTAAAAAAGACAGAGACAGAGAACAAGCCAACTCCTCCAGTTCCAGCTCAACCTCCAGCCAATTCCCTAGCTCAACCTTCAGCTCAACCTTTAGCCAATTCCCCAGATCCAGTTCCAGCTCAACCTCCAGCTCAACCTCCAGCTCAACCTCCAGCTCATCAAACATATACTTCACTAGATGGCAGTACAGTTGATTTAAACGCCAACGCTTATGTGTTTGATACTAAGACTGGATTGGAAACACCAATGGCTCAATACCTTCATGATCATCAAGAATTCGATATAAATGCTAAGATTGACAAAGGTCTCGTATTTGGTGGAGTTGATGGCAATCAATATGGAGTGGGTCAAGGTCTTGATAGGCCTGGAAACGATAAGGAATACACATACAGACAGATGATAGAAATGTCACAACCTCCACAGCCAGTTGCACCTCCTCCAGTTGAACCAATCGCCCAAAATTATAATGGAGCTTAATGTGGTGTGTGACATTGGAGACTTTAACAAGAAACTTTAAATAAAGCGATTATAAACTTGTGGAGTGGAGGAAAAATTTCCTTACATTACCTCACTCGCTCTTGTTTTACTTTTCTTTTGAAAATGGGTTTTTCGATGTTTCAACCCTAAAACGCAATGGGATTGATGACAGATTAAAATCTTTTGCCAAAGAATTTCGTAAATAACGCAGATAACTTTCGTGGATATCCTTTGTGTTTGCAAAAATTACGAAAGTTGGAGGGCGAATTTTTGTTTGAGTAATATACTTTAATTTCGTGTCTTTGCCACGGAATTTTGGCGGTGAATGCAGTTGTGTTCTTTGTTTGAGCCATTGGTTGAGCGTCGCAGTTTGGATTTTTGCATTCCAAGAATCATAAAGTTTTACAACCTTTCCATAAAGGGCACCAATGTTTTTTTGCGTTTTTGCTGAAATTTCAACGATTACAGGATCGGAAACTTCGATGCAAGCATTTTCGATTTTCTGGCGGATTTTATCAATTGTGTCTTTTTTATCATCCTTTAAACAATCGATTTTGTTGAGGGCGATAATCAATGGACGCCCTTCCCTTGCAACATCGGTGATTATTTGCAAATCTTGGCTAATTAAACCGATAGTGGCATCAACGATAATAATTGCAATATGCGTTAGCCTTAACGCACGCAGTGTTTCAAGGTTTGAAGCACGCTCGAGTGGATCCGACTTTGCGTTTGAACGAAGACCTGCGGTATCAATCAATTTTACATCGCGTTCATAAAATTTTGTATAAGTGGCGATGGCGTCTCTGGTTATTCCGGATTTATCTCCGACAATTGAGCGTTCTTCGCTTAAAATTGCGTTAAATAGTGTTGATTTACCGACATTTGGTCGCCCTAAAATGCAGACATGGATGAATTTTGAGTAATCAGTATTTTCACAAAGATCTTGATACTCCTTGAACTTACTTTGGTTTTCGTTGTAATGTTGGAGAATTTCAGCCTTAACTTCATGAAGTCCGATATTGTGTTCCGCGGATATTAAAATTCCAGAACCAAAACCCAATTTAAGGACATCTTTTTCAGTGATATTTCGTTCGTATTTTTTTTCTGCTTTATTGACAAGGAGCATGGTTTTTTTCTGCTGTTTGTGAATAAAGTCAGCGAAATGGTAATCCTGTTCAGTTAAGCCAGTTGAAGCATCGAGGCAAAAAAGGATTATATCCGATTGTTTAATTGCAATAATAGCCTGTTCGAACATAGCTTTGTGCATTTCGATTTCAAACTTTTCGTTGTTGATATCCTGATTTTTCACGAATATTGGGTCAATTTTGCCGGAAATTCGCTCCAATCCTGCGGTATCAATTAAAATGACATTAATTCCCAGAATTTTTGCCATAATTTCCTTTCTGTTTCTTGTTACGCCAGGGGTATCTTTCGTTAGATTAAACTTCTTCCCACACATAACGTTGATAATCGTTGACTTACCAACGTTTGCCTTTCCAACAACTGCAATTTTCATTTTTCATTGAAATTTTCTTTTACAAGCCTAGCGAGGTGAAATTAAAAGTAAAGAGAATTAATAATAAGCCAATTAATTCAATGATTTTGTTGAAAAGGGACGGCTTGTGGAATAGCCTGCGGATTGGCTTGGATGAATGGTGAATGACTTTGTCGCATCAACCATTCGATTTTCTGCTGAAGTACAATATTTTGTTCCAATAAGAATTGGTTTTGCATTAAAAGTTGTGTGTTTTGTTGCATCAAATTCGTGTAATTATTGCAATCATTTTGCTTTTGCTGATGGTTGGAATCGTAATTTTCTTCACGCCTCCTTTCGTCGTTTTTATTGTTATATTTGGCGTCACTTCCGATTTGTTGTACAATAGTCTGCGTGGGCGATTGGGGATCAAATTGTGTGTATAAATTCAACTTGGACTTCACTCCACCGTTTGATGGATTGAATGGATCAAGATTTACATTGCCTGCATAAACGCTTTGTGAAATAAATCCAAAAATTATGAATGTGAAGGCAACGGCAAACATAGTAATTTAGAGAAATTTTCTGACATCAACAATTTCTCCAGCAATTGCACAAGCGGCAGCCATGATTGGACTTGCAAGGTGTGTAATTCCTCCTCTGCCTTGCCTTCCTTCAAAGTTTCGATTTGAAGTTGAAACGCAACGCTCGCCAGAAGAAAGTTGGTCATTATTCATTGCAAGGCACATTGAGCAACCTGCATCACGCCATTCAAAGCCAGCATCAATAAAGATTTTATCCAAACCTTCCGATTCTGCTTGTTTTTTTACTAAACCTGAACCTGGGACAACCATCGCAAGTTTGATATTTTTCGCGATTTTCTTGCCATTTAAAACTGCTGCTGCTGCACGAAAATCCTCGATACGACCATTTGTGCAAGAACCAATAAAGATTTTATCAATTTTTACGCCAGCAATCGCCTGCCCTTCTTTAAGTTTGACATAACTTAATGCACGCGTGAATGATTTTGCTCTTTGTTCGCTGAAGTCTTTTGTGGTTGGAATGTTTTGTGAAATCCCGCAAACATCCTCTGGGCTTGTTCCCCATGTAATTTGTGGCTCAAGATTAGATGCATCAATTTCAACTATGGTATCAAATTTTGCGTCTTTGTCTGTTTTAAATTGTTTCCAAAAGTCAAGTGCTTTTTCCCAATTTTCACCTTTTGGAGCAAGTGGCTTACCTTGAATATAGTTGAATGTTTTTTCGTCGGGGGCAATAAGTCCTGCTCTTGCACCTGCTTCAATTGACATATTACAAATTGTCATGCGTTCTTCCATTGAAAGACTGGAAATAGCTTCGCCAGTGTATTCTATCACAAATCCTGTTCCGCCAGCTGTGCCAATTTTTCCAATGATTGCCATAATTAGATCCTTTGCTGTAACGCATTTTTGAAGATTTCCGCTAACTTTAATTAGCATATTTTTCGATTTTACCATACGAAGAGTTTGTGTAACCATTACGTGCTCAACTTCACTTGTCCCGATGCCAAATGCTAGAGCACCAAAGGCACCGTGCGTTGCCGTGTGGGAATCTCCGCAAACTAGTGTCATTCCAGGTTCGGTGAAACCTTGCTCAGGACCAACGATGTGAACAACTCCTTGTTTTTCATTACCAAGAGAATAGCAAGTTATGCCGTGTTTTTTCGTATTTAATTCAAGAAATTCAACTTGTGCCTTCGATGACTTTTCATATATGCCACTTCTCCACGAGCCATCAGTTGGAACATTGTGATCCGCTACTGCAAGGTTTTGATACGGGTTGCGAACTTTTCTCCCCGCTGTTTCAATTCCTTCGAATGCTTGTGGACTTGTTACTTCGTGAATAAGTTGACGGTCAATATAAATAATATTTTCGGAGATCTTGTGATATTCCCAGATTTTATCGTAAAGTGTTGATGCCATAAGTTCACTGTGTTAAGTAATGATTGTTGTACGCACATTTTCTTTGTATTTGTCAAGCTTTATTTTGTTGAAATACTTTGTTACGAGGTATGAATGGATGATGTCGTCGTATTCATCTTTTTCGTTTTGTGTCGCCCTATGAAGAATTGCTTTGGCACTAAAATGTAGTTCAACTATGTCTTTTAATGCATTGGAAATGCTGAAGATTTCTTTCGCTTCTAATGCTGATATTATATACGAAAGAGCGACAATCTCATCATCAAGTTGTGTGATTTCGGAGACTTCTTGTGTTTGTTTTTCTGGAGTATCGGATTCGTAATTGACTTGATAAGCATTATTTGATGAAGACATTGTTAATTACAAAAAAGCTATATATCTTCTACACATGTATTGAAGTATTTACCTCGTTCTTCGAAATTTTTGAATTGATCAAAAGATTTACAAAACGGTGAAAGTATGATTGTTGAATTTGTTGTTTTTTGTGCTTCAATATAAAGGATGTCGATGGCTTTTTTTATGTCCCCACAAAGAACGAATTTTATTTTTTTGTCTTGGTGATTTTCGTTGTGATTTTTTAATTCCTTCGCGACGATTGCAGAGCATTCACCAATTATACCGATCATTTTGACATTCTTGAATTCGTCTCGATTAAAAATGCCAGCAATATTTTCGACAAGCTTTCCACCTGCAATCAAAAAAATTGGGGAATTGAAAGCACGCAGTGCGTTGAGTGTGGAATCAAGGTTTGTCGCCTTGCTATCGTTGAAAAATTGAATGCCATTCTTGGTGGCAATGTGTTCGAGCCTGTGTGAAATTGCTTGGAATGTAGATATTGCTTTGGAAATCTGTTGAATATCAATACCAAATTGGTGGCAAATAGCGAATGCACACAGGATATTTTCCAAGTTGTGCATTCCAATAAGGCTTGTTTTTGGAGTGATGCAAAGTTTTTTATTTTTAAAAAAAATCGCTCCGTCATTAATATAATATCCTTCGTATCCTTTCCCTTCGCATTGTTTCTCGATTGAAAATGTGATTGTGTTATTGTGTTGGATTTTAAAGCGATCCAAAATTGACTGATTTACAATTAAAACTTTGGAAATATTGGCAATTTCAAGCTTAGTTTGGTAGTAAAGTTCTTCTGATTGATAACGATCGATATGATCCGGGCTGAGGTTTGTAATTGCAGCGATATCAAATTCCACGCCGTGTGTAAGTTCAATTTGTGCACTTGAAATTTCAACAGAGCAAATGTTCGCATTTATTGCATTTTCAAATGGTGAAACGCCGATATTTCCACATAGTGCGGAGTTTAATTCACTTTCGACTAAAATATGGTTTAAAAGACTTGCAGTAGTTGACTTCCCATTTGTTCCCGTAATTCCAAAAAACTTCTTTTTGGGGAATTTTTTCATAAAAAATTC
>CAMAVJ010000013.1 GCA_945861725.1 Rickettsia typhi
TAAGTAGAATCGTGCAACCAGCTTGTTTACTTGCAATTGTTACCAATTTCACCTTATCACTTTCGTTTATATTAAAGATTCTATTAAATTCGCCAATGTGTGGCGTCAAAACTACATTTGGATGTAAATTTTCAAATAGTTCATTCGGATTTTGCTGAAAAACGGTTATGGCATCGGCATCCAAAACGCACGGCTTTTTGAGTCTTAAAACTCCAAGTACAATTTGCTTTGTTCTTTCATTAATTCCCGAGCCAACCCCTATTAGGACAGATTTAACGCTATCGTCCTGAACAAAAGCTAGAAATTCCTCTGCTGTTTCAGTTTTATGGATCATAACCGACGATGCCCATGTTTCATAGGGAATTAATGCATCGGTTCCACAACAAATTGTGACAAGTCCCGCACCAGCACGCAACGCAGAAAGGGAGGCAAGTTTTGCCGCCCCAAGTTTTCCGCCAGCGTTTCCACTTTCTCCACCACCGCCAAGAATAACCGTATGCCCGCGAGTGTATTTGTTATCAAAGGCGGAAGGCAACTTTATTTGTTCAATCCACAAATGTGGTCTATTTATCAATGGTCTCATATATAAATACATTCACTTACGCCCTACTTCACAAGAATTGAACTTAATACCCAAATATTTTTCTGATGTACTAAAAGCCGATTTCGCAAGAAATCATCGGTTGCATCATCAAACACTTTAATCGCATCCTTAATGCAAATACACAGCTTGTCATTACCATCTTTAAGATCCTTCACCATTTCAATTCCTGAAAATTGCTCGTTTGCTTTTCCAATTGTGTCAACTTTTGCAAAAGCTTCAAACGATGCTGTAACTTTCGTGCCAAAAGTCCTTATTCTTTCGGCAATTTCATCAATACTTTCGTACATTTCTTCGTATTGTTTGCCAAAAAGAGTATGTAGTGCAACGAAATCATTGCCAACCACATTCCAGTGGTAATTCTGCGTTTTTAATTGGAGTGAATAAGTGTTTGCAAGAACGCTAAACAAAAGATTGCTTTTCATATAAAATAAAAAAATTAAAACTACTCTAAACTATTTCAAATATTATGTCATCATTTTGATGTCATTCCCCCATCGACGGCGAGTGCTTGTCCAACAATAAAACTCGCTTTTTTAGAGCAAAGCCAAAAAACAGCTTCTGCAACTTCTTCCGCCATACCAATTCTTCCAATTGGGTGAATATCCTTGAAAGTTTTTTCTATCGCAGGGTTATTCGCAATAAAACGATCAATCATCGGCGTTTGAATTACCCCAGGACAAACCGCATTAATGCGAATTCCATACTTTGCGTACTGAATCGCGAGCGTTTTTGTCAGACCAATCACCGCATGTTTCGTTGCATCGTAAAGTGGAATGCCTTCAAATCCAACAAGTCCAGCAATTGAGGAGGTATTGACTATCGCCCCACCAGTTTTTAACATTAAAGGAATTTGATTTTTCATACAAAGCCAAACACCCTTCACATTTGTATCCATTATTTTATCATAATCCGCCTCTGTCTTATCTTTTAAATCCGCAGGTATTTCTTCAATTCCAGCATTGTTAAAAGCAAATTCAAGCGAACCAAATTCTTCAATTGTTTTACTCAAGGCACGCTTGATATCGTCCTCCTTTGAAACGTCTCCATAAAGCAATAGACATTTTACACCAAGGCTTTCAATTTCTGCTTTGATTGCGACGTCATCGCTATGTTTGACAGAAAAGATCACAACATTCACCTTCTCTTCGGCAAACTTTTTAGCAGTAGCAAGACCGATACCAGAATTCCCACCTGTTATAAATACACTAGACATAAATTATATAATAATTAAAAAATAAATTAATAGCAACGGAAAATCAACAGGGCTAACTATCACAGCATATATTCCAGCCCTATTGACATAAATTTTATTTAATGCTAATTTGTTTAACATTATGCTGTTTTACTTCCGTTGGCACTCTCTTTTCAACGGTAATTCTTAAAAGACCATCTTGAAAATCAGCAACAATTGATTCATCTTTGATGTTATCCGAAAGATGAATTTGTCGCTCAAATGTTCCATAATAAGATTCCACTCTGTGCCAATTTTTCTCTTTCTCATCCTTCTCTTCTTTTTTTTCAGCAGAAATTGTTAAAATGCCATCGCTAACACTCGCTTTGATATCCTCTTTTTTAACGCCCGGAAGTTCAGCGGAAATTTCATAAGCTTTGTTACCTTCTGCAACATTAATTTTTGGCGTTAACAATGCATATTCACCGTCTGAAATCGCAGGATTATAACCAGCACAATTGCAAAAATCGTTAAACAGATCGTCAAATTCTCTTCTAAAATGTAAAAAAGGCAGGGTATTCTGCTTTTTTGAACCTATGCCAAAATTCGTACTAAGGTACTTTGCTAGACTAGTCATATATTTATACAAAAGTTAAAAATAGTTAAATATAACCAATGAAAACCACCAGTTATACAACGATGGTTTAGACTTAATTTAACAATGTAATTGACTTTGATCAATTTTAGCAAATTTACCAAAAATATGCATTGACAATACAAAATATCCTTCTTGACTTTAACTAAACTTGAGCAATGTTTATGACAAAACACAATGCAAAACAAGATATCAAATCCGCTCCAATTTTTAATGGTTTAAGTGATAACGAAAAGGATGATATGCTCAACGCTGGCAAAGTCCGATCCTTAAATAAAGGTGAATTTCTATTCCTTCATGGAGAACAAATAACTCACTTTTACATAATCTGCTCTGGCGTAATTCAAATATTTCGTAATAATAGCGATGGTACTGAAAAAACACTACATTTACTTACGGCTCAAAATACCATTTGCGAAAGTGAAATTTGTGAATCCTGTACTGCACATCAATTTCATGCAATGGCAGTGCAGGATGCCATTATTATAGCATTTCCAAAAAAATGGTTGCGGGAAAGTATTGGAAAATATGCCGATTTTTCTTTCAATATACTTTCGATTATTTCACATCGAATTCAAATGATGGAACTTGAGGCTGAGCATTTAGCAATAATGTCTGTAACACAAATGGTCGCGTGTTTTTTAGAAAAATTATGTTTAAATTATAAATTTAATCCAAGTGGATTCAAACTACCATATAGCAAAAAATTGATTGCATCAAGGCTTGGAATTGAAGTAGAAACACTCTCGCGTACTTTGTTAAAATTAAAAGATTACGGGATAATTGTGACAGGTAGCATGGTTACCATTAACAACTTTTGCAAGCTTGAACAACAAGTTTGTGCTCACTGTTCTGTTAAACAAGATTGCCCGATATATCAAAATCTTCAAAAAAAATGTATGGTGTAAAACCAGTTATACCACATTTTGAACCATAATATAAGATTTCCTTGCAAAATATTTTTTTGATATTCCAACCATTGGCACAATTATAACATATCAAAATGGAAAAGAAAATTATTATTTATACGAAGGATTACTGTCCGTACTGTACTCGTGCAAAAAGTCTTCTTTCGGCAAAAAATCTCGAATTCACAGAAATTGATATATCAAACGATGAAACATTGCGTAATGAATGCTTTGCAAAATCTAACGGAAGGAAAACTGTACCACAGATTTTCATCGGAAGTACTCATATTGGTGGTTTTGATGACCTCAATGCGGCAAATTCCTCTGGAAAATTGGAAACAATTTTAGACGACGAAGGGATTTCGTGGGGGGCGTAAATGGGTGTAAAAAAATTACAAAAAAAGCTTGACAAAGCAAAATCGAGTATTGGTCTTTAGTTATAACTAATAACATTTTTATGTATTTTAGAAAAATAGCAGTGCCATTTGCACTATTAACAGCTCTATCTTCCTTCTCTTATGCGGATTATCACTATGGTAAGTATCATAAAGGTGAAATGAAGCAAATTGTTAAAGATGCCTTTCAAAAGGCAGATGTTGAGAAAAATGAGCAACTAAATCTTGAAGAATATAAAGCTTTCCGTGCAGAATTGGATAAGGCTCGCGAAGCAAAGAGACCTTCACAAGAAGAAGAATTTAAACAAATCGACAAAGATGGAAGTGGATTTGTTACAAAAGAAGAAATCAAAAAACACCATAAAGAAATGAAAAAGCATCACAAAGATGATGATGACAAAAAAGATGGTAATAAAAAAGAAAAAAAAGAAGGTAAAAAAACCTATAAAGACGCAAAATAGTTTTGTACTAATCCAACCCCTTGATTTTTTCCAATTTCAAGGGGTTTTGAATTTACATTCTCAATTCACCCAGTAACAGCACCATACCTTGCAGAAGATGTAAGTTTCGCAAATTTTGCGATTGCACCCGTTTTAATCGTGGGCTCTTTTGGTTTGAAATCTGTGCGACGCCTACGCTCTTCTTCTGTTGAAATTGCAACTGAAAGTTCGCCAATTTTGGCGTCAATTGTAATTATGTCACCGTCTTTCAAAAGCCCAATCATTCCACCATCGTAAGCTTCTGGGGAAATGTGTCCAACACAAAGACCGCGAGTTCCACCAGAAAAGCGACCATCAGTGATTAGTGCAATATCGTCTCCAGCTCCTTGACCATAAAGTGCAGCGGTCGTTGAAAGCATTTCACGCATTCCAGGACCGCCCTTTGGTCCCTCATAACGAATGACTATGACATCGCCAGCTTTATACTTCCTTTCTTTAACAAATTCAAATGCATCTTCTTCGCAGTCAAAAACACGAGCAGGACCCGTGTGTACGATTTTCTTCATACCAGCAATTTTTACAATTCCACCATCAGGTGCAAGATTTCCCGAAAGCGTAACGACTCCACCCGTTGGTGAAATTGGATTTTGTACTGAATAAACGACATCTTGGTTTTTTGGCAGTGAGTTATCGGTGTTTGAACTAAAAACTTCTTCGCCCAGTTTTTTACCCGTCAATGTCCCACATTCGCCGTCGATAAAACCTCCGTTTATGAGTTCTCGAATTACAACCTTTACTCCACCAATGTTGTATAAATCATTTGCAACATACTTTCCACCTGGTTTAAGGTCTCCAATTAATGGAGTGCGTTTGAAAATTTCACCAACGGCAAAAAGATCAAAATCAATTCCGCATTCGCGTGCCATTGCGGGTAAATGTAATGCAGCGTTAGTCGAGCCACCAGTAGCAGCAACAAGTGCCGCAGCATTTTGGAACGATTTTAGTGTGATGAAATCGAGCGGTTTAATGTCATTTTCAATTGCGTGCATAATAATTCTCCCCGTTTCAAAGGAGTTCCTGTCTCGCACATCATAAATTACCGAAGGCGGAGCGGAAAAATCAATTGGTGAAAGACCAATGACCTCCGAAACGCATGCCATTGTATTTGCGGTAAATTGTCCACCGCAAGAACCCTCTCCTGGACACGCCGCTTTTTCAAGTGCAGTGAGTTCTTCAAGAGACATCTTCCCTGCCTCATACTTCCCAACTGCTTCAAAAACGTCAACGACGGTAACATCTCTGCCTTGAAATTTTCCGGGCATAATCGAACCGCCGTACACAAAGCACGATGGCACATTTAACCGAAGCATTGCCATCATAATACCAGGGAGCGATTTATCGCATCCTGCAAATCCAACAAGAGCATCGTAGCAATGTCCCCGCATTGTGAGTTCAATTGAATCGGCGATGATTTCGCGTGAAACAAGTGATGATTTCATTCCTTCATGCCCCATTGCAATGCCGTCCGTTACTGTAATTGTTGCAAATTCGCGAGGCGTTCCATTTGAAGCAAAAATCCCTTTTTTAGCAATTTCCGCCTGTCTACGCAAGCCAATATTACACGGTGCAGCCTCGTTCCAAGTGGAAACGACTCCAACAAATGGTTGTGCAATTTGTTCATCATTCAAACCCATTGCGTAGTAATATGAACGATGTGGAGCAGATTTTATTCCTTTTTTAACTGTATCTGATTTCATTTTTTTGGTTTATGTTGCATTTACCAATATCTTTTTCTTTAATAAAGTCAAGAGTAAAAATAACACTGTAATTTTTAGATAGATAATAACCTTTGATGGCTTTTCCTCAAATTCTAATCGAGAATATCTTGTATTCAAACACCAACTTATTACAAGAGATTTTAGAATTGTTATTAGATATTGTTACTTGGCAACGAAGACTTAAGAACTCCCATCAAAGTTTGGTCATCAAAAATCCTTTTAACACCTTCAGAAAAAGCGATGCTCAGGTTTTTTTCATTTTTCTTTGATCTTGGTTGAAAAATCGCATGAACATACTCAACGGTGTATTCATGTTGACCTGTGTGAACAATATTGCCATTTTCGTCTTTCACTCGCGACGTAAAGTATAGTCTAATTTTTGTTTTTGGCATTTGATACCAAGACACTTCTATAGATTCATACTTAAATACTTCAAGTGTAATTTCCAATTTTTTACTCTCCTGATCACAATCTTGTATCACCTCAAGTCCATCACCTTTAAGGTAAAATTCCGCCATTGTTCTGACTTTTGTCGAAAGATTTTCGTAATTATTAATGTAAGGAATTGACTGTTCCTTGAATAATGGTGTTAATGGTCTTTGATTTTTACTTTTATGACGAACACCGATAACTTCTGGAATTGGACGAAGATCAAACACTGCAACGGCAACCTTCTTATTTGTTTGTACCATATTCCGAGGTTGCATTGTAATGGAATTAATGGAGACTACCTGTGGCTTTAACGAGCAGGAAATTAAAAGAAGAAGCAGTGAAAGGCACTTTACCAAATATTTTACCATAAAAGCATAATAAAAGAACATACAATGTATGTTGTATTGTAATAATATTGCAAAGCAAGGTTTTTCTTCTACCTATGGAAATTTTTATTAAAAATTCCTTGATTTTTCTAAATAAGAAATTACAAATAGGGAAGAATTTTATTTTAAAGTGAGCAACGGATCCATTAAACCACCAAATAAATCTAAAAACGAACAGAAACCCAATGTAGATGATGATTTTAATTTTGATATAGATTTCGACCAGAATTTTAATAAAAATACGCAACGCAATGACATCGGTGAATTTGAACTGACAGGACACGAAGAAGAAAATCAGGATGATGAAGAGGAGGAAACGGGAGAGTACGATGAAGGATACGATGACGAAGAACACGATGAAAATTACGATTTTGAAGAAAATGATACCGCAGAAGACATAAACGATGAAAATTACGATTTTGAAGACGATAATTCAAACGAGCCGCAAGCAGAACAAGAGGATGAGCAATCTTTGGCAGAAGATCTTCGGGAATTCCAAAACATTCCACCAATAAAAATACAATCCACAACTTCTATACAAAATTCCTTTAATGATAGCGAAGCACACCAAGAAGAGACCGATGATGATTATAACAATGATGATGGCGATGCGGAAGAAGTGGCAGATGATGATACGGCGAACGATGAGAATGATGATGACTATGATTTTGATGACAACTCAGAACGGCCATCAACAAATGATGATGCTGATGACTTCAACGAAGATGAGGTAAAACATCAAGATATCACAGTAGATAGTAAAATCGCACAGATCCTCCACAAGAAAAAAAAGCAAGGCGTTGAATCTGATGAAAAATTTAATAAAAAAAATAAAAATCTCCAAGCTAAAGAAGAGTTTGGCAACGAACAAAAAAACAGAGGTAATGTCGTCAAAAATCACTTTGATACACATAAAACTAAAATCATCCTCGCAATAATTCTCATCCTCATTTCTTCATTGTGGGGTTTTGCGAGCCAAATTGGAATCACAACCAAAAACATTCCAACATTTAAAAAAAATATAATTAAAATTCTAAAAGCACAAGGCGTTCAAATGCAATACACCATTCGCGAACACCTAATATTCCATAAAGCATCAATAGAAATTCACCTCAATGACATCACAACAATGCACATTGATGGCACAACTGCACTTTCCTCTGAAATGTTTTCTGGCATACAACATAACCTTCACAAGGCAACACTAACCATAACAAATGCAAAAATCAATATCACAAGCTTAGAAGAAATCAATATTCAAAGTGCCATAAGCGAACTTTCCAACACAACTCTAAGTTCAATGTTTAAAAAGATAATAATTACAAACACAACTTTAACCACGACTGAAACAACGGATAGCTCCGAAAAAAACACAACAAACAGCATTGTAATCAAAAATCTTATATTTGAAAACACACCAGAAAAAACTTTAATTACCGGCATAATTCTTACAAATTCTAAACCAATTGAAATCAACTACTCTTATACACACAAGAATAAAAACCTCAATATTTTACTAAAATCACCAGCCTTCAGTATTTTACTCAATGGAACAAAACAAACATACGGAACATCTTCCAAGGATACGCAAATCAAAGGAAGTTCCGAAATAGTGCTAAAAAACCTACAAGAATTCACTGAACTCTTTGGCATAAATCGGAAAATCTCACAAAATCTCACACATCTTCCCCAAGCCACATTCCAGTTCGTATTCGAATACTCTTCACTTAATCAGGATTTAAAAATCTCGCAGGGAAAAATTAATGCACTCAATTCTTTTGGTACATTTGCACTAAATACAACACCAGAATCTTACCAAGGCAAAATCATCTTTGACATCATCTCCATCACAGACATTCTCACAAAATTACAAACAAATATTACACCGCAAACGCAAAAAACACAAATTACCCCCAAGAAAAACGAAACACAAAGCAAAATACAAAAGAAAACGCCCAATAAAATACAAAATAATGTCAACAAATCGCACATCTTAAGCCTTTTTTCCATTATTACTCCAAAAAAACCAATTGAAATCAATGTTGTATCAAAAAGTTTAACATCTAAAAATGAATCCCTGTTACAAAATTTCGAAACAAATCTGACTTTAACAAAGGATGTTATAACACTAGAATCGTTAAATATCAATGCTGGAGAAAACACCTCAATTATTGCAAGCGGGCAAGTTTCCAATATTCAAAGTACACCAATAAGTTTTGTTGACATAGTAATATCTGGACAAGGAAATTACAGGAATATCATTAGCAAAATTGTTGAAATCACAACAAATCTTAAGTTAAACAAGGAACTTACGACGGAACAAAGCAAAGTGAATATCTCTATTTTAAATAAAAAACCATCAACAAGTATTGCCGAAATTTCAATCGAAATTCAAAATACCCTCTCCCTCAATGGTTCGATACAACATACGGATCGCTCCATTAAAGATGGAAGCACCACAGGTAATCAATCAATATTTCAAAATATCACAATCACAAATACCAATTTAAACAATTTCAAAATCGACAGCATTTCGTTCCCTAAAGGGATAACGGTGTTTCAAAATGTCATAAACGAAAATGCACAAAATGTAAGTAAAACATTCACAATACTCAACTCCACATTTAAAGATATTTCAATTCAAAAGGCAACTTTTAATAAGGAGACGCAAAAGGATATCCTTTCATTAGCAATCGACATCAACACGGATGAATTTCAAGTAAACAGCGTCGCTCTCATTAATATTCAAAATACAACACCAGTCTTTTACTTCAATACAACTCTTCAAAATATTACAAATTTCCAGAAATTTTACAACACAGTGCAGAGTTTTTTCGAACAAAATATTATAACAATTCCTTCATTTGAAAAACTTGATGGTGGAATCAGTTTAACTATCAAAAAATCAATAATTTTTGGTAAATCATTTGAAGATCTTCATCTGTCTGGAAAGCTCACACAAGGAATTCTTACACTACCTGAAACGCAATTTTCTTCTCAAATAAAAGAAAGTGAACAACCGTTCGAAAAGCCTCTTGCAGGCAAGCTATCTGGCGTAATTGACTTAAGAAGGCAATCACCATCGTTTGATTTGCAAATAATTGCAACCAATATTGCAATGGACGAATTCAAAGAATTTCTACCATTCAAAACAAATATTGGCGGAAGTATTTACGGTGGTGGTTCATTTTCTTTTATTGGCACAACTTACAATGAAATGTTAAATACTTTAAAAACAACATCAAAATTTGTCATAGAAGGTGCAACATTTTCAAAATTAAACCTTGATTTTCTTGGGCAACATCTTCTTAAGGCACATAAAAACATTACCGAACTTGATTCCGATTACATTAAGCAATCGTTTGAAAAAGATTCAAGCACGAAAGCAAATTTCATCTTTTCAATGAATGGCTCGAATAAAAAATTCACAATCGAAGAATGTACAATCAAAACCGCTTACTCCGGCGGCGTATGTTATGGCAATGTAACTATATTTGAAGCAAATAAGGCGGAGACAAATAGAGCGTTAATCGAAGTTATCGCAAAATTTGCAATTCCAGCACTTGATATAAATAAATCTCTAAATGATGTTATGAAACTTTATATATCCAGCAAAATTAAACAAGATTCCGAAAAATGTGAAATTACAAACGATTTTTCACAAATTAACCAGTACACGAGTTATAGAAAAACAACATTTTCATCATAAAATGAATAAAAAAGCACCTAAAATGACGCTCGAAGAAAGTATACAATATCTTGAAAAGATTGCAAACGAACTGGAACAGGGCGATCTTTCAATCAACAATGTTATAAAAACATACAAAGAGGCAAGACAAATAGTAAATGCATGCAAAAAGGAAATCAATGCAATTGAAACTTCAATTATCGAAATTAATCAAGAATGTTTATAAAACGCAAAAAAAATTTGATATTTTAATTTTTACAAATTAAAAATACATTTAATGTAACTTTTAATCATTAATTATGGCAGTACATCATAAAGCTAAATTTCAGGACTATATTTTTCAAGATTTCCTTGCTGGATTTACGGTTTTTTTAGTTGCAATTCCGTTGTGCCTTGGAATAGCACTTGCTTCTGGTACACCTCTTTTATCTGGAATTATATCTGGTATTGTTGGAGGTGTTGTCGTTGGATACTTAAGTAAATCTCATACAAGTGTAAGTGGTCCCACTGCCAGCCTCGTTGCCGTGATAATCACCGCCATTCAAACTCTTGGAACTTACGATGCATTTCTTTTGGCCGTTGTTTTTGCAGGGGTAATTCAGATTGTTATGGGTAATATGAAGTTTGGAATTTTGGCAAACTATATTCCATCAAGCGTAATTCGCGGTCTTTTAGGAGCAATTGGCGTTATAATAATCCTTAAGCAAATTCCGTATTTAATGGGATATACTGCTGACAACGAAGGAGATTTTTCATTTTTTCAGGCAAATGGTGAAAATACAATATCGGCAATATTTCATATTATTGATAAAATTGACACAACCGCTGCCATGATTGGAGGTGTTTCAATGTTAGCAATAATTGTATGGGAAAAGTTCTTTCATAATATAAATAAGTATACCAGAATGATTCCGTCTCCTCTGATTGCAATTTTTGCTGGTATTCCGTTTGTTTACACTCTGGAGAGGTTTTTTGGCAAAACAATAGATTCTAGTATGTTTGTAAATCTACCGATTATTCGCTCAATAGAGGATCTTAGTGGTGTTATATCGACGCCAGCATTGGGTGCTATTGGAAACTATTATGTATATATCTTTGCGATTGTTATTGCTATGATATCTTCAATTGAAACACTTTTAAATATTGAATCTGCGGATAAGGTTGATATAAGAAAAAGGTATACTGAACCAAATAGGGAACTTGTTGCACAAGGAGTTGGAAATATTTTGTGTGGTATCGTTGGTGGCTTGCCTGTAACATCAGTAATTATTCGCAGCTCTGTTAATATAACAGCAGGTTCAAGAACGAAATCTGCGACAATAATTCATGGAATTTTACTTCTTGTGTGTATTGCGTTTATCCCCGCTATACTTAATCACATTCCGCTTGCGAGTCTTGCAGCTATTCTAATAATGACTGGTTATAAACTTATTAAAATCTCCGTTCTGAAGGAAATGTATCATAGGGGTATGAATCAGTTTATACCATTTATATTTACAATTTTTGCAATATTATTTACTAATTTACTCATTGGAGTTGGAATTGGTTTAATATGCGGGCTATATTATATTCTTAAGAGTCACTATCAAAACCCGTTTAAACTTTACAATGAAATGATGTATGTTGATGAAACAATTAGAATTGAACTTCCACAGCAGGTTTCATTTTTGAATAAAAATGCATTTATGGTGTTCCTGCATTCTCTGCCTAGTAAAACAAAGCTTGTTATTGATGCTCGATCTACAGAATATATCGACTATGATATTATTGAGTTGTTGCGGGAATTTAAAGCGATACGGGCTCCATTAAAGAAAATTAAAATCAACCTTGTGGGATTTAAAAGGAAATATTACGCACTGAAATTTCATGATTTTCATCAATTTCGTGATGTGATAACTCAAGAAATGCAGAAAAATCTTAAGCCATTTGATATTTTAGGAATTCTTAAAGACGGTAATAAAAGGTTTCTTAATAACAAGCGTATTAATAGAGATTTGCTTGTACAAATGCGTGAAATGGTTATGGATCAGCATCCAATGGCAGTCATTTTAAGCTGTATAGATTCTCGAACTGCGGTGGAGTTGGTGTTTGACCTTGGTCTTGGAGATGTATTTAGTATTCGTATCGCGGGAAATATTATCAACAATGATATTCTTGGTAGTATTGAATTTGCATGTAAAATTGCTGGAGCAAAGTTAATCGTGGTACTTGGTCATACAAATTGTGGTGCAATTAAAGGAGCGTGCGACGGTGTTAAAATGGGACATCTTACTGGTATTATTGAAAAAATCACTACCGCAATTGACCTTGAAAAAGAAACGGTAACAAATAGAGATTCTAGTAATCATACATTTATAAACAATGTCTCACACATTAATATCAACTGCACCAAGATTGCCTTACTTGAACAAAGTTCTATAATTAATGAAATGGTTGCCGTAGGAGATGTAGCAATTATTGGAGCAATGTACGATGTTAGTAGTGGTGTTGTAAAGTTTGATAATATCTAGCATCGCGTCTTATATGATATATATGACAATTATCAATCGCAAAAATCAATGTAAAAGTCAAAACTTATTGATATACTAAATTAGTTTTATGTACAACTTGGTGCGGTTGAAAGGACTCGAACCTTCACACCAAAAGTCAGGCACAGCGACCTCAACGCTGCGTGTCTACCATTCCACCACAACCGCACTATTTTACTAAGTTTCTTTACAGTAAATTACTTGTCAAGTTTTTTCTTTTTTGTTGTATGGGAGTGTTGTGAATTTGTTACGCAAAGGCTACGCACGCACAAAGCGTGGAGTTTTAGTGTATCTCAATGCGAGTTGATATTTTGAATTGGTGCCACAAAGAGGAATCGAACCCCCGACCTACTATTTACGAAACAGTTGCTCTACCAACTGAGCTATTGTGGCGTGCGGACGAAGGTGTTAATTAGTTTGCTGCTGCTGCTTTTTCTGCCTCTTTTTTTGCAAGTTCCGCTGCCTTTTCTGCGGCTTTTTCTGCATCTTTTTTGGCTTTAACCCTAGCTTTTTCTATTTCAGCCTTCTCTTGATCCATTTTATTTTTCTCTTTTTTAGATGTTCCAACAAGAATGGTTTTTTGTGGCTCAACAAAGTTTTCCATATTGGCAAAACCTAAAGATCTGAGTTTTTTCGCAACTATTTCTGTTGGAATTGCACCATTTTTAAGCCATTTTTCAACGAGCTCAGGGTAGATAACAATTTTTTTACGGTTTTCCGTATCTTTGTCAAGAAGTGGATTGATGTATCCAAGTTTTTCAAGTGGCTTACCATCGCGTTTTTTACGTGAATCTATTGCAACGATATCATAAAATGGGCGTTTTTTTGAACCACGGCGGGCTAGTCGAATTTTAACTGGCATTGTTTCTTACAAATTTTTTCTAATTTTACTCTCGTTCAAGCAATGAATTTGGAATGTCAAGAAGTTTTTTTATTTTTACTACAATTGCTTAAAAATCTCGTCTTCATAAAAATCAACCAAACCTATGGCTGAACAATAAACAACACTAATGATTGCATAACACAAATCTCTATTTTACTTGCTTTCTATGATTGACTGGTTTACATTTTTTGCAAAAACAGTAATGATTTATGTATAAAAAATGAGCAATTTGAATGAAAAAATTACCTTAATCTGGTCAATTGCAGATAAATTAAGGGGCGTTTATCAGCGTCATGAATATGGAAAAATTATTTTACCATTCATAGTATTAAGAAGGTTTGATTGTATTTTAGAAAAAACAAAAGATGCCACACTTATGACGCAGCAGGAAAATATAGCACAAAATTTTCCAAAAGACCTCCAAACTATATACCTAACAAACGCCTCTGGTTACGATTTTTATAACATCAGTAAATTTGATTTTAAAAAGCTTCTTGACGATCCAGACAATATAGAAAGTAATTTAAAGGAATACATACTTGGTTTTTCGCAAAATGTTATAGATATTCTTGATAATTTTGAAATTCACAGTAAGCTTCAAAAATTAAGCGAAAATGGCGTACTTTACTTAGTTGTAAGTGAGTTTTCAAAGACTGATATGCACACGGATGTTATATCCAATCACGATATGGGGTACATTTTCGAAGAGGTTGTGAGAAAATTCCTTGAAGGTTATAACGCTGGAGCTGGCGAACATTATACACCAAGAGAAGTTGTGGAATTAATGGTAAATGTGTTATTTTGCAACGATAAAGAAATGCTCGCACAAGATGCAATACGAACAATATATGACCCAGCCTGCGGAACTGGTGGAATGCTTTCTGTGGCTGAAGAAATTTTAAAAAGCTATAACAACAAAGCACAATTAAAATTGTTTGGGCAGGAATTAAACGATGAAACTTTTGCAATATGCAAAGCCGATGTGTTAATTAAAGGTCTCGATGCAAGCAATATATGCAAGGGTAATACGCTATCAGATGATAAATTCCCAAATGAGAAGTTTAACTATATTATTTCAAATCCGCCATTTGGAGCAGAATGGAAAAACGAAAAGGATACAATTGAAAGAGAGAGGGAGCTTGGATTTAAAGGAAGGTTTGGTGCGGGATTGCCAGCGATTAGCGATGGACAAATGCTATTTTTACAAACCGCTATTTCAAAAATGTCCACTGCGAGAAATGGCTCAAGAGTTGCAATAATTCACAATGGTTCACCGCTTTTCACTGGAGACGCAGGCAGCGGTCCTTCGGAAATTCGTCGCTACATTCTTGAGAACGACTTACTTGAAACGATAATTGCCCTGCCAAATGATATTTTTTACAACACCGGAATTCCAAGTTATATCTGGATTTTATCAAATAAAAAGGAAAATAAACGCAAGGGGAAAGTTCAGCTTATAAATGCAAACAAAATGTGCGTTAAAATGAGGAAATCCCTTGGAAATAAGCGAAATGAAATATCAAAAGAACATATTGCGAACATCACGCGGATTTATCACGATTTCAACGATGAACAATTTAGCAAAATCTTCCACAATACTGACTTTGGCTATAAGAAAATCACGATTGAGCGACCAAAACGGGACGAAAACGGAGAAATCGTATTAAAAAAAGGCAAAAAACAAGCCGATACCGACCTTCGCGACACCGAAACAATCGCATTTGATGCCAACGAACATGAGTATTTTGAAAGGGAAATTCTGCCAAACTACCCCGATGCTTGGCTGGACGAAAGTAAAACAAAAATCGGCTATGAAATCCCATTCACACGGCATTTTTACGAATACGTTGCCCCACGCAAAAGCGACGACATTCTGGCTGAAATCCGTGAGCTTGATACAAAATCGCAGGAAATTATGAAACAAATTTTAAAATAAGTATGGCACGGAAAATGAAACACACTGGAATTGCGTGGCTTGGCGAAATTCCTGAAGGGTGGGAGGTGAGGAGGTATAAAGATTTTTCAGAGAATGGTATGGGTGATACAATACTTGCATCAGATTTGCAAAAAAGTGGAGTGCCGGTCTATAGTGCAACGCAAAGTGATAA
>CAMAVJ010000014.1 GCA_945861725.1 Rickettsia typhi
ATCGGCATTTGAATAATACTCTTCAAGGCTTGGTAATATTTTTTTTGTGTATGTTACCGCACTTGCACCAGTGCCAGTGGTGAATGTATTGTTAAAAGGACTGGGCAAGGTAATTGTTGCACCATCGCCATGATCCAGAACCTCTATCCCTGTTGTTTTTGGCTGTCCACTTGTATCTAATGCAGCTTCTATAAGCGAACCAGTTCCTGTACTATCGTAAAAGTACTTTTTGCCATTTATTTCATAGAAATTAACTGTTGAGACGTCTGTATTATTTTTAATGTTAAGAGCCTTTCCATCTTGTTCAGATAATTGCAATTCTTTATAATACTTTTCTTCAGTTTTAGCGGCCTCTAATTCTAGTTTATAAAGGTTAGTTGCACTATTGGGATAGATACTGTTAATCTCAACGGTGATTTGGTAAGAATTATAAGCTAATTGTGCGAGGTGTAATCTACTTTCTGCACTGGCATATTTTTTATCTATATCAGTAGCGTCAGCAATGGAGATTTTTAAAAAAGAATTTGAATATACAACAGGTGGAATGTTTAGAAGGGTTTTTAACGGTACGACTAATGCTGCACTATTAATCGCCGGATTGCCCATTGTGTCATTGTATGTATTCATCTGATCGTTTAATTGAGATGCAAACTCTTTAACCTTTTTAAAATGTGCAGACAATCCTACATATGTGTCTTTATTCGCAAGACCAGAAATTGGGGTTGAGGTGAGGAGTGTGTTATTGTCTTTTATTTGTTTCTTCGCTTGTGTCATCACCAATTTGGCCTTGGTAATCACTGCATCCGCCGCATCAATCTTAGTCTGCTCATTCGGGTTGTTCTTTAATTTGTTCTGAGCATCTTGCTTTTTTATCAAAGCATCTTGAATTTCCTTCAATGCTTTTGCAGAAATTTGTTGAAGGGCGAGATCTTGATTATAAACATCCTTAATTCTGTTTGTTATATACTGTTTCGCCCGTGCTTTTTCCTCATTTGTAGAATCGCTTTTCTCCAGAATGTCCATTGCTTGTTTATTATAAGAATCAATATTTCGCGAAAGATACCAAGAGTTGCCGTCGTTGGTATCTGGCGTTTTATATGTATAAGATTTGGTGGTAGCTGGAGTCACGGTATTATCTGGAACTGTAACAGTATAATTGTTTGCATCAAATGTTGTTGGATTCAATATGCTAGTAAGGGCTGCCTTGTAGTCTGCATTTGTCACTGCTGTGGCGTAGTTTGCTGCAACTTCATTGTTGAAAATTTGAGCACGATACGCGGTATAACTCTGACTATTTGCCAGAATGGCTGTATCATTAAAGATCTTGTGCTGAGATTCTATAGCTTCATCAAGTGCAATCTCAACACTCAACGCCTTTTGTGCGTTGATAAGTGTTGTAGCAAGTCCTATTTTACCACGAGAAGTATCATTATTACCATTATCACGAATGCTGAGTGTGTTGTCACCACCCCACTCAGCACTGCCATCCATAATGTTCGTCGCATTACTAGTCATTAGTGTACTCAAATCGGCAATAGTGGCCAAATCAGTAGACGTTAATTCCTTATGATCCCGACATTTCTGTAATACTGTCATAAAAGCGACTCTGTCAGTATCCGATACAAGACCTTTATCAGTTCTTAACCTACCTGATAGCAATTCTAAGATGTTCTTCCCGTTCTGCCTATCATAAAATCTTCCTATGTTATCGAACGCCGATAATAATTTATCCTGAATATTATTTCTTAGTGTTGTTGCCGCACTATGATCCATATCTGGCACCGAAGTCCTGAGATTACGAATGCCAGCCATTTGTTTGTCAAAATCTTTCTCTGTGTCAAGTGTTGCTGCTGTGGCCGTCATTGATGAAATCAAAGTTGGAAAGTTATTAAGCAACTTTTGTGCACTTATAAGTTGCGTTGCATACTCTATATTGAGTTTCGTATCCGATATTGTATTAAGTCGTAACTGAAGATTCAATCGATCTACTCCTTGAATCTCACGGCCAATATTACATGAAGCACCAATACCATCTTCCGTCATCTTACTGATTGTAAGCAAGTCACCATCCGTGAAGTCCTCATGATTCTGACATTTCTTTATTATAGCATCCAATTCAGGAAACGCCCACGCTTGATCTATTATACGTTGACCCAAGTTAGTTAAGAACTGTTCTTGTGCAGCATTTCTTAATGTTTTCGCCACAGTAATATTTACAATAGAAGAGACAACTGAAATTTCAGGATTAACAACGCTTGTTTTTTCGGCAGTAAAATAATTCTTCGCAGCAGTTGATGTGTTAGCAATTAAAGTGGTAGCTGTTTGATTGGTATCCGGAGAATTTAATGGAGTCGATATAGAAGTCGTAACTCCATCAAGAGTAACATTGCCCGTCGCCGGAGGAGTATTTGGGGTCTTACCTACCTTCGTCATCGCATCGCTTGCGTCTTTCGTTAAATTAACTTGGATTATGGATATTTTATTCTGTGATATGGTAACATCTGAGCCGCTTGTTAACGATAATTTACCTATCGCATCTTTCGCCGCTTGTTCTGCTGCAGTTATCGCTTTAGTTGCCGCTGTCTTTGCCGCCTCTATCGCTGCTGTGTATGCAGCCTTTGCCTGTGTGATTTCCTGCGTTGATGTTTGAGGTGCCTTATTGAAGATATTCGTTGCAGTTGCTATTGAACTTGCTAGTGTTGCTGTTGCCGTAGTTATCGCATCCGTTGCCGTTTTTGCTAATGCTTCTGCCTGCACTACCAATAATGCGTTTGTTGTCAGCAACTGACCATTATTAGTACCAGAGCTAGCGACGCTAGCTTTTACAGGTGATGCTACGGGTGCTGAAGGTGTTGGAGTCGTTGAAGGTGCTACTGGTGGTGGTGTTGAAGGTGCTACGGGTGTTGGTGTTGCTACTGGTGCTGCTCCCCTCCCCATAGCTATGCGCGTACCACCTCCTTGCTGATTCGCAGGTGTGGTATCCGAACTAAAACCGACCTTTAATTGATCTCCTGAAGGTGTTGGAGTCGTTGAAGGTGCTACTGGTGCTGTTTGTGCTACTGGTGATGTTTGTGCTACTGGTGATGTTTGTGCTACTGGTGCTGTGCTAAGTGCTAAAGTAAGTGTATCAACAAGTGGTTGTAATTGTGATGCGTCAATAATAAATTTTATCAAATCCCCTTTTATCAGGTCATCAATCAATGTTGGTGCTATATTTGTAACCACTTGAATACCAGTATTCATAACGCTGGCAAATGCCACATATGGAGTAATTATGGGAAAGGCAACTGCGAAAATTTGGAATACAGCAATGGCAACTGGGAGACCATATTGAACGATATGTATCACATCCATAGCGATATTTTTGAATAGCTTCGCATTTAAATCTCCTAAATCTACAGTTACACCACCTGTTTTTTCTGTTAGCGTACCATCGTTATTTAACGTCGACTCTACAAGTTTTGTTTTGTCACTATTCTGGATGTACAACTTGCCATCTAGACCTGTGTAATATATACTGCCATTACCGCTGATCTGTTTCGCATATCCCAATGATTTAAAGTCTTGGCTTGCAAAGTCAAGCACTTTGATCACAAGGTCAAAAGCACTATTTATTACACTTGTAGCACCTGGAATAATTTTCGTTATTACACTAATGTCCTTACCCGCTAATGCGGACACTTGGGAGGCGATGGTAAACACACCTTGGGCAAGGTTGGTAACAAGTGGTACAACTGTCTCAGGATTCGTAAAATTTGTTAGAAATCTGCTAACGCACTCGCTGATATTCTCCGCATCCCAAGGATCCATTAATAAATTTCCAAGTGCGCCATCTGTAAATGTGTTCAGCTGTGTAATTAGTCCAAGACCGCTGTTTAGTATTGGTAAAACTGAAGGAATTGGACCAGCTATTGATTGGATCCAAGCTGGAAGTTGAGGTAAATTAGCAATATTTGTTGCAATATTACCAACCTGAGAAAGAAGAGTTTGTGTTCCCGAAATCAAACTATCAAAAGTATCAATATTGGAAATTGCACCTGTGATTGCAGTCCAAATGTTTAGTGGATTACCATTTGCATCAACTGCCGCTTGTTGAAGTTCGTTATCGCCGCTTTTATAAAAATACTGAACTGGAGTGGTACTATTTTTCGTGTAATGATCGGGTATATCAGTCGTAGATGGAACGTGTGTATATCCCTCCACTGCTCCACTAGCAAATTTGACATTTACTGGTGGAGTATTTTTCATTAATGGTGTTAGTTTGTTAACTGAATCATAAATCAGATTACCGTCTTTATCAGTGCAAAGGATCATCGATTCTTTATCATCACTTAAGAGATAGTATGAAGTCTTGTTTGTTGTAACATCGAGATATGAGTAGTATGTGTTTCCATATCGGTCAGTGTTATTCGTATAAGGCTTTCCATCGGCTGTTTTATAACCAGTTATCACATCTTTAGTAGTTATACCAATTATACCGCTAATTATTGTATTAGGTATTTGTGCTGGTGAAAATGTCAAAACATTTAATGGCCGAAGATCGCCTATCATAGTTCCAGCATATGCTAGGATATCTTTGATGAATTTTTCTGGATTAAAGCTATCAAGTGATAGATCCTTTTGAATTATAATTACAATTTGTTCTATGATATAGAATGGCATAAACTGTACAAACCAATCAAGATTAATACCAAAAGTATCATTAATGTATTTGACAGTTTTTGGAGCATAAGCTGAAAGCTTATCTTTGCGTAATTTTTCCACTATAGCTGATGATGTTGGTTTCGCTATAAAGTCTGCGAGAAGTAAATTGCCAATTGTACCAGCATCTGCGGCTAAAGCTGATAGAATATCGTCAGTTGAAGAAACTTGTGCCATACTTTAAAAATAAAATTCCTATAAAATAAAATGGCGTGCCCGAGGGGATTCGAACCTCTGACCCACAGCTTAGAAGGCTGTTGCTCTATCCGACTGAGCTACGGGCACACTGCGTGTTTCGAAAAGGCTTTTAATATAAAGTCAAGCATTATTTTCCATTTTTTATCGGACTTTTTTTCTTTAAAATTCAGCAATTACTCAACGAAATAAATGACTCTTTATCAAGATGTTTCGTATAAATTGAAATAAATGTGGATTAAAGTGGATTTTCCCATTAATTGCAAAAAAATGGCAGGAGCGGAGGGGTTCGAACCCACGACCTACGGCTTTGGAGACCGACGCTCTACCAGCTGAGCTACACTCCTATCGTGTTCTAGTTCAATTTCTCACTTGATTTCTTTATTTGTCAAGTATTTTTTTAAAAACAAAAAAGCTTGACAAATTTTTTTCTCAACTTACAAAAAACCAAATTTTTGTATACTAGCATGAAAGCATTTTCTTTTTTTAAAATATTAACTGCGTCAGTAATAATTTCCATTCCAGCAAATGCCTCGCTTTTTCTTGGCGGAGGTGTCGGAATAACGGACGGTCTTATTATTGAAACTGGCTATAAAATGAACCCATTTCTTTCATTTCGCGGAAGAGGTACATACACACCATCTATAAATATGCCGTCAATGCTCGCGAATGGTTTTGAAGCTAATTCTGGTGCATTTCATAATATTGATAGCCTGAAATTTGATTCCAAAACATTTGATATTGGTGCTGAAATTACCCCAATTCCACTTGTTCCAATTATCAGTAAATTTAAGCTCATTGGTGCAATGCAATATATGAATTCTAAACTCACAATAGGATCGGGCAATAATAACGCAATAATTACAAACAAACAGCAATGGGCACCATACTTTGGCATTGGAATTGATATAATAAGCCTTCCAATTGTTAGTCTTCGCACAACATTTGGTGGTTCATTTCGTTCATTTGCAGTTGAATCAAGTAATGTTTCGGATACCAGTGCCCTTACTTCACAAATTGATAAAAACATATTCGTGCCATCAATTTCATTAACATTACGAGCAACTCTCCCAGATGTTCCATTCGTGCCATTTATTTAAGTGAACTATGTCCATTCCACAAAAAAGAAAGTCTATCGTTGAAAGGCTTTTAGAAAAACGCGAGCAAGCTCAACTTGGTGGCGGTTATGAAAAAATTTCAGCACAACATTCAAAGGGGAAGTTAACAGCTCGTGAGCGAATTGAAATCCTTCTTGATGACAACTCTTTTGAGGAATATGGACTTTATGTCGAACATCGTTCTTACGATTTTGGAATGGATAAATCTAACACAGCTGGAGACGGCGTCGTTACAGGGTACGGGAAAATTCACGGAAGACCTGTAATGGTTTATAGCCAAGATTTTACCGTCCTTGGTGGCTCACTAAGTGAAACAAATGCGGAAAAAATCTGCAATATTATGGATAAAGCCCGCGATATGAGAATTCCCGTTATTGGACTAAACGATTCAGGTGGAGCAAGAATTCAAGAGGGAGTAAAATCCCTTGCCGGATATGGTGAAATATTTCAAAGAAATGTTGATCTTTCCGGTGTTGTTCCACAAATTTCGGTTATAATGGGACCCTGTGCCGGCGGAGCAGTGTACTCCCCTGCCCTCACGGACTTCACATTTATGATCGACAATTCATCCTATATGTTTGTGACTGGTCCTGAAGTTGTAAAAACCGTCACAAATGAAGATATTACAAAAGAAGATCTTGGAGGATCGAAAATTCATGCCTCAAAAACTGGCGTTTCCGATGGTTCATTTTCCGATGATGTCACCGCTCTAACACAAATTCGCACATTGATGAGCTTCCTTCCTCTTTCAAATACCGATGCCGTACCTTGCGTAACAACGAATGATAGAGTTGATAGAATGGACGATTCTTTGAACGATCTCATTCCAGCAAACCCAAATATGGCATACGATATGCAGGATTTAATTAAGAAAATTGTCGATGAAGGTGAATTTTTTGAAATAAAAAGGCAGTATGCGAAGAATATCATCATTGGATTTGGAAGAATTGGCGGAAAAACAGTAGGAATTGTTGCAAACCAACCGATGCATCTTGCGGGTTGCCTTGATGTCTCGGCCTCAATGAAGGCGGCACGCTTCATTCGTTTTTGTGATGCATTCAACATTCCAATCGTTTCACTAGTTGACGTTCCTGGTTTTATGCCAGGGAAAGATCAGGAATACGGTGGAATTATTAAACACGGGGCAAAGCTCCTTTACGCCTATGCCGAAGCAACAGTTCCAAAAGTTACAGTTATCACTCGAAAAGCATACGGCGGAGCTTATATCGTGATGGGCTCAAAGCACCTTCACGGAGATGTAAATTACGCTTGGGCGAATACTGAAATTGCCGTTATGGGTTCAAAAGGTGCCGCTGAAATCATTTTCCGCAAGGATATCAAAGATGAAAAAGCCATGCAAGCTCATATTGAAAGTTACTCGCAGGATTTCGCTTCGCCAATGTCTGCTGCTAACCGTGGTTTCATCGATGAAATCATTCGTCCGCAGAATACTCGCTGGAGGATCTGGAATTCATTGACACTTCTGGAGCGTAAAAAACAAGAAAAACCTTGGAAAAAGCACGATAATTTGCCGCTTTAAAGCGTTATCGAACTTGGTTTATGGGATTTTTTTAGTTCCACAAGGTAGATCTTTGCCTTATTGATTATTTCGTGAACGATCCCTCGCTCATCGCAATTGACATTTGAAATGTTCTCACAGGAAGTTACTGTCTCAAAACCAGTTCCAGCAAAGGATTGATAATCGCTACGGGTTGAATTAAGCAACAATTTGCTGATGATTTTTTCAAATGGCATGTTTTGATCGGAAGATATGAAATTTATACCTATAAAATTTGCACCCAAAATGTATAACAGAGGCTGGATATTTTCCATATTATGCAAAAAAATTTCGTCCCAAATGCCTCGCGATGAACTTTTCAGGCGGTAAAATTCCGTGCATAGCTCCCGTGGTTCAGGCAAAAAAAACGAAATCAACTGCGGTAAATGTGAAACCGCGGCGTAAATTTCGTCGTGCTCTTTGTATGTTGCAATAATTCGCGTTTTCATTTTACACGCGTGCCAGAAATTGATAACTGCTTGCGGAGGATTTATGCCAATCACAATGCACGATTTTCCTTCCAAAAATTTTGCGTCGGAGTTGTCAAATCCAACCTTTTCACTGCCAGCGATTGGGTGACACGGGATAAATTTTCCACGAAAGTATCCTCGTAAATATTCATTTTGCCCTTGAACCGATGAGCAGTCAACAATGAAGTCGCACGAGAGATCTTTGATTTTTCCAAATGTTTCTTGATAAATTTCGTAATTTCTTCCGCGCGGAACTGCAACACAAATTATGTCAAAGTGAACATTTGGCAATTCTTCAACGGACTGAAAAAACTTTATTCCATCAAAAGAAAGCGGACTTCTGTTTATGCAAAAAACCTCAAACCCTTGTAAAATCAAGGCTTTTGCAATTGAACCACCAATAACCCCTGCCCCGTAAATGAGGATTTTCATATTCCGCGAATAAAATTTTCAATCATTTGTGCACCGTATTCTGAAGCGATTGATTCTGGGTGGAATTGTACGCCGTGAACATTGAATTTCTTGTGAGAAACTGCCATAATTTGTGTATCACTGGCATTCGCCTCATTAGTTTGGGCAGTTACAATTAGCGATTCTGGAAATGAAATTTTTTCTGCAATTAGCGAGTGGTATCGCGTTGCTTGAAACTCTTCGGGAACTTTATCAAAAATTGAAGAATTTCCAAGGTGCTTAATGGTTGAAACCTTGCCGTGCATTGGTAACGTTGCTTCAATAATATTGCCACCAAATGAATGGACTATTGCCTGCATCCCAAGACAAATTCCAAAAATTGGCATAGTATCGTGCATCTTTTCAATGATTTCAAGACTAATTCCCGATTCAAGCGGGGTACATGGTCCAGGTGAAATAAAAATTCCACGGTAATTTTTTGCACGGATTTCTTCAAGTGTGATTTTATCATTACGAATTACATCGATATTTTCCGTGGCAACTTGCTTGATAAGGTGAAATATGTTGTAGGTAAAGCTGTCGTAGTTATCGATTAATAAAAACATCTCTTGTTGTAAATTTAAAAATCCCTAGCAAAAGATGAAGAAATGTCAAGAAAATTTAAAATGACTATTCAACTGTAACGGATTTTGCTAAATTTCGTGGCTTGTCAATATCATTTCCAAGTTTTTTTGCTGTATAATAACTAATTAACTGAACGGCTATTGTGAGTAGAGCTGGGTATAAATGTTTAAAGTTTTTTGCTTGCGGAATTGATATTGTGGAGTTTGTGTCGTCTGATATTGAAATTACAACGCCACTTCGTGAAGCAATTTCTTCATTTGATGAAAGTGTTTTTTGGAGTAAATTATTCGAATGCATAAGCGAAAGAATGACCGTTTCATCATCAACGATGGCAATTGGTCCGTGCTTAAATTCACCTGAAGCGATTGCCTGAACTAGAAGATATGAAAGTTCTGAAAGTTTCAGTGAGCCTTCGCATGCGATTGGGTAAAGGAATGTGCGTCCGGTGTATACAACTTTTTTCGCTTTAATTATCTGCGATGCGACATCATGAATTTGTTCCTGAATTTGCTTACTTTCAAGAATTTCTTCAATTGCGTGCGGAAGCTTTTCGAGTTCGAAAAGAATTTCATTGCGATCCGTTGAGTTTTGTGCCGCAAGAAGATAAAATATCACAACTTGTGCGATAAAATTCTTCGTTGAAGCAACTCCAACTTCAGGTCCAGCAAGACATTTGATTACGAAATCGGATTTTTGTGCCATCGTTGATTGAGTGTAATTCAACACTGAAAGAATTTTTGAGCAAGGAGTTTTATTTTTCTGAACATACTCAAGTGCGGCAATGGTATCCGCAGTTTCACCGGATTGTGAAGCAAAAATATAAAGTGTATTTTTTTGGAAAAATTGCTTCCTATTGTGAAATTCTGAAGATATTTCTACTAAAACAGGAATTTCAGAGTAAGTTTCAATTGCATACTTTCCAAGACAACCAGCAAAATACGAAGTTCCACATGCGATAATTGAAATTCTTTCAAAAGTTTTCAATTCTGGAATTCCCATATCAATTTCGGTATTTTTTGTGCTATGTTTTACATTGTGTGCAAGTAGTTTTTGAACGACTTTCGGCTGCTCAAAAATTTCCTTCATCATAAAAGTTTCAAAAAGACCTTTATCAATTTTAATTTCCTCAACATCGCGAGTGATTATTGTTTTTTCAATTCTTGCACCAGATTTTTCAAAGAAATCGACGGAATTATTTGAAATAATTGCGTATTCGTAGTCTTCTAATGGAATGAATTTGTTTGTTTGATGTGAAATCGCGTTGAAATCACTAGTAATTGCATTACCATTTTGCATTAAACCAACTATCATTGGCGAACCTGTCGAGCGAAATGCGTAAATATTTGCATCGCCCTCAATTGTAAAAGCAACGGCATATTTACCATGTAGTTTTTCAAAAACAGATTTTATTGATGCGTGAATGTCGCAAAATTTCAGCGATTTGTTTAGAAAATGGGCAATTACTTCGGTATCAGTAGCACTATGAAATTTGTATCCTTCCGCGATCAATTCAGTCTTAACTTCCTGATAATTCTCGATAATTCCGTTGTGCACTAGAAAGACGTTTCCAGAAAAATGCGGATGAGCATTTTCTGATGTCGGCTTTCCGTGGGTTGCCCATCGCGTATGACCAATTGCAATTGAAGATTTATCGGCAATTGAAGATGTATCGCTTGTATTACAAATTTTTTCAAGGTCTAAAACCCTTCCTGCCGTTTTTTTGACGGCGATTTTACCGCCATTTTTATCATTATATGCAAATGCAATTCCAGCTGAATCATAACCGCGGTATTCCAAAAAATGTAAAGATTTTAAAGTCAATTGTGTGGCATTATTTTCTTTTAAATTAAAACCAACAACACCACACATTTCTTATTTTTTATAAATATATAAAGACTGTTGCAAATATTTTCTGTAAGTCAAGAAAAACTATTGTCCATTAAAGTTGTCTATTTGGTTATCTATTTAGTGTAATGCAAGAGCAGAGTTTAGCAAGAAATGATCTATTTTCTCTATTTTGAGGAGGATTTATAACACTTTGTTGCATTTGGCTTCTTGCACCTAAACTATTTACACGCAACAATTGAGGTATTTCCGCCAATATATTAGGGTTAGTAGGGTTAGCACTACCACCTACATCACCTAAGGAACTAGAGTGTTCTTCCTCAATTTGATTACCATCACCATTAGCGTATGCACCACCTACATCACCTAGATCTTCTGCATTAATTGCAATGCGAACATCTTCGGGCCTAATACCACCTTCATTGTTTAAATTATTTTCGTGTTCGCGTGCGAATCGGTCAAAGATATTTTCCTCTTCTTCGTCGCCATTCAACCGTTGCTGTGAACCAAATTGCGATTGATTATTCAAATCTTGCACTTGATTCAGCCAAAGTTTTACGCCCCCCAATAATTCAATTTCTTCTTGATTTTGAACTTCTTCTATAAATATATCACGCTCTTTCATATTATCAATCGTTTGAGGCAATACAACATGTCTATCATGAGATAGCAGTGCAACCGTAATGATTTCATTTTGATTCACAGGCTGCTCGTCATATTCGCTATTTCTTATTATTATGTCATCACTTTTACCATAATATTCCACTTTAATTCCAATACCAAGTTCTTTTTCTAAATATTTTTTCATTAAGTCAACATCTGGTGCTTCACGATGGTTATCTTTAGAGGGAGGTTTATCTTTAAAAAATCTTTTATAATAATCTTCAATTTCTTGTACAGCACTGGATTGAGGATTGTATGGACTATAAAAGCCCATAGCTTGCAAACTATCTTCCACGCTCGCGTCATCGAGCCCTAATTTCTTTAAGTTGGCATTGCAGTATTGATACAATGCCGCTGTGATAAAACGCCTTCCATCGCCCCGTACTGCAAAGGTATCGCGATTAATCAATGGTTGGAAATCTTTCAGTAGAAGATCCTTTTGATTTAGGTCTGCTGCCATTTGCAAATTTCTATCGTCTTGATCCTTATTTTCTTTCTCTATTTTTGCACGCTTTACAAGTTCTGCAAATTTTTGGGTTGTCAAGTTTTCAAGTGTAGTAAAATCATTCGCCAAGACATCCTTATTATCATCCACATGATAAACATCAATAATGACATTGTCATCAAATAGTGAAATGCGAACATCAAATCCTTGATCTGCGTATTGTTCTATAATGTCATTGCCATCAATCATCAAGGATGTAATTGTGCCATTATCATCCAATTTATACTGAACTTGCTCATAGTTGCTGTTTTTAAAGCCTTCGTTGTTGGCGTTCATAAAATTTTAAATTAATTATTTGTTATTAAAACAATAGCACAATTTTTGCTGCTTTGCAAGAGATATTTTACTTCGACATTGATAAATGAATTTAGTTATATTATATTTTTTAATATTATTGCATTTGCTATGAAAATTGTGCTAGGATGGAAATACGCATAAAAAATCCTTTGAATCAGACTCTTAATAAGAAATATGCACTGGAAGCTTACAAGGGGGTTTTAGGGCAAAAAGGACATTTTGACCGTTAAAAAACTTGACTTTTTTTTTCATCTTTTATAAGGCTTTTGATTGATTATTTTGTTAGATAACCTATGCCAACAATTACAGTTCGAAATGCCTTAAGAGATGCAATGGCCGAAGAAATGCGTTCTGATTCATCCGTCTTCATTATGGGTGAAGAGGTTGCGGAGTATCAAGGTGCTTATAAGGTTACACAGGGACTTTTACAAGAATTTGGAGTAGAACGCGTAATTGATACGCCAATTACAGAACACGGATTTACAGGAATTGCCGTTGGCTCTGCAATGAATGGACTTCGCCCAATCGTTGAATTTATGACATTCAACTTCGCAATGCAAGCAATTGATCAAATCATAAACTCGGCATCAAAAACAAATTATATGTCAGGTGGAAGAGTTGGTTGCCCGATTGTTTTTAGAGGTCCAAATGGTGCAGCTTCAAGAGTTGGAGCCCAGCACTCACAATGTTACGCTTCTTGGTATTCTCACTGCCCAGGGTTAAAGGTTATTGCACCGTATACAGCGAAAGATTCAAAAGCACTTTTAAAAGCTGCAATTCGCGACAACAACCCCGTAATTTTTCTTGAAAGCGAACTTCTGTACGGCAATACTGAAGAAGTTGGTGACGACTTTGATGAAGTAATTGAAATTGGAAAAGCAAAAATTGCAAAAGAAGGAACGGACATCACACTTGTTTCGTTTTCATATATGATGAAATATACATTGGATGCCGCACAAAAGCTTGAAGATCAAGGAATTTCGTGCGAAGTAATTGATCTTTTAACTCTTAAACCGCTTGATACCGACACAATTATAAATTCCGTGAAAAAAACAAACAAAGTTGTGGTAATTGAAGAAGGTTGGGCTTATGCTGGGATTGCTTCTGAAATTATTTCCGTTGTTGTTGAGCAAGCATTTGACTACCTTGACGCCGAACCAAAAAGAATCTGTGCGAAAGATGTTCCACTTCCTTATGCATCAAATCTTGAAAAAATGTGCTTACCAAGTGTAAATGAAATCGTTGAATGCGTAAAAGGAATGATTCGTTGAATTGAGGTAAAATTTCAATGGAATGGGAGTAGATGAATAATTGAATAATTATTCATAACTTATACACATCTCAAAGGCTGAGATACGATAATTAGTTAATTTACCATTAAAGGTTGTTTGCAACTATTTAAAGTGAAAATCCTATAGCCGCACGCAGATTTATACATCTGCAACGGCTATGGAAACTGTTAATTTAACAGTGGATTTCCCCTTCTATTCTTCAGTTAAGTATTTTGATATTAACAGCAGATTGTTTTCCTTTTTCTTCTTCAATTGTGTAAGAAACTTTTTGTCCGTCTTTAAGGTTGGAAATTCCGCTTTTTGTTAATGCACTTAAGTGAACGAATATGTCCTTCGAACCATTGTCTGGAGCGATGAATCCATATCCTTTGGTGGCGTTAAACCATTTAACTGTGCCTGTTTCTGTTGGTGTCATGTAGTATGTAATAATTATTATTGATTAACAATTGATTAAATAGTCAAATTATATAAAAGCAAAGAAAATCTTACATTTATTGAAAATAATTTTTTTTATAAAAATTAGAGTTCTTTGATGTTCAGATGAATTGAAATTTTTGATAAAAAGATTATAGAAGTATTTACAAACGGTGCTGTTTATTTTCATCAGTTACCAGATTGCGATGGTTTTATACGACATCGATATTTATGAAATTTTTAGTAAACGCAATTTTTGCATCACGGTTTTTATCATAACGGGTAAATCTTCTGAAATCATTCCAATCCCACACAAATTTCCTGCCTCACCGTGAATCCATACTCCAATACATGCGGCATCAAATGCTGAAATGGATATTGAAGATCCACTTGAAATCAAGCCTGTAATAATTCCGGAAAGGACATCTCCAGAGCCAGCAGTTGCAAGCCACGGTGGTGCATTGTTATTGATTATAATTTTGACATCTTGCGAGTTTTGCGAGGAAATGATAGTTTCACTACCCTTAAGTAGAATCGTGCAACCAG
>CAMAVJ010000015.1 GCA_945861725.1 Rickettsia typhi
GCAAATATTATATGCTGTGATGAAACAAATCAAACAATGATGGGAATCATACATATCTTGCGAGATATCATTGGCGAATCGTATTGTCGATCGTTAAGGCACATTATTACAAGCGTCCCAGTGGAGCTCTTTTATGAAAACCAAAAGAACCCGATACAAGTACGATGCTAAAGTTTCGAGAAAGTTCATCAATTGTTTGCTCAATACGATGTTGAGTATTTTTTATAAAACGGATTTCGGCAATTTGTCTACCTATGCAATCAAGATGTTGATTAAGATATGAAGCTTTGTCGTACAGTGCTGAAATATTCAGAAAGTCACCGATCTCAAGAAGAGCAATATCGTTGTGAATTAAGCTAGATGACGCATAATTCATGCCTGTTCACGAATTTTAAGAATCTCAAGAATCTTTGCCTCAAACGGTAAAAGGAATAGGGACGAAACCGCAATCGACGAAATCGTACCAATCACAATTCCAAAAACAACAATGGCACAAAATTTTTGTATATCACCTGTTGTGAAAAAAATTATAGGAATAATTGCAAGAATTGTTGTGAGTGATGTGCCAATTGTTCGTGGCAATGTTGCATTTATTGCTTGATTGATACGCTCCTTAAAGTTACACTTTGAGCTTAAACTCGCACGAATTTTGTCATAAACGATCACGGTATCATTTACAGAATATCCAATTACTGTCAAAATAGCGGCAATTGTTGATATTCCAAATTCAATATGCATTATTTTAATAAATGCCATTGAAAGAATTACGTCGTGCATAATTGTAATTACCGCACCAAAGCCATAATACATATTAAACCTTATAAAAATATATAAAAACACGGCAAGAATGGAAAATATCACAGCATATAGGGATTTTCTCAGAAGAGTTGACGTCATCGATGGTGCAATAACGGAGCTTGAATCAATTTGAGCAACCACAGAAAGACGCTGAGAAAAGTCTTCAATTTTGTCCATTTTAAGAGCTTTTATCAGATATTTATCGTCGCCAATTTTTGTCAAGAAAATATCTGGAGTTTTTTTAATAAAACTATGAAAATCCTGTGAATTAGAATGGGATGTTACTGAAAAAAGTACACCACCAGTAAATTCAATAGATTTGTTAAAAGGAACGATGGCAATTAAAATGAATGAAATTATGACAGATATTAAAGTAAAAGAAAATATTGGTAATCTTTTTGCGATAATATCAAAGCTTTTCATGACAAATATTATTTTACAGGAACTTTAAGAGAAGTTAACAACTCAACTGTTTGTTCAACACTTTTTGAATGTTTTATATGAAATGTAATTGAAAAACCAAATGGTCTTGAAATCATTCCATAATCAACTTCATGAAATACTGTGCAATCACTAATACCGATGTTAAAGTTAAATGCTTGGTCAACGGCTTTTTTGCTATATCCCTTAAAATCTTTTATCCTTGGAAGGTTAACATAGATCAGCCTATCAAGAAAGTTATACATATTTTCACGACGCAGTGTAACTTTAAAACCGGAGTTCATTCCCTCACGCACTTTAAATGCTGCAACGGATTTCTTCGCCTTCAACGAAAGACACTCCTGACCTGTGATTATTTTAAAAACATTCCTTACCGCGGCAAAGTAGTTTTTATCCTGAGCATCTGTACCAAGTGATGTTGAAACGACAATTTTGCTAATGTATGGAATTTCCATTACATTTTTGATTTCAAATTTTTCTTTAAGGTGCGACCTTACACTTTTTTCGTAATTTTCTTTTGATAGAACAATATTCCCAGACATCCTGTACTAGATTTAATTAATTTCCTTGTTAGTCTTTTTAAGAACTCTTACTTTCTTACCTTCAGCAATTTTGAAGCCCACTCTTGAAGGTTTACCTTCTTCAGTTGACAGCAATAAATTTGAAATGTGAACTGGAACGTCAACAATTGAATAGTTTTCGCTATTTTCTTGAGTGATTTTCTTCGCCCTTTTTCTTGTTTGATACCCGTCAAGTGTAACTCTTGCGTTATCAATTGTTTTAATTGTGTAACTTTTGCCTTTGTAAAGTTTATTTCCAACAAGAAGAATTACCTTGTCGCCAACTTTGTATTTTTTTGAAATTCGATTGTGTAACATATATTTTTTTATAAAACTTCGGGAGCAAGTGATGCAATTTTTAGGAATTTTGCCCTAACTTCACGAGCAACTGGACCAAAAACACGAGTAGCAATTGGTTCGTCTTTTTTGTCAATCAAAACAACGGAATTTGAATTAAATGAAACGATTGAACCATCTGTTCTTTTGATATTTTGTTTTGTGCGAACAATTACAGCACGACAAACTTCCGATTTCTTAACTTTACCATTTGGAATTGCACTTTTCACTGCAACTGTGATGATTTCTCCAACATTTGCCCATCTTACAACTGATCCACCGTGAACATGAATACATTCCACAACTTTAGCACCAGAGTTATCAGCAACGGTCAATTGAGTACCTAACATTATCATAAATTTTTACTAAACAGTTTTTAGAATCCACTTTTTTGTCTTTGAAATAGGTTTGCACTCCTCAATTTCAACTTTTTGACCAACTTCAACCTTTTGATTAGGCAAAACATGGGCCATATATTTAACACTCAAGCGGATAATCTTTTTATAAAGAGTATGCGCCTTCACTTTTACAACAGTAACAGTAACAGTTTCAGGGCTAATAACCTTTTCAACTGTACCAACTAATACTCTTTTTGGCATATCAACAAACAATTTAGTGATTGTCCTTCTAAATTCACGAAAAATAAATGTCAAGTATTTTTATCTTGATTTTAAAAAATAATAAAATCAACTTCTGGAAGTGTATTTTGAAGTGAACGAAATGCAAGCACCCGTAGTTCAACTGGATAGAATATTGCCCTCCGAAGGCAAAGGTTGTGGGTTCGAACCCCGCCGAGTGCACCAAGGAGCCATCCTTTGGAATAAAAAAGTGGTAGTGTCAAGAAAAAATAATTTGACAATTCTATTCGTCACACTTATGTTACAGTATATATCATAGTAATAAAAAATGAAAAAATACAAAGTTGCCGTCGTTGGTGCAAGTGGAAATGTTGGAAGGGAGATAATTAATGTTTTGAAAGATCGTAAATTTCCCGTAAGTGAATTAGTCTGTCTGGCTTCAAAACGTTCAACTGGTCAAAAAATTCGCTTTCAAGGAATTGATGTTGAAATCAAGGACTTAGCAGAATACGATTTCACAGGAACGGATATCGCTCTATTTTCTCCTGGTTCAGAGGTTTCCAAAGAATATGCCCCAATTGCAGCTTCCCAAGGGTGTATTGTTATCGATAATACATCTTACTTTAGAATGCAAGATGGAATACCACTCGTTATTCCCGAAGTAAATCCTGAAGCTGTCGATGGTTATAAAGCTCATAATATCATCGCAAACCCAAATTGCTCAACAGCACAAATGCTTGTTCCATTGGCACCACTCCACAAGCTTTTCAAAATTAAAAGAATTGTTGTTTCAACATATCAATCAGTTTCTGGAGCAGGAAAGGATGCAATGGATGAACTTTATAATCAAACTCGATTAGTCTTCGAGCCATTGAAACATCAGTCGGAAAACCCTTATAAATTCACAAAAGAAATCGCCTTCAATTGCATTCCACATATTGATTCTTTTATGGCGGACGGCAACACAAAGGAGGAGTGGAAAATGATTGTTGAGACAAAAAAAATTATGTCACCAGAAATTGAAGTTTCAGCAACTTGCGTTCGCGTTCCCGTCTTCGTTGGGCACGCGGAATCTGTAAATATTGAATTTGAAAATGAATTACCAGATGACGAAGAAATTATGGAAATCCTTCGTGATGCCGATGGCGTTTCAGTGCTTGACCGCAGAGAGGACGGTGGTTATGCAACGAATAAAGACTGTGTTAAAGAGTTTCCTGTGTATGTTTCAAGAATTAGAAAAGATTTTTCCCGTCCAAATTCCCTTAATATGTGGATAGTTGCCGATAATATCTACGGCAAGGGTGCGGCATTGAATTCCGTTCAAATTGCTGAATTACTAATTGAGCGAGGACATATTTGAAAAAATTCTCACCGAACTTTCATCAAAGTTTTTTTCTAAAATTACTTTAAGATTCTGCGATGGCATTTGGCTTAAGTTTAAGCCCTCAATTGCATTTGTTGAATCAGATCCAAGAAAGATTGGTGCCGTTACTAGAATTATTTCATCAAAAATATTTGCCTTTAAAAACTGCGTAATTAAATTTGCACCACCTTCAATTAAAATACTTTGTACTCCATTTTCCTGAATCTGACAAAGCATTTCATCAATTGAACCAGTAACATTTGTATAATGTTCAATTGGCGTTTTTGATGCAACAAATTTCTTTGGGCTAAAAATTTCAAGCCCAGCAATTCTACAATCCAGCAACGGCATATCCATTCGAACGGTTTTTGCTCCAACTAAAATACCATCAAATTTTGAGCGTAAAAAATTCGTATAGCTTCGTGCTCCAGCGGAAGTAATCCACTTACTCTCACCATTACTTAATGCGATTTTGCCATCCAACGATTGTGCAATTTTCAATGTAACAAACGGACGATTTTTCATTTTTATTGTCAGATATTTTTCATGCAATACTTTGATGGAATCAAGAGTGCAAAATTCAACGCACACACCATTTTCACGAAGAAATTTGACACCGTTTCCGTTGACGCGTGTGTCTGGATCAGAAATACCAATTACAACATATGGAATCTTTTCTCGAATAATTGCCTTAACGCAAGGTGGTGTTCTTCCATAATGCGAACATGGCTCAAGCGTGACATAAAGTGTCGATTTTGTTAAATCTATGCCAATATTTTTTGCATTTTCAATTGCAATTGTTTCCGCATGTGGCAAGCCACCAAAACCGGTAACACCAGTGGCGGCAATGTTGTCCTGCGTAATGATCGCACCAACAGAAGGATTGATCCCTGTACGTCCCAAATTTTGCATTCCAACTTGCACTGCAATTTGCATACAATTCTTAGATGTTAAACATCTGTTTTTATTCATAATCCAAACGAAATATTATCAATCAATCTTATACCATTAATATTTCCCGCAAAAAATAGGCGAAATTGTACTAAATCATCGCCCACTTTATAAAGTAAAAGATTTTCAGAACTTCTTACCTCAAGGTAGTCAATTTTATCAAGGAAGTTGAGGTGATTTTTTGCTTCCAAAAGTGCTAATTCAACGCCAGTTCTAAACGATGTTTCGACGCATTCGAACAGAATTTTATTGATTTTCTCCGGAATTTCAAGGCTTGAAAAATATCCATTTCGCGAGGAAAGTGCAAGACCATTTTCATTGCGAATAATTGGCGAAGAGATGACTTTAACTGGTAAAGATAGTGATGCAACCATTTCCTTTATGACTAGAAGTTGCTGGTAGTCTTTGTCTCCAAAAATGATGAATTTTGGTTTAATTTGCAGAATTAATTTTAGCACAACAGTCATTACTCCGTTGAAAAAATTCGGACGCGAAACTCCACAAAGACAGTGTGTGAGGTGAGGGATATCTAACTGTATTTTTGGCTTTACAGGGTACACATCGTGTAATGAAGGAATGTAGACCGCATTAACGCCAGCGTTTTCAAGTTTTTCCAAGTCTTGTTCAGGAGTTTTTGGATATGTTGCAAAGTCTTCATTTTCCGAAAATTGTGCTGGATTCACAAAAATTGAGCAAATGATATTTTTTGAAAATTTCTTCGCAGTCTGAATAAGGCTAATATGACCACTGTGTAAATTTCCCATCGTTGGGATGAATGCAATACTTTCACCGCTATTTTTTAAAAATGATTGCAACTCTTGTAAAGATGTTAATACTTTCATAGTTTTATAACAAAGCTAGTTGATATTTTTTCAATTCTATTATTGCTTTGCAAATTACCAAACATACTCGTCGTCGTTTCTACATCATAAAAAACAGCAAGGGATATATATTTCGAGAGTGATTTCTCAAATCCAATATAAAATTGCTGAATATTTGTATTGTACGAAGCAATTAATGCATACTCAATTTTTAGATTCGTTTCCGTTGCAAAATCAAAAACTTGGTAATCTGCTAAAAATTCTTTCAAAAAGAGTGGAATAATGTTTTTTACAGAATTATTATAAACAAAACTTGGGCGATAAATATACGAGCGAATATTTTCCTTATTGGCATCAAAAAAAACATCTGCATTACGCCCACCAACCGAAAAACCAAGAGTATATACCTTAGAATTTGAAATACCAATACCCAATGTGGCGATTTGATCCTGCAAACCATTTTGCAAATTAATTTTGTCCGAAAAATTATAAAACCTTCCATATCCAACGGCAGTTAAAATCAGCGGCTCTTCTTTTGTACCAAATTCGTACAACTCCTTTATTGTTGTTGTACGAAACAATGTACTTCCGGTTTTTGATAGCGTATTTCCATTGACCTCAGACGATGCACTGGTAAAATCAAGGCGTGATGTGTGGTCAATCAGATTGTTTTTTAAAACTCCCTCAATAAAAAACAAACTTTGCTTTTGCGTTAAGTTGTTCGTCAGGTTGTAACCAATTTTGAAAGTCTTTGCTTCTTTATCATCCTTTGTAAAAACTTTTGGAATGTCAGCATAAGGACCAGCATTTACAAAATTCGAAAAAAATAAA
>CAMAVJ010000016.1 GCA_945861725.1 Rickettsia typhi
TTTTACAAAAAAAATTTATAACAAGTGAATGGTTAAAATACAAAAATCAAGATAAATTTTTCCGAATTTTTCCATCACCATTCTATTTAAACATATTTCAAATAGAAAAATAGAATAATTTTCTTGACTTTTAAAAAAAATATTTTTGCGTGATTGTAACTAATTAATTTTATTATAATGAATATATTAAAATCACGAAGCAGAGGTGTCACTCTAACTGAACTTTCAATCGTGCTTGCAATTTTAGGAATTCTTATTGTTGCGGGTGTCAGCGGGAAATTTTTAATTGATGCTTCACGAGCAACTACAACAATACAACAACTTGCAGACAGAACTCTCGCATTCAGAGTTTTTTTCACATCGTACGACTGTATTCCAGGGGACTGCCTTGATGCTGACATTAAAACGCAATCACTTTCAACAATGAACGGTAACGGAGACGGTAATATTAATGTTTATGGCACAAGTGTGAATAAAAACGAGGTAGCTTTTGTTGAAGAACATTTATCAAAATCAAGGCTATTTATTAGAACTCTGAATTATACTGGTATTGATTATACAAAAATTAATTTGAGTAAATTTTTAACACCGGGAAAAATTGCTGGATCTTATATATCAAGTGTATCTTCGGGTGGCAGTGTTTACAATGTCGTTGGTGGATTTTCCACAAATAACAATGGTACAGTTCCAGATGTTGTCAACTTCACACCAGCCAATGTAGGAATATTAAGGATTATTGATTCAAAAACCGACGATTCCATTGCAAATTCCGGAAATATTAAGTGTTATACGACACAATATACACAAACGGCAGATATTATCACGTTGCCAACTCCTGCAAGTGATTACAACGCAGACTGTGTTTTAACTTCTATTATTGAATTTAAGTAGTTGATAAATATACCGATTTCAAAGGGTTCTTAGAATTCCTTTGAAATCAACAACGTTAAATGCTAGCATTAATAAACTCTTGAAGTTCTGCATTTTGTGCATTTTCAAGATCAACCGTGTCACCAAACCAACCTATTGTTCTATTTTTAATAAACAATACCTTATTTGATATAGATTTTACAACATTCATATCATGAATCACGGAAATTTTAATCGGTTTTACACCATCTAGTGTATGAAGCCCATTAATTGTTTCAACAATTTTTGCTGAAGTTGAAGGGTCAAGACCTGATGTTGGCTCATCAAGGAATAGAATATTTGGATTATTAATTATCGCACGGGCAATCGCAACACGCTTTTGCATTCCGCCAGAAAGATCTTTGGGATAAAAATCCATAACTTCGTGCGAAAGATTAACTAAACTAAGAACTTTTTTAACATTTTCACGAATGTTTTCTTCGGTTTCAAGACTTTCGATATAACTTTTAAAAGAAATATTTTGCCAAATTGTGTATGAATCAAACAGTGCATTTAGTTGAAAAGCATACCCAATTTGAGGTTTAACCACCAAAGAGTTGTCGTCATAAAAAGTAATTTTACCAGATGTCTGCTTTAAAATACCGGAAATGATACGCATTAAAATTGATTTTCCACAACCAGATTCACCAATGATTGCGATAGAATCGCGTGCGTTAAGTTCAAATGATATACCATTTAAAATAACTTTTTTCCCAAAAGACTTTGAAATTTTATCAACAATAAGGTGCATCAGAAATTTTTAATAAATGATTTTAGAATTTCCATTCCATTTACACCTGAAATGATGTCTCGTTCTGGATGTGGCATCATCCCAAGGACATTTTTGTTTTTTCCACCAAAAATTCCAGCAATATTTGCAAGGGAACCATTCGGATTTTCAGCATCGTTAGCGTACTCAAAGGCTATACGGTCTTCATCTTGAATCTTCTTTAGTGTGGTTTCATCACAAAAAAATCGACCATCGGCGTGGGCAACTTGAATTGTCAAATCATCTGGAATGTTTTGCGTAAAAATTGACGATTTACTGATAGTCTTAAGTTTTACTATTTTACAAACAAATGAAGACGACGCGTTCCGCAGAAGGGCACCATCAAGAATTTTTGCTTCGGTAAGAATTTGAAAACCATTGCAAACACCAAGAACATAACCACCTTTTTCCGCAAAATCTTTTACCTCCTGCATAATACTACTTATTGAAGCGATTGCACCAGAACGGAGGTAGTCTCCATAAGAAAATCCACCAGGAATGAAACAAAAATCAAGATTTTTTGGTAAAGATTCTTTGTACCATGTGTACGAAACTTCAAATCCAAGATTTTTCAGAGCAGCAAAAGCTTCGGCATCGCAATTTGAACCAGGGAAAACTATCACCGTTGCCTTAAGTTTATTTACTGAGGTTTTTGGTATTTTTTGCACTTTTCAACATCAAAAAATTCAATTTTTTTTATTTCTTCATCATCCGTAACATGTTTAACTAAATTGTCAACCTCAGATTCTAAAGTTTTTTTTGCCTTAAAAAAAGACTTCGCATAGTCACGAATTTCCTGCGGTTTAAAAAAACACATTGCAACCACAACTACAACAAGGATTTCCGAAATAGAAATATTCATATGAAATTTATTTATTATAACGCCATAACGGCAACTTGGCGATTTATTATTCCAATGTTTCAAATTTGCAAGAAGAAAATTTATCCAAAGTATGTTAAAAAAGAAAAAATAGTTTGTTATACTGCGATAGAACAAGATAACAAGAAATTTTTTCATTGACAAATTTAATTGAATTGAGCAGTTTTAAAAAATTTTCCTAAAAATTCATGTTTAAAAGCATAAAAGAATTTACGCTATCCGTTAAAAAACAGCCATCATCACTATCTGAAATCATTAAATATTATAATGAAAGAATTGCAAATAGCCAATTAAATGCGTTTATAACTCCAACGCCTGAAATTGCGAATGCAAACGCACAAAAAATTGCAGAAAAAATTTCTTCAGGTGAAAGTTCTATCTTATGCGGATTACCACTTGCTATCAAAGACGCCTTTTGCACTCAAGGAATTAGAACTACGATGGCATCTAAGATGCTTGAAAATTTCATTCCTGAATATGAGTCAACTGTTACACAAAGACTTCTTTCGAACGGAGCAATTTGCCTTGGAAAAACAAATATGGATGAATTTGCAATGGGGTCATCTGGGAAGCATAGTGCATTTGGGGCGACAATCAGCCCGATAAAAATGCATGGATCTGATGAAAATCTTATTCCAGGTGGTTCTTCATCTGGTTCTGTTACGGCAATAGCTGGAGATCTTTGTCTTGCAGCATTAGGCACTGACACCGGAGGATCGGTTCGTCAACCTGCGGCACTTTGTGGAGTTGTTGGTTTTAAACCATCTTATGGAAGGTGCTCAAGGTTTGGAATGGTAGCTTATGCTTCATCACTTGATCAAGCTGGTTTTTTAACAAAAACAGTCGAAGATTCTGCACTTTTATTTAATTTAACAAATGGAATTGACGGCAAAGATTCAACACTTGTTGATTTACCACACGAAGATTTCACATTAATTTCCCCATCGGTTAAGGGTAAAATTATTGGAATTCCAAAAGAATTTGAAATGGATGGAATTGATCCGCAGATCGTCAAAGCTTGGCAAGATGCACGCAAGAAGCTTGAAAATGATGGTGCAAAAATTGTCGAAGTTTCAATTCCGCACGCAATGGATTCGATTAAAGTCTATTATTTTATTTCAACTGCGGAAGCTTCTTCAAATTTGGCAAGATACGATGGAATAAAATACGGACACAGAACGCAAAAGGAGTGTAAGACCATCGAAGAACTTGTCTCTCATTCGCGTGCAGAAGGCTTTGGCGATGAAGTTAAAAACAGAATTTTGGTTGGCACAAGAAACCTTTTAAGTGATTCTTATAAGGAAAATTATGAACGAATTTTAAAATTGAGAAGAATAATTAAAAACGAATTTGAGCATGTTTTCCAACAATGCGACGCAATTTTATGCCCAACAACTCCAAATTTAGCCCTAACATTCAACCAAAAACAGACAGAACTCGAGGAATACATTAACGACATTCTTACCGTTCCAGTGAATATTGCAGGACTTCCAGCAATATCTGTACCATTTGGCGTCGGATCATGCGGAAGACCAATTGGAATGCAAATTATCACAAATGCTTTTGATGAAAAAACCCTATTTGAAATTGCATTTGCGTTGGAAAGCTAAATATATCCGTTAACATCATTTTGCGTCTATCCCAATTATTTTCACAATATCAATTAGTTTTGTATTGTATAAATTTATTGAAAAACCATTTATCAATTTGGGAAAAATAATTACGTAGTGCATCAGATATGGTGCCGAATGTCAGAGTCGAACTGACGACCTGCCGCTTACAAAACGGCTGCTCTACCACTGAGCTAATTCGGCTTAAACCCTTGAAAATGACTAAAAAATAAATGTCAAGAAAAAAATATTTTTCAATATTTCAAGAAATACATATTGATTTTCTTATTAAAAAAACAATTCTTAATAAGAAAAAATTAATTTAAAATATAAAAAAACACTTGACTTTTGAAAAATAATACTTTTTTTGCAAAAAAGTGATTTTTTCCTTGAAAAATACATATTGATATATTTTAAGTATAACTTAAGTACTTTAAGTATAAAAAATAAATATGGAAATCAAACACGAGCCTCGCAAAAGAGGGCAAAAAATAGCAGCTGGCGAAATTGACAGGCTAATTGGTATGCGAATAAGAATCGCACGAAATATGTTTCACAAAAGACAAGAGGATCTTTCGAACTTTTTAGGACTAACACTTCAGCAGACGCAAAAGTATGAAAACGGCAAAAACAAAATGTCCGTGAACTTGCTTACAAAAGTTGCAGAGTTTTTTCACATACCAATTGCATACTTTATTCCAACGGCAATTGGCACAATGGAAGAAAATACGATCGAAATGTTAAGTATGATTAATCCTCTCAAGAAAGTCGCCGAAGACTGGAAACCAATTGGAAAAGATTCTGGAAAAGAGTCAACAAAGTTGGCAAAAGTTGCACAGGATCCAGTACCCATCGAAAATAAACAAAATTTCATTCTGGAATTCATTGAAGCACTAAGTAAAATTGACACAGACAAACAAAAGGAATTTTTGGCGATAATCAAACAATACTCAAAAAATAAATGAACATCATTCTTGGGTATGGAAGGACTGGTAGAGCACTTGCACAGTTCTTTCAACGTCATCAAATGCCTTTCTTAATTTTTGACGAGAAACATCAATCCGTTATTGCGGATTTCCCACAAAATTTTACGGCAGAAATCCCAATAAATTCTAATGATATTGAATCGCTCATCGTCAGTCCCGGAATTTCTACAAAATATTCTCACACTGAAAATATCACAAACGAATTTGTAAAATTTGCCATAAAAAACAAGGTTCCTATGAT
>CAMAVJ010000017.1 GCA_945861725.1 Rickettsia typhi
AAATATGAATAACGAACTTGGAAATAAAATCAAAGCATGGAGGAAACAAAAGAAACTTACTCAAGAGGAGTTTGCATTTAAAATCGGTCGCTCAACGGAAGCGGTCTCAATGATTGAGCGAGGTATTAACAACCCCTCTCCCGATACAAATGATGCCATAAGTAAAATCTTGGGCGTACCGAAGTATGAGTTTTATATCAATAGTGAGGACATGCAAGCCAAAAACACCAAACAAGAGCTTATTAATGGCATTACAGGCATGCTTTACAATGCGGATGAAAAAACTCTTAAGATTATTTTGAAACAGATTGAGGCGTTAGTGGGGTAAAGGATTGTAATGACACTTATCTTGCGTCTTACACACTCAACAACGTCACAACCATCAACACAAACCCCATAACAACCAACCCATACATAGAAAAATGCTGTAACACCACAACCAAAATAGAACCAAAAATTACAGCCGTTAAGTTATTTACCAAAGAAAGACTTGTTGTAAGATATTGTTTTGGAAGTTTATCATAAAGCATTTTTGGAATTATTCCTTGTAATATTCCAACAGAAAGTGAGGCGAGAATTAGAAAATTGGTGTTGTAAAATGTAAATATCAAAATGCTATAAATAGGGAGTAAGATGATGTTGATAATAAAAATTTGTTTGGCATACCGATACTGTGACAACATACCGCCAACAAGTGCAAATACTACGAATGTGATAATATTTGCAATGTACAAAACGGATGGAAGTTGAGTGTTGTATGAAAGCATAACCGCTTTTATCAAGATACAAAAAAGATACAAGTGAAACATACTACAAGAAAATATACCAATACTGGAGATTATTTCCTTTTTATATTGTTTGACGCTAAATGCCACTTTTGTTTGGTTTGTTAGATTCTTCTTACCGCCTTTTCGCAAATATAAACTCATAACTCCAAGAGACCCAGTAATCAAAAATGACACTCGCCATCCAAAGCTATACACACTTTCTGCGGGAAAATAATTTAAGATTATTGATGTTATGCTTGCAAGTAAAATACCGATACCCATTCCAACCATTGGAATTGAGCCGTACAATCCTACTCTTTTTGCAGGTGCAATTTGCATAAGAAATGCAATTGAGCTTCCAAACTCTCCACCAATACAAAATGCTTGAACCAATCTTATCGCAATAAGGGGAAGAGTAATGAGGTATAACCAATGATAACCAATGGATTTATAAGTTGGTAAAATAGCAATACACAATGTTGCAACGGACATCAAAACAACAGAATACATTAACGACTTCCTTTTGCTATCGTTGTCAGCCATCTTTCCGAAAAATAGACCTCCTGCAATTCTTGCAATGAAAGTTAACGAGGCTATCAGCAAAGTATAGAAAAGGGATTTTTGTAGCTCCAAATTTGGAAAAAATATCGTAGCAATAATGGGAGCAAGTGCAATGTAAATTACAAACTCATACCAACTCAAGATGTTAATTGTTAAAACTGTGAGAACGGTTTTGAAACTATGGCTGACAATCATATTAAAAAGATGGTGTGGTAATTTTTAATCGCTTATCATCACTCATATCGTTATTTTGCCATTTCACATTTTTATCGTTAGTAGAGTTTTCAACAATTTGTGTGTACTTACCCCTTTTAGACATAACCGTTGCACTCTCTAAAAACCCACCTTTTATGTTCCCACTTTGCACGGCTTCGATGATGTTTTTACCTTCTCTTGGGTGAACACTAGTACAAACAAAACTACCTAAAAACTTGTGATGTGTATACGGTGGAAATTTTAACACAACCATTGAATTTGGTGGAAATTCAAATTGCTTTTCACATTCAGGATGTTCGTCAGGATTTTCCATTATACCACAGAAATTCAATACCACGCCAGCGGGCTTATCTGTGGTGAAAATAATTAGCTCTCGCTCACCTGGATGATAGTGCATTGCAGTTGTTTCTTCTGGTTTTTCTGCAAAGTCCATCAGTGTTTGACTGCTTTTAAGGTAGCTCGTTGGTTTAATAATCGGTCTTGTTGTTTCTTCGTAAAATCTTTCTTTTTTTGGGTCTCGCAAGATTTGATTTCTCACTTCAGAATGAACGGACTCTGCAACTTCGGGTAAAAATTCAACGATTGGTGTCACTGAACATTGATTTATTTTTTCTTGATATGGTAGCACTTTATAAAGTTGCTCTGGGTTGCCTATTAAAAATAGGTCTTTGTGGTTTTCAGGTAAGAATACTGTGTTTTTACGAATATCTATTGCTGTAAAGTAATTTCTTGGAAGTATAAGTTTGTGTTGTAATAAATCTTGAGGTTTTGGATTTTTTTTAGATGTAGATATTCCATAATCACCATGCCATAATTCGGTATCTTTTCCAAAATTAAATGCTAAAATTTGACCTGATTTACTTTTCTTACTTGATTCAGTATCCTGAATAAGAAACTCTGAAGGCTCCTCAATATCAAGTTTTACACCGTTATCTTTTTGCCCAAGAAGCGTATCTTGCAATTTGTGACGGTCATCCCTATTGTTTAGCTCAATTAACTTTGTTGCTTTTGCAGTGCTAAATGATTTTTTTAAGTGATATAAGAAAGTATTAGTGGCATTAAATTTTTGAATTAGTAATGATGGAACTTTGTTTTGCATATCAGTTATGTACAGTTAATTCGTTTATAAAATTGTCAATGATATCTCGCATCTTTACAACGCGCCTCGTGTAAACACTATAAATCATCTCTCCAAAATAGCGCGTCATAGGAATGGCAACAAGATCGGGATCATTTTCTTGAATGCAAATATCAGAAATTAATGCAACGCCGATTTTCGCGCGCACAAATTGTTTTAAAATTTCCCAGTCTGCATTTTCAAATGTGATTGCACTTTTCAAGCCATATCGTTTAATGACCTGTTCAAAGTTTGGAAGAGTTATAAGTTTTGGGTCAATTCTAACAAGCTCCCTATCTTTGATATCATTGAGTGTAATTTCTGTTTTCTTCTGAAGTAGTTCATCATCCTTCCGTAAAAGTAAAATAGGATTATGAATTTTAATTGGTTTATATTCAAATTCAGAACTTTGTGTTGTTGTTGGATAAATTGCGATATCAAGCTTCTTGTGAAGCAGTTGCGTATCAGCTTCCTCTTTTGCAATGTTGTGTATGAAGAATTTTGTTTGTGGGAATTTCTCTTTAAATTGCTGTATCGCCTTTGGTATGATGTAAGAAATACCAACATGATTTGAACCTATTCTTACAATGTGTTTGTCTTTTATTTCACCATCGGCAAACATATTAAATACATCTTCGGTAGAGTTATAAATTGGTAACACTGTTTCGTAAAATCTCTGCCCTTCATCTGTCAAAACGATATTCCTTCCACTTTTCTTAAATAATTCTACACCTAAATGGCTTGCCAATGACTTCACTTGATTTGTCACGGAACTTATGCTAACCTTCATTTTATCCGCCGCTTTTGTGGCAGTTTTACTTTGCACAACCGTGACAAAGCCTTTAAGTTGGTGAAATCTGTTTCGTTTGTAAAAATATCTCATGAGCAATTAGCTAGGTACGAAGATAGTATAGCACATATTGCAGTAAGTTTCAATGATTAAATTTATTCCATTTTACAAGTTTCATATAACAACTCTACATA
>CAMAVJ010000018.1 GCA_945861725.1 Rickettsia typhi
ATAAGCACCCTCATTATCTTTTACAATCGGATACACTCTTCGCTCGTCAAGAATGGTTTTGAATATCCCAAAAAAGCTCGGCTTGTCAATAGCATTCTCCACATCTGACGTATTAACGGCGGACATTAAGCGGTCTTGCAATTCTGTATCATTGTATATCAACTCAACATAATTATTGATATCCTGCAATACTCTTAAACAAACATCATTGCTGATTTTTATGCGATATTCCATCTTGTTTTCTTCGAACTCCAAAGGCGAAACTGCATATTCCCATTCGGGGAAACTTCCAAAGAAGATATAACTTTTGCCGCTTAAAAAGTGTAAAACATTCCGCAGAGCATCTTGATTTTGTTCGCAAGATTTTGTTCTTTTGGGTTCTGGCTCACGCTGCGCCTGCGCCTGGTCAAACGACGACTTGTGTAAAATGAGGTGATAACTTTGGTGATTCAAATGCCATGTTTCAGCATCAAGTGAGTCCTCTGGTGGCGTGTCTTTATCGTAACGTATCTTAACAATCGCATTGGAATATAGTCTTGCCATTATGTATTTGAGGATTTTGCTCAAATCGCTATATTCAACTTTAGAACTCACACCACTCAAATAAATTACATCTTTTTTACTTTTTAAAATTCTAAACATTACTTTTAAAAAAGCAACCTTCAAGACTGCTTTCTGCCTTCCCCTACCACATCCTCAATTGTCGGTTCATAAAGTTCCCACAATTCGTTAAAACGTTTGCTGTACTTTTTAACAACCGTGATTCGTTTTTCAATTAAGCAGTTTTCCGAGTTATAATTCGTTGCGGATTCTGTCCAATTATAACTTCCTGTGATAACTTGGCTTCCATCAAAAACTGCAAATTTGTTATGTTCGATGCGGTATTTCTTCTTAATTCTCACATCAAAACCCTCATCAATCAAGGCTTGAATTAGCGAATGCTTGCCTTTACTTTGGGTTTTATCCGTTACGATTCTAATTTGCAAACCTCTTGCCTTCGCCTCTTTTAGAGCTTCCAGAATTCTGGTGTTTGTGAACGAATAAATTGCGATATCAACGGTTTTTTCAGAGGTTTTAAGAAGCTCAATAACATTATCCTCACAGCAGTTTGACGGACTGAAACACACATTTGGAAGCCCTGCCTGTGCGTGAAACCCAAACAACAAAACGCTAAACAGTAGCAAGCTTTGCAGTAATTTCTTCATAATATTGGCTATAATTTTGTGTTTCAGTTTGGAATAATTCGTTGTTTTGATTGACCGTTATTCCATCACCACCAATCAAATACCCCTTCGGTTCTTTGGTAGAAAATATCGTTTTCTCAGGTTTTTCATGCCAGCCGATATTGAAGCAATTTTGTTTTGCAAAGAAAGTAATTGTTCCGTAATCGATATTATCGTGCAGGAAATAAGCAAGTTTTATCCAGTCTTTTTCGTCTGTGAAGTTATCGTTAAACCACGGAATAAAGATACAAACTGTCGCCCCTTTGTAGCCGTTTTTGTCTTTAACATCCCAAATGTGTCCTGCAAAATTTGATTCATTTCTTGCACATTTTAGGTTATTTTTGTTACCATAATCGTTCAAAGTTGGGCTACGATATCCTGAACGCAAGCCAATTCTACCAAAGATTTCCGTTATCGGCTCAAGTATAACTTCACACAGTTTTTTACCAGTTTCAACAAACAAATCCACATCAACAGGGATATTCGGGATTTTATAAAAGTTGGAAATCTCACTATAGAGAAAATCCCTTGCGTAGTAGCTTTTGGAAAGCCTCGTTCGTCCGAACTCTTCTAAATCCCAGAATGTTGTTAGGAGTTTTGGCATATATTTTACCATAAACCTTGACCACAAACTGTTTTTAGATTAGCAGAAAAGCCAGTACTTAACCCAGAATCAATTTTTTTGAATTTTGCTACACTGTCCGTAAAAACTACATTGCCATTTCTATCTTTTTCTGCGTCAACCCAATTTAAACTAATGGTGTACAAATCTGAAAAATATATAGCTGTATGCTCAAGACCCCATATACCGTAACATCCACGTTGACTGGTTTTGTTATTATCGTACTTAGCACTTCCATTTTCTACTCTTTTACGCCAGTTATTGTATGGTAGTTCTTTATTAATGTTTACATCGTAAAACGTTGCAATGGCTTGGGCATCCATAAATCCGACCATTCTAAACGCATCATCTTTTCTGAAAGATAAAAACTCTTTGTATAAACCGCAAAGCTCTTTTTTAGCTTCATTACAGAATTTTATATCATCTTCGGACGGTTGCCATTCTTTTTCTGCGACTTCCTCGGTTACTGCCTTTTGTTCCTCGATTATCGGTGTTTCAACCTCAATTGGTGACTGATTTACTGTAGTTTCTGTGTTTTTACTCGGTACACTGATAATTCCAATTGTTACAAAAATAACCATACCAGCAATTGTGTAAAATGCTATTTTCATGGCTATTTTCTTGGTTCTTTGTGCTTTAATATCATCGTTAGTTTTATTTTTTGCCTCTACTACCTTTTCCACTTCCGCCACCTTATGCGCATAGTATGTCTCGAATAACATTTTACCTTTGACATCCGAAACAGGCACGATTTTATCACCCTTTGCTTTACACTTCAAACAATCACGCATAACAGGTCGATATCCACTCAAAACCAGCACAGCAAAAACACCAAAACCTATAAATCCGAAAACTCGCACTGCTGGAATAAATATCAAAATTACAAATCCAACAAATATCATTCCAATCGTGGAAGTCTGTTTGATTTCAATACTATTACACCGAGTGCATATCATTGTTTCATTGGTTTTGTGGCTTTTTTGCTTGCTCCAAAAGGTATTTTTTGCGGTCATATTACAACACTAAAATATTACTAATTTCCTATATGAGACTCTCAGTCTGTAGACTAATAGACACATAATTATAAAAAGGCAAGTGTATTTTTTACCATTGCCATGAAATTTGACGAAACAAAAACCAACAAAGATTTTGAATATGTCTTGGTAGAATTTGGCGTAAAACTTAGGAAAATCAGACTTGAAAAAGGCATCAGTCAAGAGGCTATGGCTCTCGATATTGGTTTTGATAGAACTTACATTTCCCTTTTGGAAAGAGGCAAGAGAAATCCTTCGCTCATCGCCCTCAATCGGCTTGCCGAATATCTGGAAATTGACGTTAAGGAATTCGTATAAAGAACACGTGTTCTTAAATTTTACCGTTTTACAAAAGCAATTTTTAAAATCATATAACTTCCGCATATCTTAACGTAAATATTTTTATAAATCATATATTATATGAAATGAAAGAAATGTTTTGTCAAGTAAAAAACATATTAAAACTTCACATTTTAATATTACAATACCATTTATAGCTTCGTTGTTAGTTCATATTATTACTTCTAATTACTATTAATTAGTTGTTGTATAAATATGAATAACGAACTTGGAAATAAAATCAAAGCATGGAGGAAACAAAAGAAACTTACTCAAGAGGAGTTTGCATTTAAAATCGGTCGCTCAACGGAAGCGGTCTCAATGATTGAGCGAGGTATTAACAACCCCTCTCCCGATACAA
>CAMAVJ010000019.1 GCA_945861725.1 Rickettsia typhi
AAATATGAATAACGAACTTGGAAATAAAATCAAAGCATGGAGGAAACAAAAGAAACTTACTCAAGAGGAGTTTGCATTTAAAATCGGTCGCTCAACGGAAGCGGTCTCAATGATTGAGCGAGGTATTAACAACCCCTCTCCCGATACAATTGATGCCATAAGTAAAATCTTGGGCGTACCGAAGTATGAGTTTTATAAGACTTCCAGCGATAACAATAAGGATAAACGCCAGCAAATGATTGATAAATCCACTGGCATTTTGTATAACTTTGACGACAAAAATTTACGCATTGCACTGAAAATTTTGGAGGCTTTGAATGATGATGTGGTGAAGTGAAATCTTGCAATTTCAAGCAACTCAATTCATCAAACTATAACTTTATTTTATGCAAAATGACTTTCCTAACTCTCGCATTCATTCACTTTCTAGCCTGCGTTACTCCAGGACCAGCTTTAATGTACGCCTTTGATGTCTTGGCAAAGACAAATCTTAAAAATGCGACAAAAGTCGTGATTGGTATTACACTTGGAAATGCTTTGGAGATTTTACTTTCGGTTTTGGGAATTTCAATTTTAACGAAGATTGCAAAAGAATATCCATCTTTCTTCTATTTAGCTTGTTCAGGGCTGTTATTTTACCTTGGTGGAAAGAGTCTAATTGCATCTATGAAAAAAGACTATCAGCAGAAAAATTCAGGCAACTCAAACAAATACATTTTTACGGGCTTTGTGATGATACTGCTTAATCCGAAAGCTTTAATATTCTGGTCATTAATGCTTGCACCAGTTGTTGTGAATTACAGTGTAGTCGATAAAGTTTTGACAACAGCTTATTTTGTCTTTGCTGGCTTTACTTTTGTCTTGATAGATGTGTATTTATTTAGCATCTTTAAAGCAAAGATGCTAAAATATCTGAAGGTTGTGCAAGGGGTTTTAGGGGCTGTAATGATTGGGTTTGGGGTAATGCTAATTATCAAATCCAAAATTTTCTTGCTCCTTTAAAACGAAGGAGAGAGTTGTTTTTTCTGTACCTGGTTTGTTTGGGTTGCTGAAGTTTGCCCGCCTAATAATGTCTCACAAAAGTCTGGATAGTCTTTCACTTTATTATAGCTGTTTAAGGTTATAAACACATCAACCTTTCCTCTAAAGTCTTCCTTTCCGCCTACATTTTTAAGTCCAAGATGTATCGGTTTATGTTTTTTGCAAATAGCTTTTGTTCCAGCATTGTCAATTCTTACTGTGTACATCACAATATCCCCCCTCTTTTCAGCATCGGAAAAAGACCAGTCTATTAATTTTGAACCATATCCGCTTCTTAGGTGTTTGGAATCAACAAGCGTTAGAGACTCTACCACTGGATTATTTGTGCTGGGTGTGCATAAATCTTTTCCTTCTTTGTCTTTCAGAACCATCATGCCTTGCACGCCCACATACTCATCTAGAGATTTATCATATATTTTGTACAATCCGTATGGACTGTCCTTTTTATCACTTGTATGTCTTACACAGCTTGCCATAATAGGGTGTAATTGGTCGTTGGTTAGAGTCATGCCAAAATTGAAACCAGTGCTTTTCATAACTTCCGAGTCACGAAATAAATTCCGCAACATTTTATAGTCTTTTTTGTGTTCTGGGTTATCCAGAATAGGCTCTCCTTTTTTATCAAATGGAATAACAAGCGGCACTGCAATTAGATTGCTATCAATTTTCTTAATACCAATATCTGTATTTGCTGGCGAAGATTTGCTAGTCAACTGATTGGAAATGAGACTTAGTCTTGTTAGAGCGCGATTGATTTGTGGAGTGTCTTGTAAATTAGATAAGTTTAGTGATCTAGCTTCACACATACCAACTACCTTCTTAGAGCCAACATCTTCTACCATTAAATGCGATATCTTATTGCCACCAGTTAGCTGATTTGCGATGAGATTTAACCGCGTAAGAGCTTGACTGCCTTGCATATTAATCTTCTCTTTCTGCATACATACGAATATAAGATATACAGTTATGTTAGCATATTTTTATAGTTATTGCAAGAAGATTTTTTATTAAAAGTGTGATTTGAGCTTTTTGATAAATTGCGTAACAACAGGATTTTGTTTGACAGCAAGTGTTACTATTTGAAATGAATAATCGGGCGATAAGTGTAGCATACTTTTTTCCACAATATCCTCCTTGTCGGATTCATTCAAGTAGCCTTTATCAAAGATGCCAACGAATGTATTTTCTTTAATCAAACCTCTGCCAATGTCCCAAGTGCCTCCGTTTTCAATGTTGACTCTTGCTTGCAGTTTATGACCTTTGATATTACTTACCAAACCTTGCATTACAACTGCTTTTCCAACATGGGCTATTTCATGCTTTTTTAGCTCTTCCCATGTGATATCTTTTTCGTCAATCTTAGCTAGCGGATGATTTTTGTGCATTGCAAGAACTGGATGTCCTTTATACAATGTCTCCACTTCTAACGATTCATCATATTCATTCATCGGGAAAATGAGCATGTCTATCTCTCCAGCTTTTAACATCGTTATTGCTTCATCTCGTGGTATGTTGTAAAGTTTTATCTTGACATTCTTATTTTCCCGAATTGTTTCAGAAACTGTCTTTGGCAATAAATGCGAAAGTGCATAAGGATGTCCTGCAATTTTGATAGATTGCGCAATCTTATTTTTTAGCATACTAGATGTGTTTTCGTAGATGTTATCAATTCCTTCAAGCAATTGCAAAGCCTCTCGGTAGACAGTCCACGCCTCATCTGTGGGATGTAATCTTTGCTTTACCCTTTTGAATAGTATAACGCCAAGCTCACGCTCCAAAGCTTTTATTTGCAGACTTATGCTTGAGCCAGATGTGTGCATGATATCCGCAGCATTTGCAATAGAACCTGCCTTCATGACGGTGCAAAAGCCTTTAAGTTGGTGAAATCTGTTTCGTTTGTAAAAATATCTCATGAGCAATTAGCTAGGTACGAAGATAGTATAGCACATATTGCAGTAAGTTTCAATGATTAAATTTATTCCATTTTACAAGTTTCATATAACAACTCTACATA